>NZ_JAAHHT010000084.1 GCF_010672085.1 Okeania sp. SIO3I5
ATAGATGAAATTCACAAATCAAAACTTGAGGCAGTAGAAACCAGGGAGTAGGTAGTACGAAAAAAAAGGAAAAAGCGAAAAATATTCTCGCTGCAACAGCAGAACATTTTGATTATGGCGTTCTTAAATTAGACTCGCTCTAACTTTTGAAATAGATGAAATTAACAACTCAAAAATTTAGGCAGTAGAAACCAGGGAGTAGGTAGTACGAAAAAAAAGAAACAGAGAAAAATATTCTCGCTGCAACAGCAGAACATTTTGATTATGGCGTTCTTAAATTAGACTCGCTCTAACTTTTGAAATAGATGAAATTAACAACTCAAAAATTTAGGCAGTAGAAACCAGGGAGTAGGTAGTACGAAAAAAAAGAAACAGAGAAAAATATTCTCGCTGCAACAGCAGAACATTTTGATTATGGCGTTCTTAATTAGACTCGCTCTAACTTTTGAAATAGATGAAATTCACAAATCAAAACTTGAGGCAGTAGAAACCAGGGAGTAGGTAGTACGAAAAAAAAGGAAAAAGCGAAAAATATTCTCGCTGCAACAGCAGAACATTTTGATTATGGCGTTCTTAATTAGACTCGCTCTAATTGTTCAAATATATGAAATTCACAAAATTTTTAAATTAATTAAGATTTAATGAGAGAATAAATTTATAGGAGTATTGAGACTGAAGAGCCAACTCAATCCAACTCCAATTATTTAGATTATAGATTAGAGAAAATGTTAAAAAAAATTGTGGCCTTATGTTTAGTAGCGATCGCTCTCACATTAACAGGTTGTGTTTCTGTAGGCGGTGGCCTCCAAAGCTTTGTAGATACAACTGATGGTTATGAATTCCTCTATCCTAATGGTTGGCTTCAAGTCAAAGTTTATGATGGCCCAGATGTAGTTTTCCATGACTTGGTTGAGGCTACCGAGAATGTTAGCGTAGTTATTAGCCCCGTGCTTCAAGAAAAGACTTTGACTGACTTGGGTACTCCTACAGAAGTGGGATATAAACTGAGTAAAAATGCTATTGCACCAAAAGACTCAGGTAGAAAAGCAGAATTAGTTAATGCCGAAGCACGAGAATATAAGACTAAAACATATTATCAATTAGAGTATGCGGTTAAACTTGCTGACGGAAGAGAACGTCATAACTTAGCAAGTGTAGCAGTTAGTCGTGGCAAACTTTTCACCATGAACATTTCTACTACCGAAAAGAGATGGCAAAAAGTGCATGATAAGTTTCAACAAGCTATTAATTCTTTCTTTGTATATTAGCTTCTTATGAATGTAGAATTTATAATTATTAAATTAAGGAATTAATGAATCTTTTTTGAATTGAGAATACAGAATTATTAAATTAAGGAATTAATGAATAGCTGAAGTTTTAAATTCTTAATTTTTAATTCATAAAACAATTGATTTATAAATTAAAAAATTAATCCTGAATTATGCTTTTTTAATTCATAAGTTAAAAAAATAATTCTGAATTATGCATTCTAAATTCTAAACTCCTAATAGGGTGCATCTCATATTGGCAAAAATACTTTTTTCCTATATATTCCCCGTTGCCTGTAGCAATAGTGCCTATTGCCTAAAAGCGATAAATTTTTGACTTTATTCAACATTGAGATGCACCTTCCTAATAAATATTTTATGCTGGCGTGCTTTGAAATATGAAAACTCCTAGCCTAATATTAGCTTCATCTTCATCAGCAAGACTTCGCTTATTAAAAACTGTTGGAATCAATCCCATAGTTATGCCTAGTAACTTTGATGAATCAACAGTTAAATTAACAGAACCTAGAAAATTAGTAGAAACATTAGCTCAGACTAAAGCAGAAACAATAGCTAACTCTATAATCAAAGAAAACCCATCTGAAAGATCATCAAATTTAATTTTAGGATGTGATTCAGTATTAGTTATTGAAGGCCAAATTTATGGTAAACCTGCTGATAGACAAGAAGCGATCGCTCGTTGGCAAAAAATGCGTGGCCAAGTTGGTGAATTATACACAGGTCATGCTTTAATTGATTTATTCCAAAATCAAACTATCGTACTTTGTAGAATGACAAAAGTTCATTTTGCTCCTGTGAATAACCAAGAAATAGAAGCTTATGTCGCGACTGAAGAACCTTTAAAATGTGCTGGTTGTTTTGCCATAGAAGGCAAAGGTGGTTTATTTATTGAAAAGATAGAAGGTTGTCATACGAATGTAATAGGTTTAAGTCTACCATTGTTCAGAGTTATGCTTAATAATTTAGGATATCAAATTAGTAATTTCTGGTAAAATCAACAAAATATAGCCTTGGTTATTTTGAATAAAACTATCACAAATATTCTTTTTTAGATTTTCAATATATTAAGACTAAATACATTTAGTTATATCCAGAGGTGTTGAACGTTAAACAAGAGGTGATAAAAATTGACTAAACAATATAATTATCTTGTTTTTAACAGCCGTCTTTATGTTAAATGTTCCTTTGCTTATGCTTTGGGTAAAGTAAAATTTTAAAGTGGGAAAAAAACTTAAATTTCCTGTAGATATTCAAGCTAACTTTTACACAAACGATACCAACCTCCATGATATTCTTGATTTTATTCCCAAATAATAAATTCTGGTTTCCTTTGTGCTGAAATCACCGAAACTACTTAACACAAAGATATCTTTAAACTACCAAATGCTTCGTAGTAACTGATGATTTAGTAAGAAATAACTTCACTTAATACCAACAACATTTCTCAAACAAATGAAAGACATAATCATTAATATTGTGACGAATCAAAATTAGGTATGAATAGCAAGTTTTACTCAAACACCATGACTAGGTTTAACTAATGAAAAACATCCCCATCTCTCCACTCCCCATTTGAGTGAAAAACCATTACTGAATAATTAATAATTCAGGTTGAAAGCCTCCATTTTCAAGGAAAAAAAATTTATTTTTTCCTTTTAGTCAATCCTTTGCCTTTTAGAGAGAGGTAATTATCAATTATCAATTAATGAACACCCAGAACTAGCAAATGCTAAAAAAAGAAACCTATAAATTTATAAATTTACTTATAGCTAGAAGAAGCCTTTAGAATTGGATAAACCACCTAATTATTTATCATTAATCCTTTTTTTCTTCAAGATTTATTTCTTCTTGCTTCTTCCCTCTTGGTTCTTTAGCAACAATTTTATTTAATACCCCATATCTCACTTGCGGTACATCAATTGACATGAAATATGGTTATACATTTATCCAAAAACTATCTTCTGTAATATAGTTTCCCTCAACTGACTCCTGAGTTATCAACCATAAAATAACTAATTCAGGACTTACGCAAGGGTACTAATTATAGTGGAAATATTGGGAATATTGACTAAAAAATACGCCATATATAGCGGGGAAGCGTAAGTCCTGTAATTACCAGAATTTGATATGAGTAGGGAATAAGTAGGAATTTCTAAGTTCCAAAATCAAAATCAATTATTGTTGAAGCAACTTCTTCCCAATTCCCTTTTTCAACATCCAGGATTATCATCGTATACCATATAACCTAAGAAATATCAACCCAAAGTTAAGATATTGAGTAGACTATTATACCCTATTTAATAACACTTTCACAAGAAAAACTCGAAAATAAATTTTTTTCTGTAATACCATTGACATATTCTTATTTAAGAATTATTCTGATTTACAAGGCAAAATTAAGTCAAATGTCAATAAAGAGGTAAGTTATGGCTATTGAGCAAGTTCCTGACGTAGTATTCAAAACCCGTGTCCGTGATGAATCTGTTCCCGGGCCAAATCCTTTTCGGTGGGAAGACAAAACAACCAAAGAAATTTTTGGTGGCAAGCGTATTGTTTTATTTGCATTACCCGGTGCTTTTACACCAACCTGCTCATCTACTCACCTGCCCCGCTATGAAGAACTATACGATGAATTTAAAGCACAAGGAATAGATGAAATTATCTGTCTATCAGTAAACGATGCTTTTGTGATGTTCCAATGGGGTAAACAGCAAGGTTCTAAAAATGTATTCCTACTACCAGATGGCAATGGAGAATTCTCTCGCAAAATGGGAATGTTAGTAGAGAAGTCTAATATTGGTTTTGGTATGCGTTCTTGGCGCTATGCAATGGTTGTTAACGACTGCAACATTGAAAAAATGTTTGTTGAACCAGGTTTTAGCGACAACTATGGTGATGATCCATTTGAGGTATCTGACGCAGATACAGTATTAGCTTACCTTAAAGGTACAGAAGCACCAAAAGAAAAACCAGCTAGATTAGAGTTTGTAGGCTAGCATAAGTATCTGATATTAATTAGATAATTAAAGATGAAACGCTGTATATAGCAATTAGATTTGATTTTGTAAACTGTCAAGTCCAATGTTTGACTACAATCTCTTCAAATTGCTATATATAGTTTATGAGGAAAAGTTTTCAACCCTAATTATTAATTGTTAATTGATTAGTAAATTCTTTTTATCCCTTCTATTTTGTCAGCTTCAGTTTATCAAAAATCATGTAATTTTTCCTGAAGGAAAAATATTCTCTAAACTTAATTAATAAAATTAACTATAGTAATCCTAAATAGGTTGCGGGTAATTAAAAAGTATATAAAAAAGCCGAAATTCCCATCTGTTCCCAGTTAAGTGTTCCCTGTTCCCTAAAAGCGGTAAGATTTGTGAAAATTTTTCTAATAGTTAATATTAATGGAAAACCTTAAAAATTCTGACTCCTAACTACCACCAAAATATTACAACCGCAATAGGATTGCTATACTTTATTTATTTGAATACTTAAAGAATGACTACTGATAGACAAAAAAGAATAGGAATTTTTGACAGTGGGATAGGCGGTTTAACTGTTTTAAGAGAGTTATATAGACAGTTACCCAACGAATCTATTCTTTACTTTGGTGATACAGCAAGATTACCTTATGGTACAAAAACTACCGAAGAGATTTTACAATTTGTAGATGAAATTATTGGGTGGCTAGTCAAAAGTGGGGTAAAAATGGTATTAATGGCTTGCAATACCAGTTCAGCTTTGGCCTTGGAAAAAGCCAAATCGAAATTTGATATTCCTATTCTAGGATTGATTGTACCTGGAGCTAATGCTGCAGTAGAACAAGGAAAAAGAATAGGTGTTATTGCTACCCCTGCAACTGCTGCTAGTAATGCGTATCGTTATGCTATCCTAGATGCAGATGCTTCTGTTCAAGTTTGGCAAGTTGGTTGTCCCTACTTTGTACCATTGATAGAACAAAATCAGCTACATGACCCCTACACATATCAGATAGCAGAAGAATATTTAACGCCTCTAATACAGCAACAAATTGATACATTAGTATACGGTTGCACTCACTATCCTTATTTAGAACCAATATTACGTTCATTATTACCTAAATCTGTGAATTTTATAGACCCTGCAGTTTATCTGGTTAAAGTAGCAGCTAAAAAGTTGGAAACTATGAATTTGCAAAACTTTAATACACCAAAACCAACAAAATTTGTAGTTAGTGCTTCTCCTCAAAAATTTGCAGATCTATCATTACAGCGACTTGGTTACAGACCAGTTGTAGAAGCAATTTCTTTAGCAAATCTTCTAGAACAATCTATTTCTATTTAGACAGAAAATCTACTGAATTTTCAAATTTAGTGTAACTTGCTCTTCTAGCAATAATGTTCATAAATTAGCAATTTCCTCTTCTTCTTAAAAAGAAGAGGATTCACTAAAAGGAATTTTTTACCGAAGAATTAATAGTTAATAATTAAATAATTCAGGTTGAAAGCCTCCCCTTTTAAAGACAAAAAGCATAGGATGTAAATTGGTGCTGTAATCGACAATACTTTGTTACCAAATTTTATTTCGTGTAATTTTTGCACCCCGTTGAGCCAATGCTAAGAGCAAATACACGGTAAATACATAACCAGTTGCTAGAATGGGAATTATTACAGGAATGTGATTGTAGTTCATAGTTTGACCAAATTGTGTGTGAGGAGTGTTTTTAAGAACTTAAGAAGTAATTAATGTAACTTCTGTTAGATATTAATTAAATTAATTCTAAGTACAAAAGTTATTTCTACTTACTTGATTTTTAGAGTCAAATAAATTTGTTGATAAATTCTTTAACTCTTAGATTTACATAGTTTGGTATTAAATACCAATTCAAACCAGTAGATATTTTTATTTCTACAAGTTTATTTGATGTGGAGGTACCATCTATTTAGGTAGTCTCTAAAATCAAGATATTCAGCAATTACCTATTACTGCTTCTAACAAAGATTATTATCAAAATTATCAAAGTGGAAGCATCTAAAGAGTTATCACTCTGGATAGCCATATTTCATAGGTAATAAATGTTACCTTTTCGGAAAAAATACCTATAAAATCAAGTATTTGTAGGTGAATTTACAATTAAATACTATCAATTTAATAGCGATTTATAGCAACTATCTTCCTTGTGTTGATTAGATGTTAATCTAACTAAATATATCAACCACTGAGTAAGCTTTTCACTTAATATTCCCCAGGGCTTGCGAAGGTTAGTTAACGTCTACTTCTGCAATTCAGTGTTCTGCAAATATATCTCGCCCATATTGTGCAGTTTTTAACTTATCTTCCGATCATCATACAATCTAATAGCTGATTCATACAATCAATTAAACAGCAAATTTTCATAAAATAAGCATGATAACTAAATTGTATGTATTCCATTTCAGAGCCTCTTAAATGTTTGTCCCAATAATTGCTAAGTTTTCACTATTGAAGACTTGATAACCTATTTACTCTTCTAATTTAAGATTCAATCAGTATCTCTTTTCTATCTTAAATTATTACAGCTATTAGAGTTAATAGTTTTAATATAACACAGTTGATGTTATTTGTATAGAGTATTTTGAGAGTAGCTTAACAATTAGATACAATCTACTATTGCTACTGGTATTGATTTATAATTTTGCTTATTTTTTTGAAAAATTTTTTATTTAGGAATCAAGATTTCTAGCTTTCCTGTATCAAGGATGGTTAGCTTAGAATAAGAATATAATATGTAAAATTTTGTTAACTCGCACAACCCCCGATAAATTTCACAATCATCAGGATACATAAGATAAGCTTTCTGCATTATTTCTCCGGCTTTCTCATATTTCCCTATCTCAAACAAGCACCGTCCATAGTAATACCAACCATAAGGATGATGGGGATGTTCTCCGGTAAACTTGGCCAACACTTCCACACCTTGCCCCCAATCCCTGCGGAAAATGTGATAATAGGCCAGGGACTTGTGAGCCTCAGCCCCATGGGGAGTTTGTCCCAGGGCAGCAGTAATCATTTTTTTAGTTTTTTTCCCCTCCTTACCAGAAACCAATCTCATTTGACAACGCCAATCAATTTGTCGTTGCCGTACCCGAAAATCATCCTCAGCTACGGCTATAAGCCTGTTTAACACCTCCCTAGAGGCTGAAATTTTCCCACGCGACATTAAAGCATCATAGCTGTAAATCAAGGCCGTAACATCATTTGGATTGATTGACAAAACCTGCTCTAATGCACTTATTACACCAAGAGGATTTTCTCTGCGTTGATGTACTTGTGCTAAAGCAAACCAGTGAACTATTTTTTCAGGTTCTAAATTAGCTGCTAAATTCAAGGCACTAATAGCATTTTTACTCTCACCTTGGCAAACTGCAATTAATCCATTTATATGATTCTGGGTTCCTTCATTTTCAGACAAAAATAAGGCTTTTTCGTATACTTCTATAGCCTCTTTTTCTAGTCCCATTATCTGCAATATTTTCCCCAGTTTTAGCCATATATCAATTAATTTTGGTTGTCGTTCAAGCACTTGATAATATTCTGCAACTGCTTGTGGCAAGTTTCCAATTTCGTAAAGCAAATTAGCCAGTTATAATCTTTTTTTCCATCCTTGAGGATATTTCTGAACATACTGATTTAAGGTAATGAGTTTCTGTTTTTGTCTAGCTGACTTTTCCTCTAAAACTAAGTGAGCATTCATCTCCAGTCCAAAGAATTGAGTGAACTGTACCAAAGATGGGGCAATGTTTCCTGACATATTACAGTTACTTTATAGTTAATTTCTTCTTGCTTGTTTTTTGTTGTAGTTGATGATTTCCCATTAGAAATATCTGTGTGATTAGATTGAAACTTTTCTCCTATCGGAATATCCCTTTTTAAAGATGGCAAGAGGATATTTAGAGAAGTTTTATCTTCACCTGTCAAATACTTATTTAGCTGCTTTTTGAGAATATTTCGTGCTTTTTGAATACGTTTGCGAACATTATCTTCAGATAGAATAAGTTTTTTAGCAATAGTTTGACAAGATTTATCTTGATAGAAGTGTAGAATAAAAGGATGGCGCAATCTATCAGGTAAATATTCAATTTGGTGGCGGATATATGCCTCCATCTCTAGATGCAAAATATTAGATTCAGGACTATCTACCTTAGAAAAGAAAGCTGGATGATCTGCAAATTTAAGCTCATCGATGTTGTCAATTATTGTGGCTTCTCGTTTGCGTTTTCGATGGTAATCCATGCATAAGTTATGGATAAGTCTTTTTAACCAGGCTTTAGGATATATAATTTTATTGGCAGATTTTTCCCATTCATTCCAGGCTTTAATAATTGCTTGATTTAGTATATCTTCGGCATCGTGAGAGTTACCTCTCATCCACTGTAGGCAAAGCTTGTAAAAATAATCTTGATATGATTCCCATATTTGCCAAAAATCCCGATGATGATTTGGAGATACACCACTGAATTGCGTTTTTTTTGGCAGCAGATTCCTGTTTTCTACACCTGATAAAGAAAGCATACAAAAATAATGTATGTCACTTTTTTTCTCTGATTCACTACCGGATAGATCCATAATATCTTTACTTTTAGCTAATAGTTATAGAGACCTTTAGATGAGAAAGAGGGTCGTTGAATATACTACTAATAACCTGTTGCTCAAGATGAAAATTTTTATTATTCTATCTACCACGACAATTAATTAATTTTTTGGATGTCTTTAATAAAGTCTACTGGTAAAGCTCCGCTTGTATAGAGTCTTGTAAGAACTAATTACTAAGTAGATACAATCTAATTATTAAGTAGATACAATTTAATTATTAAGTAGATACAATCTACAACTGCTACTGGCATTTATTTATAATTGTAAGAATTTTTTCAAAAAATCTTTTATTTACGAATCAAGATTTCTAACTTTCCTATATCAAGGATGGTTAGCTTAGAATAAGAATATAATATGTAAAATTTTGTTAACTTGTAGCTTTATTAGCTAATCCATGACCAAAAAATAAGGTCTCAAGTCTCCCTTTGTAAAAATAAGGGCATGAAAAAAATAAACTTTAGTATTTCAAGTCTCTGACTTCAGCGGTTGGAACTGATAACTGATAATTGATAACTGATAACTGAAATGACCACTTCCACCCTCCTATTCTCTCCAGTAGAAGCAGACCTGCAACTACTAACAGATAACTTAAAACAATTAGTAGGTGCCCGTCACCCCATACTATACGCAGCTGCAGAACACCTATTCCGTGTCAAGGGAAAACGGGTCAGACCAGCGGTTGTCCTATTAATTTCACGGACTACTATGCTAAACCAGGAAATTACTCCTAAACATCGTCGTTTAGCAGAAATTACAGAAATGATCCACACTGCTAGCTTAGTTCACGATGATATAGTAGACGAATCAGAAATTCGTCGAGGCGTCCCTACCGTTCATAGTTTATTTACTAATCGTGTTGCTGTACTAGCTGGAGATTTTCTCTTTGCTCAATCATCTTGGTACTTGGCCAATCTAGATAATCTAGAAGTTGTCAAACTACTTTCAGAAGTAATTATGGATCTTGCGGAAGGAGAAATTCAGCAAGGACTACATAGATTTGACACTGACTTATCCATAGAAGCTTATTTAGAAAAGAGCTATTACAAGACTGCTTCTCTAATTGCTAATAGTTCTAAAGCTGCAGCTATTATTAGTGGTACCCCGCCAGAACTAGCCCAGGATATGTATTACTATGGTAAATATTTAGGTTTAGCATTCCAGATAGTAGACGACATACTAGACTTTACTAGCGCCACAGAATCTCTAGGAAAACCAGCTTGTTCAGACCTCAAAAGTGGCAACTTGACAGCACCTACATTATATGCTTTTGAAGAAAAGCCAGCCTTAGAAAAACTACTTGAAAGAGAATTAGCACAAAATGGCGATTTAGAAGAGGCTATCCAATTGATTAAAGATAGCCAAGGTATTGAAAGGTCTAAAGAGTTGGCTGCTAAATACGCGAAGATGGCTGGCGAACACTTACAATCTTTACCAGATTGTGATTCTCGTCAAGCTTTGATTAATCTTACTGACTATGTTTTAAGTAGGCTGTATTAAACTAATGAATAATGAATAATGAATAATGAATAATGGATAATGAAAACTATCTCTAATTATTGCTATGCTGATTAAATCTAAAAGCATTTATAGATAAAGGTTTTAGCATTTTTAGGTAGAAAAAAGTGCCTGGTTTTCATATCTTAAATGCTGAAAAAGTGAGGATGGATGAGCAGACAAGCGCGGAAAAATTGAGGGAAATTGTTCCGACTACATCTTCTGTAATCTACCATTTCTACTGACTACTGACTACTAGAAAGAGCAAAAAGACTTTTTCAGCAAACCCTAATTATTAATTATTAATTATTAATTATTCAGGCAATATCTGGAGGAATTTTGCTAGAGTTGGAACTAGAGGATGCCTGATACTGTCTGAGATATATACTTATCAGTTTTTGGACATCTTCTCTTTTAACCTCCGTAGCTGTTGTCAAATCGTCTGGTTTTTCAAAGAATACAAGGCTATCTAAAGGTTGAATTGCTATCATTTGAAAAAGTATATGAATAACTGGCATAGGTGTCGCTATAACATTATCTTCTGAAATAGATGATGAGGCATCTTGTAGTGTCGGAAAAGCATAAATAACACGTTTTTCTAGTTCAGATTGACTGCGATGACCTAAAGTAGTCAAAACCCAATTTTGTGTGTGAGTTTGCAGAATATAATATTGCAAATGTTTTAGTTGTTGAGCTAACAGTTTTAAAGCAGGTGTAATTGCTTCAACAATTTGTGGTGTATTACCATCTTGGGGGGCGTTTTTAATAAGTGTTTGGATTTGTATATCTAAGTCCATAATTTAACGTTTTTCATGTTTTCAGAAATTATCTAAAAAGTAGGGTGTATTTGTGATGATTAAAGAAGTTTATTAGCAATTAATTATTAATACAATGATGGGGGAAATCTGCCAAGTTGGCGAAGAAATCTTAAGGCTACTCCTAGATGAATTTCAACAGTCTACTCGTGCCTCTAGGCAAAATTGCTTGGAAGTAGCAGAGCGCATTAGACAAGAAGTAGACAGGATTTGTACAGAAAGTAAAAGAATTCAAGCTTCGGGAGAAGTGGGTAAATGGGCTAAAAATTTAGCTCTACATCGCTTAAGACGATGTATACATTATTACCAGCTTGGTTCTAGAGAAGGAAGAGTAGAATTACATAGCACCCTCAGTGCTATTGTTTATAGATATATCACTCCTCCCCAAATACAATCAAGTTATCAGGCTAGATTAAGTCTGATAGAAGATTTTTTACAACAATTTTACCTGGAGACTTTAAATACTTTTCGGCGAGAAGCTGAACTGCCATCAACTTACACTCCCCGTACTTTGTTAGAACTGGCAGAGTATATGGCCTTTACAGAACGTTATGGCAAAAGACGTATACCTTTGTCTGGTGGTCGGAGTCAACAATTGATTATTCTACGGGCACAAACTTTTGCCCAACAACAACCAAAGGAAACATCCGTAGATATTGACCAAGCAGCAGAAGGAACAAGTACCGACTCTGATAAAACTTGGAACGATCGCTCTATCCAGCAAGTACGGGAAGCAATGGTTGTAAAAAACCCAGGTAATGATATTGGTTCTCTACGTCAGGTTGTGATAGAGGAACTAATGGCCTATCTAGAGGAACGTCAACAACAAGACTGTGCCAATTATTTTGCATTGCGCTTACAAGACTTATCCACTGGGGAAATAGAATCTATCTTAGGTCTTAAACCCCGAGAAAGGGATTATTTACAGCAGCGCTTTAAGTACCATTTGCTAAAATTTGCCATGGGACATCGCTGGGAACTGGTTCATCAATGGTTAGAAGCAGACTTAGAGCAAAATTTAGGGTTAACTCCTAAAGAATGGGAAACTTTGTATCAGCAAATCGATCCAGAACAACAGAATTTGCTAAAGTTAAAGCAACAAGGTTTTTCTGATCAAGCGATCGCTAAAAGTTTAGGTCGTAAAATCAACCAGGTTAAGAAAAAGTGGTATAAATTACTCGAACTTGCCTGGGAATTACGAAATCGTTCAAGTTCCGGAGCAGGGGCGTCAAGTGATGAATAACGAAACGAATAAAGAGGTGGAAACTTTCGAGAAAAATTTCTTTGATTGGCTTTTATCAAAGCCAAATTCTGAAGAAATATCACCAGCGCTAGCTTCTAGCTCGCCAGTAGTAGAGGAAAATCAAAAGCCTCCAAATGAGGATAGATTAGCAAAAATCAGGGTAGAGGAAGAGTGGGAAGAACTAGATCCACTTGATTCCGAAGAAATTGACTTTCCCTACTACAACGAAAGTCCACCAACCACACTGGGAGAAGTACCAACTGTGTATAATCGTTTCGAGTCATTGTTACAAAAACGGCTAAAAGCTGAGATTGAAGCTAAACTACCACTATTTCCTTGGGAAGAGTCGGGATACGATACTGACTATCCAGACGTTGAAACTCAAAATTGGGTTTCCCAAATTCCTCTGTGGGTATCACAGATGAAAAATATCAGGTGGAGAAATCTATCTATACCTTTAACAGATAGTGTAGCTTATCAACTTCTGAAGTCTTGCCAAGAGATAGTACAATCCGACTTACTACCAGGCAAAAGATTAGTTGAAGCTGTAGAGAATTTATTCCCTGGCCAATCTCAATCTCTAAATAATCTAGCAGGTTTAGTATTAGTAGGTCAAACTCGTGATGGGGAGTTGATGTCTAGTCGAGTTACAGACTATAACACTGCAACTCCAAGACAACAAATGTTATTGTCTTTATTGGCTGCTAAAGAGATTTTAGCTTCTTTAACTTTAACCTGTCATTTGAATGAGTCGGTGGTAAGAAGAGAATGGGAAACTGCTGTGGGTTGGATTAATATTGAAGCTGAATATTCTATTCCTAAAGATAGGTCTTCTGCTTGTTTGAGAATTAAGGGTCAACTTCCAGCAGCAGGAAGTCTGAAACTGCAAGGTGGAGAGAGCTACGAAACAACTGCTCAATGTTCGGAACCAGGTACCCTATCGGTAGAGTTATTTGCTCCGAAACCTGACCAAAAATTGCAGCTCACTATTAATTTGTTAAATGGGGAAGAACCTTTAAATTTTGCTGTTTGTCTTCAACCAAACTCTAAATCCTGAATTCTAAATTCTGAATTCTAAATAGCGTGCCTATGCTTGCCAAATATTAAGTTGCTTTTAACTAGCTATTAGCTATCAGCGCTTCAGCTATCAGCCAAGATACATATTCTTCTATGTAAGTATACATATTCTTCTATGTAAGTAAAGAACGCTGAATGCTGAATTCTAAATTCTGAATTCTAAATTCTGAATTCCAAACGCTAAATTCTAAATTCTAAATTCCGATTGGCATCTACCAATATAGCACTACGCATTAAGGTTAGGACATTTATAAATCCTGTTTGCGCAGCATGACCTAGGAAAACCCTTTGACAGTTTACTATTCCCTATTCCCTATTCCCTATTCCCTAGCGCGTAGCGCTATAAAATAAATTATGTCTAATTCTTCTTCTGTCTGGGAAGTGCGAAATCTACCTATATTAGGACCTCTGTGGAGACAAATAGAAGCAGCGCCTAAACCTGTTCCTGAAGATTCTATTCTATTACGAGTCATGGTACAGGCATTGGTAATAGTAGGCATTATAGCAGTTGACGTCGCTGCTGGGGTGGCAACCGACGAACTGCCTTTAACTTTTTGGGCAGCACCACTAAGTATTATCGGAGCAATTTGGAGTTGGTACAATCGCTACAAAAGGAATGTACCAGCTAAATTTTGTTTGGCGATCGGAATGTTATTAGCTTTAGCTGCTTTTTTGAGCAGATTAGTTGGTGAGTTAAATGATACTCGATTGGTATTGGCGGAATTATTGATTCAACTTCAAGTTTTGCATAGTTTTGATTTGCCTAGGCGAAAAGACTTGGGTTATTCGATGGTTATAGGGTTAATTTTGTTGGGAGTTGCAGGTACTATTAGTCAAACTTTAACTTACGGACCTATATTATTGCTGTTTATTGTTCTTGCTATTCCTTGTCTGATTTTAGATTACCGTTCTAGGTTGGGTTTGCAGTCAAGATTTTCTGGTAATAAATCAAAATTTCCTAAACAAAAGCAGCGACACAAATTATCTTTATTAAATGCTATTTCCCCCAAGAGATTAACAACATTATTATTAGTAACTCTCGGTTTGGGTATGGCAATTTTTGCTTTTTTACCGAGGTTGCCTGGTTATCAATTACGAACTTTTCCTGTCAGTTCCCCGATTAATTTTGATGTAGAAAATTTTGACGGGCGAACAATTACAAATCCTGGTTATATTGGTCGAGGTAGGGAAAATGGAGATGGTTCTGGAAATGGTAATGGAACTAATCAAGAATCAGGTCCGGGAACTTTAGATACTACTTATTATTATGGATTTAATACTAAGATAAACCAAAATTTGCGGGGGCAATTAAAGCCTCAAGTTGTCATGCGAGTTAGGTCGCAAGCTGAGGGTTTTTGGCGAGTTTTGGCTTTTGATAAATATACTGGTGAAGGTTGGGAAATTTCTCGGAATGATAAAACTTTTACCTTCAATCGTTCTAGTTTTTCTTATCAGTTTTATGTGAATTTGCCGAGAAATAATTATTATAAAAATGAAAGGAAAGAAGTTATTCAAAGTTATACGGTAGTTTCTCAATTACCAAATTTAATTCCGGCTTTATATAATGCCAGAGAGGTATATTTTCCCACTGAAAAAATAGCAATTGATCCTGATGGAAATTTACGTTCTCCTCTGGAACTTCGAGAGGGTTTAACCTACACTGTAATTTCTGATGTTCCTTATAGAAATCGTACTATTTTGGGTGAGGCAGGAACAAATTATCCAGAAAGTATTAGTCAATATTATTTACAAATTCCACCGGAAATAGTGGAAAAAGTCAGACAAAAAACTGAAGAAATTTTAGCTAATCAAAATAAAGTTGCGAAAGATAGTAAACCTATTAATTCCCCTTACGAAAAAGCACTTTATTTAGCTCAATATCTCAAGCAAAACCTAAATTATAAACTTCAGAAAACACCGCCATTTTTAGCAGAAGATGAAGATTTAGTTTCAGCATTTTTATTTGGTTATCAAAATAGTCCGGAAGGGGAAAAAATTACGGGTGGTTATGGCGATCATTTTTCTACTGTTTTGACAATAATGTTACGTTCTATTGGAATTCCTGCTAGATTAGTTGGCGGTTATTCTCCTGGAGAGTTTAATCCTTTTACTGGTTTATATGTGGTAAAAAATACAGATGCTTATATGATGACTGAGGTTTATTTTCCTGGGTATGGATGGTTTGCTTTTAATCCTATTCCAGGAATGCCCTTAATTCCTCCTTCTATTGAAAAAGGGTTTGGAAACCAAACCTCTACACTGATGGTTTTTTGGAAGTGGGTAGCTGGTTGGTTGCCTTCTCCTGTAACTGGTTTTTTGGAGAGATTTATTGGTGGAATATTCCGTTGGATATTGGGAATTATTGGTTGGTTTTTTGCTTTATTTTCTCAAGGTTGGCAAGGTATATTTGGAGGTTTAATTTTAGCTACTGCTTTAAGTTTTTTGGGTTGGTTATTGTATATTTTTTGGCGAAAATGGCGTTATAGTCGTTGGTTAGGAAGGTTATCTCCGATGGAGAGTATCTATCAACAAATGTTGAGTTTAATGGCGAGTAAGGGATTAGTTAAACGTGGTTTTCAGACTCCTTTTGAATATACTAAAGTTATTAGGGAACAGGGAACAGGGAACAGGGAACAGGGAGAAATAGTAGAAGAAATTTCGCGAGCTTATGTTGGATGGCGTTATGGTAATAAGGAAGTTAATTTAACTCGATTAAAAAGTTTATTAGGAAGTTTAAAGGGCAAACGCGGATTTTTGCCACGGATACGCGGATGATTGACTAATTGGTTAATTTTTATCAGCACACACAAATTAGTCAATTTACCACTTCTAAATTCTCAATTCTCAATTCTCAATTCTCAATGCTCAATGATGATTGACTAATTGGTTAATTTTTATCAGCACACACAAATTAGTCAATTTACCACTTCTGAATTCTCAATTCTCAATTCTCAATTCTCCATGATGATTGACTAATTGGTTAATTTTTATCAGCACACACAAATTAGTCAATTTACCACTTCTAAATTCTCAATTCTCAATTCTCAATTCTCAATGCTCAATGATGATTGACTGATTGGTTAATTTTTATCAGCACACACAAATTAGTCAATTTACCACTTCTGAATTCTCAATTCTCAATTCTCAATTCTCAATTCTCAATGATGATTGACTAATTGGTTAATTTTTATCAGCACACACAAATTAGTCAATTTACCACTTCTGAATTCTCAATTCTCAATTCTCAATTCTCCATGATGATTGACTAATTGGTTAATTTTTATCAGCACACAGAAATTAGTCAATTTACCACTTCTAAATTCTCAATTCTCCATGATGATTGACTAATTGGTTAATTTTTATCAGCACACAGAAATTAGTCAATTTACCACTCCTGAATTCTCAATTCTAAATTCTCAATTCTCCGTGATGATTGACTAATTGGTTAATTTTTATCAGCACACAGAAATTAGTCAATTTACCACTCCTGAATTCTCAATTCTCAATTCTCCGTGATGATTGACTAATTGGTTAATTTTTATCAGCACACAGAAATTAGTCAATTTACCACTTCTAAATTCTCAATTCTCCATGATGATTGACTAATTGGTTAATTTTTATCAGCACACAGAAATTAGTCAATTTACCACTCCTGAATTCTCAATTCTAAATTCTCAATTCTCCATGATGATTGACTAATTGGTTAATTTTTATCAGCACACACAAATTAGTCAATTTACCACTCCTGAATTCTCAATTCTCAATTCTAAATTCTCCATGATGATTGACTAATTGGTTAATTTTTATCAGCACACACAAATTAGTCAATTTACCACTCCTGAATTCTCAATTCTCAATTCTCAATTCTCAATTCATACTTATAATTCTGTTCCACAAATTTTACAGAATTTAGCATCTATATCGTGGCAATAAAAACCACAACCACTACAGACTTTTTCTTGCTTATTTGCTGTTTTGATAAGTTGTTTAATTAAATCTCCAAGTTGGTAAGGAATTAAACTAATACCTGTTAAGATCATCAAAACAGTTAATAAACGACCTTTTTCTGAAATGGGAATTACATCGCCAAATCCTACAGTTGTCATTGTGACAACTGAAAAATATACAGCATCTACAAAAGTTTTAAATGATTCAGGATTCACAGGATGTTCTACTTGATAAATTAAGCCAGAAAAAATAAAAATAATTGAAAATAAAGTAAATAATATTCTGGCAAAAATTCTGCCATCTTCAGTCGTAATATTAAAGATATAAATTTTGAACTTCAAAAATCGAATTAGTTTCAGAACTAGGAAACATCTAATAATTAGAATAAAACTAATGTTTAAAACATCTGTAAAGATTGGCAAAATAGCAAGTAAATCAATCAGAGAAAAAAAGCTAAAGATAAACTTGATTTTTTGCTCTGCACACCAAAATCTCAGCAAATATTCAATAGCAAAAAATCCAAAAATAAGATGATTTATTAGCTCTAATTTGAGGAAAACTTCTTCTGATATTGAATAAGTTTTGGCAACAAAAATAGCTGAAGAGAGTAAAATTAAAAATATGATAATTAAGTTAAAAGCTTTACCGATCGGATTTTCTATATCTTCTAAATAAAATCTCAGAGTTTTTTTTGTTGGTATAGGTAACATATCAGTTATCAGTTATCAGTTATCAGTTATCAGTTGTCAGTTGTCAGCTATAGCCATAACAAATGATTTGCGAGAGAAAACTGTAGGGGTTTGGTCTCCAAATCCCTTTGGGCTTAGAGTTTGGTCTCCAAAACCCGTTAGATCAAATCTTACAACCTATTTAGGAGTGCTATATCAGCTATTAATTTATTACTTTTAGAGGGCTTTGTTGTCTGAAAAGATATAGCTACTGCACAAGCTAAAGCAGATGTACTTCATACTTCTACAACTATTGTCCAATAAATAAATCAAACATCAAAGATTAATAAAAAAAAGGCTGAAACTTATGCCTGTAAAGGGTTTGAGCGGTTTAACTATTGGCCAACAAATGAATAAAGCATCAAATATTGATAAAAAAAGGCTGAAACTTATGCCTGTAAAGGGTTTGAGCGGTTTAACTATTGGCCAATAAATGAATAAAGCATCAAATATTGATAAAAAAAGGCTGAAACTTATGCCTGTAAAGGGTTTGAGCGGTTTAATTATTGGCCAATAAATGAATAAAGCATCAATGTATAGAAAGAGGGTGATATAGCTGTCACTAGGTTCACCTTTCATGTCGAGGAAACCGAAAAGGGGAACGGATTTTCTATGGCTATTTTCGTGCAATAAAGCCCTTTTAGAGCAAAAATTAGTATTGATAGATTTAAGTCAAATTAAAAGTATTGGAAAAAACTAACTTTTATCAGTTATCAGTTATCAGCTATAGCCATAAGAAATGATTGGCGAGAGAAAACTGTAGGGGTTTGGTCTCCAAATCCCTTTGCGTTTGGGTTTTGGAGACCAAACCCCGTTAGATAAAATCTTACAACATAAGCGCGGATTGCTATATCAGCTATTAATTTATTACTTTTAGAGCAGAAATTAGTATTGATAGATTTAAGTCAAATTAAAAGCATTGGAAAAAAACTGACTTTGACCTCAGAGTGTTTATTCATTATTTGTGAAACAGCTAATAGCTGACCACAAGCTAGCTGAATAGTTACTATAATGTTTTACCATAAATATGGTAATTTCTCCACTATTTAATTTAATTATGTCTGATCTAGAATCCAATTTATCTGCTCTAATAAATAAAGTTTCAGAATTGGAAAAACAACAGACTACTCTGAAAAAATATGTTGTTAAACTCAAACATACTTTAGATGAGCAAATAGAAATTTTTCATCATCGAAAAGAAATAGAAACTGTGGAAAATTTGCAGGAAAAGTTGACTACTTTAAGTCTACGTTTAGATGAATTATTTAGTGTAAATAATCCGATAAAATCGACTCCTGTACAAGATATATTATCAGAGGAAATTTCACAAAATCCTCAAGAATATGAAAATCAATTAGTGTTCGATCGCTCTGGCAGTCGTGGTGTATTAATTGAGGGGCTGGAAACAGTTGAATCGCGATTAATTATTGTTTGTCCATGGTTAAATTGTAATGGTGTTGATGAAAATTTACTGGAGAAATTTCAGGGTTGTTTAGATAGGGGTTGTCAAGTAGATATTGGTTGGGGATATTTGGGCGATCGCTCGAATATTGGCAAGGGTTGGAAATATAATGCTTTGGTAGATTTACAGGAATTAGAGCAAGATTATCCCGATTTATTGAGGTTGAAGTTGTTAGGAACTCACGAAAATTTTCTGGTGTGTGATGAGAAGTTTGCTTTTGTGGGTAGTCATAATTTATTGGCTTCGGGTGAGGAAAGTTGGGAACGAGAAGTTGGTATTCGGACGACTGATAGAAAAATTATTCAAGGATTAATTGAGCGTTTTGATAATGCTGAAGTTTTGGAGTCAGCAGAAATTAATCGTAGATTTGCAGCAAGTGTGAAAAGTTTGGATGAGGTGGAATATTTGCCTGGAGTTATTGATGAGAATGAAATGGAATTTCGGGATTTTTCAATGGTGGTAGATGAAGATGAGGAGGAAGAGGAGAGTCAAGAACCTGTGGTTAGTGCTGAGGAATTTTTGCGTAGATATAATGAGGGAGAACGAGATTTTATTGGGATTAATTTGTCTGGTGCAGATTTGAGTGGGAAGTCTTTTGATTCAAAATTAAATTTGAGTAATGCTAATTTTAATGGTGCAAATTTGATTTGGGCAGATTTAAGCTCAGTTAATTTAACTGAAGCAAAATTTAAAAGTGCTAACCTCTCTGAAATTAAGTTGTATTCAGCAAATCTAAGTCAAGCTAGGTTCATTAATACTAATTTGAATAAAGCAAAAATGAATTCTGTGAAATTAGAAAAGGCAAAGTTCAGAAATGTGAATCTTAAGGAGACTAATTTAGAGTCTGCAAATTTTACTGAAGGTAGCTTTAGCGGAGTTAACTTTAGTAATTCTAAACTGTCAAATGATGCAAATTTTAGTGGTGCAAATCTCACAAAAGCAAATTTGAGTAAATTAAATTTGAGAAATGCGAATTTTACTAATGCAAATTTGAGCCAAGCTAATTTAAGTAGAGCTAATTTACTAAATGCAAATTTTGCAGGAGCAAATCTACAAATGGTAACAATAAATCAGGCACTTTGTAGCGAAGCAACTGTTTTTCCGAAAGGTTTTAATTACACTAAATTAGGTGCTTATTTGCTTGCTCCTGGTGTTTCATTACAAGCAGTAAACTTAGCTGGTTATGACTTAGGATATTTACACTTGAGAAAAGCTAACTTAGAAGGAACAAATTTTAATTCAACAAATCTCAGCTATTCAGATTTAAGTGACGTTAACTTAGGTAATGCTCAGTTAATAAAAGCCAATTTGGTTAGCACAAAATTTGTTGAAGCTAATCTCAAGAAAGCTAATTTGAGTGAAGCATCTATACAAGGTGCAGACCTAAGATTAGCAGACCTTAGTCAAACAGATTTTGCCCATGCTAAATTACATCATATTAATTTAACAGCAGCAGACCTTAGTCAAACAAATTTTGCTCATGCTAACTTATATGATGTTAATCTAACAGCAGCAAATCTTAGTCAAGCTGACTTGAAAAATGTGCATAATTTTAATCAAATTAACCTTAATGGTGCTAACCTAACTGAGGCAAATTTAGTCGGTTTATCTTTAATAAGTCAAAAACTTACAGGGGTTAATTTAAGTAAAGCAAAACTTTGTGGCATAAATTTAACTAACAGTAACTTGAGCAATGCTAACTTAACTTCAGCAGACTTGCGTGGGGCAAATTTAAGTAGTGCTAACCTAGAAAATGCCAACTTAAAAGAAGCAAATATAAGTGGTACAAACTTCGGTGAAGGCGATAACAAAGCTAACCTAAAAGGCGCAACAATGCCAGACGGTTCAGTTCACGAATAATATAAATAGTAGGTTAGGTTTCCTTAACGTCAACCCAACTCAAAAATTTGGTAGCCTTGCATAGTAATGTTAGAAATATAGCAGTCACCATTATTACTAGAATATTCTCACGCCTGACAAATTTACTCACAGCAAGAATTTAACTCCTGAATTCTAACTTCTGACTTCTAACTTCCTACAACACTCCTCCTCGCCGAACTTTCTGTTCCTGTATATTTTCCTTTTCCGCAAAAGCAGCATCTATTCTATCCAATAACTTCTCAATCTTTTCCTTTCCCTTCTCACTTATCTGAGGTTGCCTATTCAACCACGACATTCCCCTTCTTCGCCCTTTTTGACTTGCCACAATTAGAGTACCCCAAGCTATAGCATTAAATTCCTCTCGATCTACTCTTAAAGCAGCATCAACCCTTTTGCGCAGACGACCAGAATCATTTTGCAGCAACTTAGCAATATCATAAGTACTGCTCAAATTATTTTCAAACACATTTAGACTTTCTTGCCAACGGCCATCTATTAAACCAGCTAAAACCTTTTGACTTGGACTTGCCCAAGAAGCGATCGCCTGAGCTTCTGTAATATTGGCATGAAACTTAATTAAATCAAACTGAGCTTGTGCTTTCTCCGACCATTGAGACTCATCCATGAAATTTTCTCGCAAAGGTTCAATTAAAGCAAAAGCAGGAGACCATAAACCATTACGAGCTAACCTCAGAGCATCCTTATAATATCCATCCCCAATAGGAGTTTCCTGTAGAGAAATTTTCTCTAATTCAACAGGATTAAGTATAAACTTTCGTGGCTGAATCCAATAAATATCAAAATCAGGATCTAACCCCACAGTTTGCTCAACCACCAACTCCGGATCTCCCCCTCCAGTCATTTCCTGCCAGATCGGAGCTTGACCAGCAGAACTTTTCCATTCCAACATGGAACTCAAATAATTTTTAGTAGGATTATAATTGATAATTTGTCCATAAGGAATAGCTTTATTATTTTGTAACCTCTGACCACTGACACTAAACCAAACCCCCCCAGCAGGAACTTTCCCTTGAAACTGACGTACCGCTGTTATAGGTAAAGGTTGATTTGAACCTTGAGGAGCAGAACCAGACTCAACAGTAGATGCAATGACAAAAGATTCAGCCGGACCCTGAAGTGATAAAGTATTAACTAATCGAAAATATGGTTTACTACCTTCTCGTTGATTAACAGATAAAACTGATTGATAAACCCGCAACTCTACTACTTCCCGACAAGGAGTTTCGCAGGGTAAAGAAGCTCTAGATTCAACTTGCTTCATTACTGGCACTAATATATCTAAACCAGAATCTGTTGTTGTACTAGGAAGAGGAAAAATTTTTCCAGCGCTAAACCCTTCCTCTTCAATACTAGATTTAATTTGCTCCTGGGTTTTTAGAGATTTATTGCCAGATATATAGAATTGAGTCCACTGTGGTAATATTTCATTGAATGAGACAATAGCATTTGGATCGGAAATTAACTTGACACTAAGCCATGCTCCCACTGCCATTAAACTAGAACCACCAAATAATAGGGAAATTCCTATCCATTCAATCATCCATTTCCGCCAAGGCAAGGATAGCAATTTCAACCAAAGTTTTTGAGACGGATTTGGTCGTCTCTGGCGTCTCCTAGATTTTGCAGTAGAAGTAATTCTGCTAATTTGTGGAGTTTTTCTAGTCCTAGGATAATAACGTTTCTCAACTGTTTTAACCGGTTTAGGAGATTTCCTTCGATTGTAACTAACCTTGGAATTGTAAATCTTTTTTTTCATCATCCTAGTAATACCCGTTCATAGCGCTGACCTTGAACTTCCCAAGTATACTCGCTTTCTATAAGCGATCGCCCGTTTTCTGACAATTTATGTCTCAATTGCTCATCCTCAAATAACCGACTAATGGCCTCTACATATTCTTCTACTTGATTTGCTCTTAATGCTCTGACCGGTGTACCTGTACCATCAACCGCTAATCCTTCCAAACCCCGGTTGCTGGCCACAACAGGTGTACCTGCTGCCATTGCCTCTAAAGTTTTATTTTTTATCCCAAAACCAGTACGCATAGGAATTACACAAATTGTAGCTTGATGTAAATATTCTGCCATTGAAGGTACGCGACCTGTAACTTTTACTCCTCGGCAAGTCGAAAGTTCCTGTACTTGCGGTACTGGTCTTGCCCCTACCAACGCTAAAGTTGTATCAGGATAACGTTCTTGTATTTTAGGCAATATCTCCAGAGTCAAAAAGCGAACCGCATCAATATTAGGAAAATTATCCATAGCTCCCACAAAAATTAATTGCTTTCCACCAGGGTCAGCACTACGATAAGGAAACTGGCTAAAATCTACCCCATTTGGAATAACTGAAATCTGACTATTGGGGTTAAATTCCTGCAATTGTTTCCCATCTTCCTTAGTTGTGGCAACTATACAGGAAAATTTTGAGCAATATCGTTTTTCATAACGCAGGAGTAGGGGAAGATTCAGTCTATCTCGCAAAGGTTTCTCTGCCGTACCAGTTTCCAACTGTTGCCGACAAGTACCATAAACTGAACTATGGACATTAACTAAAGTTTTGACTTTCTCTTGCCATTGAGGACGGATATAAATTTCATTAACGGAATGTTCGCAAGTAATGGCGTCACATTGATCTGTTGCCACAAACTCATCTACCAATTTTTGCATTTCTGGGGAATATATTGATAGAACGCTCGGTGGAGTACCTTCTATTACAAAATTACTAAAACGTCTTAGTTTTGCTAAAGTTCCTCCATCAAATTCTTGGGGGCGAGGAAATATGGCCAATTTTTCCACATAAGACCGTAATGAATCTACTTCCGAATCATTGACATCTGGAGAGCGTTGTGTTACCAAAGTAACAGAGTGTTTCTGACTTAAAAATTTGAGTAGATTAAATGTTCTAACTTGAGTTCCACCACGGTTTGGAGGATAAGGAAAAGTAGAGGAAAGCATCAAGATTTTCATAAAGTTGGTAAATTATTCTATATTTCTCTCTGTTTCAGCTAATTTATTATATTTGATGACAATATCATAGTCTTAATTTTAGTTAGACTGGGATATTTTAATGTTAGGAATAGATTTTATGGTATCAAAATCATTAATAGTCAAAGCATTAAGAAAAAATAGCAAAATATTTTATCAAAGTCAGCGTTTTTTAAAAGATAATCTGAAAGATTTTATGATAATGATTACCAAGCAACAAATCCTTTCAGAAGTAGTGAATCAAAAGGAAATTCGAGTAATAGGTATGAGACGTACTGGGAACCATGCAATTATTAACTGGATTAAAAATCAGGAAATTGGTAATATAGAATTTTTGAATGATTTAAAAGTTAACAGAAATGCCTTACGCCATAGTTATGAAAATCTCAGCGAAAACTATCCATTTCTCAAAAAAGATTGCTTAATTCGTAGTTACGAAGATTATAGTTTGCAAGAGATAACAAATTGGTTACTTGAGAGCAAACACGATTTATATTTTGGAAAAAGTGGTACTAGGTATGATGTACTGATAATTAGAGACCCTTTTAATCTTTTGGCAAGTAGGTTTAAGCATAGATTACAGAGGGAAAAAAATGATTTAGATTCAACAGAAAGCTGTTATGGAAACAATTTTTTATTTGTTAGGTCTCCTCATCAAAAAGTTTCTGATTTATCGCTTAATTATGCAAAAGAGGATTTAGGAGAAACAAGCTATATCCAGAAGCATAACAAAATTTGTATCAATTACAATCAATGGTTTACTGATGTTGATTATAGGCAACAAATAGCAGAAAAATTGCAACTTAAATTTTCTGATACAGGTATAGATAAGGTAAGCTCAAGGAGGAGGTAGTTCATTTGAAGGAAAAAATTTTGATGGCAAAGCAACATCTATGGATGTCTTAAATTGATGGCAAAAATTAGCTAATAACCCTAGATATCGGGAGTTATTTAGTAATCAAAAAATATTTGAGTATTCAGAGCGAATCTTCGGTCATATTCCTGGCACAGAATCTCTAGTAAATTAGCAATAATATTGATATTTTAATTTGAGGAATAGATTTTATGGCAGCCAAATCATTGATAGTCAAAGCATTAAAAAAACCCAATCTAGCTTTGAAAAAAGGTAAGCGTTATTTAGCACATAATATTGAAGATTTTATCAGAATACTTACCCAGCAAGACAAACTTTCAGAAATAGTTAATCAAAAGGAAATCAGAGTAGCAGGTATGAAGCGGACTGGAAACCATGCAATTATAAACTGGGTTAAAAGTCAGCATACTGGTGAAGTCGGATTTCTTAATAATGTATTAGCTAATGAAAACCCCTACCGCTACAAATATAAAAATCTCCAAGATAATTTTCCACAACATAAATGGGCAATAGAAAATTATCGTCAACAAGCTAAAGGAAATTTTATTAAAAGAGATTGTTTGATCTACAGCTATGAAGATTTTCCCTTAGACCAAATTGCAAGTGATAAATTTGAGCATAACCACGACTTATACTTAGGAAAAAGTGCTATTAGGTATGATTTACTTATTCTTAGAGACCCTTTTAATCTTTTGGCAAGTAGATTAAAGAGTTCTTCTAAAGTGCCAGATTTTTTATCAGTAAATTCTCAGAATAAAACAATGGTTGATTTATGGCTTGATTATGCCAAAGAGTATTTAGGAGAAACAAATTATCTCAAGCATAACAAAATTTGTATAAATTATAATCAATGGTTTGCTGACATTGAATATCGGCGACAAATTGCCGAAAAACTGCACATGGAATTTTCTGATGCAGGTATTGATAAGGTTTCCAGTCAAGGTGGAGGTAGTTCATTTGAAGGAAAAAGTTTTGATGGCAAAGCATCATCTATGGATGTATTAAACAGATGGCATAAAGTATCTGATAATCCTAAGTACAAACAATTTTTTAATCGGGAAATATTGAAATATTCAGAGCAGATATTTGGTTATATTCCTGGCACAGAATCTCTAGTAAATTAGTAATAATCAGGCAGCTTTTAAAAATAAGTTCTAATTCAATATTAGATGAATTATTTATTAAATAAAATAGGATAAATTCAGTAATTTATTATGGCAAAAGTTAGCGTTTGTATCCCTACTTATAACAGAGCTAATTTGCTGCCTTATGCAGTAAATAGTGTTTTGAATCAAACTTACAATGATTTTGAATTAATTATAACTGATGATGGTTCAAAAGATAATACTGCTGAAGTAGTTAGTCAATGGAATGATACTAGAATTCGTTATATTAGGCATCCAGAGAATATAGGTAAAAGCAATAATATGCGCTCTGGTTTTGATGCTGCAACAGGTGAATACTTTATCAAATTTGATGATGATGATGGTCTGACCCCAGATTTTTTGGAAAAAACGATTTTCATTCTAGAACAAAACCCAAGTATTGATTTTGTAGGAACTGATCATTGGGTTATTGATATTAACAATCAAAGAGATCGAAAAGTCACCGAATTAAATTCTCAAAAATGGGGTAGAACTCAACTTTCAGAAGGAATAGTAAACAATTTACTAGAAATAGTATTTATTCATCAAAGCTTTCAAATTGGCGCAACATTATTCCGCAATCAAACCCTACAAGAAGTAGGATTTATGCGTCCTAATATACAAAATTGTGAAGATAACGATCTATTTGTCCGTTTAGCCCTAGCAGGAAAAACAGGTTATTATTTGCCAGAAAAATTAATGGAATATCGTTTTCATGCAGAACAGCATGGAATTAACAGAGCAATTCCTTATCTAACTGATAAGTTAAGTTATTTAGAACAATTTAATTTTGAGTTGAGTAAGTTAGAGTCAGTTAGAAAGTCAAGGCTAGCAGAAACTCAGCTAATGTTGGGACTACGAATGATTGAAATAGGTCAAACTCAAAAGGGAAGGCAGATGGTTTGGAAACAAAAATCTTTCTCCCCACTAAGAGCTTGGACTGGGCTAGCATTATCTATATTACCTATAGAAATGCGCGATTTTGCTTTCAATTTGATACGTAGGCTACGCAGTTAACAATATACTGCTGATCAGGCAGGCAAGTTGCCTGCACTATCTAATATTTAGGGCGTTGCTTAGTTGGGGGATGATAATTAGACATCTCCAGAAACTGAGTTTTAGCTTAGTAACTACAGAAGTTTGAGTAACTTTCGGAGAAATCTATTAAATTTGCTTATCCTGAAACTATGGATATCTCAGGACAAATTTTTGGGTACATATTAAAATCATCCCATGATGATGCAACGCCTAAGACTTAGTCTCCCTCCTCCGGATTAAGATTGCCTTAACTAGCTAGCAGCATCAGCTTCCCGAAGAGCTTTGAGAATTTCAGGGCGTTTCATCCGCGCATAACCACGCAATTTCCGCTCTTGGGCAATTTTCTTAAGTTGTCTGAGTGATTTAGTATCATAGTCATCAATGGGAACTTCTGGTTCCGCTTGAGCTGCTGAACTAGCTTTAGTCTTTCTAGTAGTTGTTTTTGTGCTAGTCGCCTTAGACCTAGACGTGGAAGTTGGCTTGCTCTTAGTCGTTGCCTTGGGTGGTGTCTCAGTTTTAGTTTCTACTTCTACGGTAGAATCTAGTTCTGGTATTGCCTGCAATTGACGTCGCACAGCTGATACTTGAGTTTTTAAGTCATCTTCAATATCTTGAATTAACTGCTCAAACTGATTAACTGTTTTGACCATCCCTTCCAGTTTTTTCTCTATTTGTTTATCAAGATCGTCAAGCTGCTTTGATAATAATTCCATTTTCACTCCTTTCAAATTAGATGTTGTCTTTTTAATTGTTGAACTTGCGATTTTTCTTGCCAATGTTTCTACCTTATTATGAACTGAATTTTCTAGGTTAGTAATCATTTCTTGAAACTGCTCAATTTGAGCAATCTCAGTGCTTGGCACCTGCAAAGATTTTACTTGTTTTTTGATAACCTCCTCATTTTTATTAATTGATTGGTCGATTTTTTGGGTGAGAGAATCTACCTTTCGATCAAATGATACCTTAAGTTGTTCTACTAGAGGATCGAAATTTTGTGTTTCTGGCATAGCTGCTTGAGTTAACTTCTCCATCTGTGCTCTTGCCATCTCTACTTGTTCATCCGTAATCTCATAAATCCAGGCCCATAGTTCCTTGATTTCAATTTCTTTTGCAACTTGACACCAATCAGCACCATAAATGATTTCGTACTGCTGTTCAGAGTCGTAGTTATCCATTAATCTGACAAGTAGTGGTATCAAATTACTACCTCGATCTGCAAAGCTATCAAATAGAGCTTCATATCTTTCTGGAGAAATATCTCTCTCCTGAGACTCTGGTACAGTAATTTTGGAGATGGGAATCAACTCCAAACGTACTGGTTGTGCTGATAACTCTTCTTGTTGATTTTTTGGCTGTCCTGAAACCATTTGCTTACAACTTTCCTTGGTTCCTAAAATCAAATACAGGTATTGTACTGATACCGTCTAAGCAGGAGGATCTCAATTATATCGAATTTATTAGTCCTCTTTATCATTTTTGATAAATTCTGGATTTTTGCTTCTTCCAGCTATTGGAAACATTCTAATTTCGTCCCAATTTGACTAAATAGAATTAGGTGTTCAGAGTGAGTGAACTGCCTAGTGCTGCCTAACAGATTTATATTGACATCCTCCCCGGCGGTTAGGCGCGGGGAAACAACCTCGCCTTAGCTCAAGGGCAGCTTGACGTTTTTTATGCTGCTGCACCCACCCCTCTTAGGGGTGGGTTACGCTTGCCTCCGCAGACCTTTAGAGTCTCGGAATGCCCTCCCGCGACAAGAGCAAAAATTCTTGTGGGCGTAGATTTGTGCCTTCATGGCGCGAACTGCTCATTGAGAGATAAGCTTCCCTAGTTCAGCTCTCAACATGGGTGAGTTTCAACAAACATCTTCTTTTCTAGAGTATTTATGAGACTTGGCGGGTTTTGAAACAAATCTCATCATAACATGAAAAGTCACCCTTCTAGGGCGAGGCTTTAAACCCAATTTTTCAGTAAACACTTAGAAGTTGTTTGTCAACTCATAAAAACCTCTTTCCAAATCTCTCTCCTGATGAGTGAGAGAGGCTTTGAAACCCTATTCTCTATCCCCCCTTTCAAAGGGGGGCAGGGGGGATTTTTGGGAGGCAGGGGGGTTAGGTTTTTAGGATTCATCGGTTCTATGCAATACTTCTCAAACAACTTCTTAGCAACTTCTGTTAAGTTATTGCTCTAGTCCTAGAACTTGATTAGGCAAAGGTAGCCGGATCACAAGTCTTGGGAATGACAATGAGTTTAAATTACTCTGAACTTTTGGGAGCTGACGGCAGAATTTTTTCTGGCCATGTCAGGGCGCGATCGCATAATTCCCTTAAATTGGCTGAAATTATTTTGTAACTTTTTTGCACAAAATAGTCAAGGTTTACCTACTTAGTTAATAATAATATTAATTTGCTAATTTTTGCAAGTAGGGAGGGGACGATCACATGAATATTAAATATCTTAAGTTTCTTTTGAAATTACTAGGCTACAAAAACTATCAAGTGTCTATTAGTAAAATCCAACCCGAGCCAGATATGAAGGTTTCTGAACGGGATGAAATCTGTTATCAACTTTGTGATCGAGGTTTAGTAAAGTTCACAAGGGAGGTTACAAAAATTAATATATCAGCCCAGGGAAAATTACTCCTAGATAGTAAAAAAGCTGTCAGGTCACTAACTGAGGAAGAGTTGAAATTGCTCAAGGTTAGTGCTAAGGGTGCTGTTGCTCCGGGGGAGACTGGTATAGCTGCTACCTATAGACAAGCTGTGATTACAGATTTGGTAGACCAAGGTTTGCTTGAAGTTGTTGCTCAAAAAATCAAAGAAGTTTGGCTAACAGAAACAGGAAAGCAATTTTTGTGCCAAGAATATTCATCCCGTAGTACGGCAAAAGAAATCTCGTTGAAAATGTTAAGTGATTACCTCCAGTTAATGCGTACAAATCTTTCTCCTGACTACCCTAAGCAAGAAAAAAAGATATCTTCGAGGGTATCAGGCAAAAAAACCACTGACTCTGAAATTTTAGCTATAATTCGGGATCTAGACCATAATCTAGGTACAGATAACTACTTGCCGATTTTTCATCTACGAGAAAAGGTAGAACCTCCTTTATCTCGCGAAGAATTAGATCGATCACTCTACCGTCTAGAAAGAAGTGACCAGATAGAATTAAGTTCCCTACAAGAGGTAAGCTCCTATACAGCAAAACAAATTGAGGCAGGTATCCCTCAAGATATTGGCGGACCTTTGTTTTTCATAATTACGGAGTAGGGAATAGGGAGTAGGGAATAGGGAATAGGGAATAGGGAAAATCCTGAAATTAGGGAATAGAGAAAACCCTTGCTCTTTATTTAATTTTCCTGCAAATGCAAAATTCTAGTCTTCCTTAACTACAAAAAGCGGACATTTATGAATGCTCTTGCGTCACTCAGGGATTACTAGGGAATAGAGAAAACCCTTGCTCTTTATTTAATTTTCATGATTATTTTCCTGCAAATGCAAAATTATGGTCTTCCTTAACTACAAAAAGCGGGGATTTATAAATGCTCAAAGTCTGTCAGGGATTGATTTTGACTTCTAATTTATGACGTCTAACTTGCACATAGCGCTATATCTGTTATCGTAATTTTCTAACCATCCTTAAAAATATTAATTAATAATTTACACTATGGCATCTATAGATCAGATTATTCAAACAGAACTTAATCCTTTCGATCCCGTAACTCTTTATACCATTAATTTTTGGCAAGAGCAACCCAATCCTAGCCTAAATGTTGATTCTATCCATCAAAATATTATCACTGATATAGAAACGGTACTGGAGCAGGTTGCTCAGGAACATCATCCCCGTACTTTGATACTTACGGGTGACTCTGGTTCTGGTAAAAGTTACCTTTTAGGGAGAATCAAAAAATTATTCAATACTAAAGCTTTTTTTGTCTATATCGATCCTTGGCCTGATAGCGATTATATTTGGCGACATATTTTGCGACAAACTGTTGACTGTCTGATGAAAACTCCGGAGGGTAAAACAGATTCCCAATTGTTACTATGGCTTAAAAGTTTATTGACTTTCCAAAATAGTAGTTTGCTCAAAAAAATTCTTGGTGAAAGAAGAGTATTTATTAGAAATCTTAAGGCAATTTACTCTTCTGGAATTTATAATCCTAATGATTTTTTTAGCGCTCTTTATCATCTACTAGATCCCAAGTATAGTGTTGTTGCCTGTGAGTGGTTACGGGGAGATGATTTGGATGAGGGCGATCTAAAATCTTTGGGGATTAAAAGTAGTATAGATTCTGAAGATTCTGCCCAAAAAATTATTACTAATTTGGGGGTTATTTCGGCTGCATCTCAACCTATTGTTTTATGTTTTGATAATCTTGATAATATTCCTCGCTTGTTAAATGGAACCTTGGATTTACAAGCATTATTTAATGTTAATTCTAGTATTCATTCTCACTATCCACAAAATTTTCTGATAATTATTAGTATTATTACGAGTACCTGGAAACAAAATGCTGCATTGATTCAACCAGCGGATAAAGCTAGAGTCAATGCTGGAGATTTTCATTTAAAACCAATTACTTTAGAACAGGGTGAAGCTATATTAGCTGCTCGTTTAAATCATTTACATTCCCAGGCAAAACCAAAGCCTAAATCAACTATATTTCCTTTGTCAAAAGAAATATTAGAACAGAAGTTTCCTAGGGGGAGAACTTTACCTCGGAATATATTGGAGTTGGGACGTAAGGAATATGAGCAGTACAAATTAAAATTATTAAATCAGACAGAGAATACTCAAGATTTAAAGCCAGAAACACAATTGGCGACTTTTAAGTTGATTTGGCAAGACAAGTACAAAAAGACTCAGAAAAAAATTAGCAAAATTACTGATTTGGGAGCGCCAGAATTGATTCGGATGTTAGAAGAAGTATTAACTGCTTTACAATTTCAGGAGGTAAAAACTAAATTATTAACTGGGAAGTATGCTAGCTATTCTTTGAGTTATAAACAACAAGATGGAGAAAAAGTTATTGGTTTGGTTTGGACGGAAGATTCAAATATGAATAGCTTTTACAATACTATGAATGCTTGCCAGAAAGTTGTGGATAAAAGATTGTGTCAAACTTTATATTTACTGAGAGCTGCTGAGGTGGGAAATGCTAAAAATCTTAGCAATAAAATATATAGAAAAATTTTCAAAGGTAGGTCGAAAAATTTTCATATTAAACCTAATTTGGAATCGGTGTATTTTTTGGCTACATATCATAGTTTGGTGAATGCTACTCTTGCTAATGAATTAGTTATCGAAGGTGAGATTATTAGTTTGAAGGAGTTAGAAGAGATAATTTGTGATTCACAAATTTTAAATAATTGTAGTTTATTACAAGATTTGTATGTAGTTTTGCCCGCAGATATTCAAGAACAGCAAAATGAGCTAAATTTAGATGAGATAAAGGATTTTGTGTTAAGTTTAATTAGAAAAAAAAGTTTTATGGAACGGAACAGCATAATTGAAAATACACTAAGTCAATTTGTCAAAATAGAACATTCAAAAATTGATCTAATAATTGCAGAGCTTGAGAGAGAACAGAAAATAAAAGTTATTGCTCCTACATCAAAATTAGATGAACAATTAGTTTGTTTTGTTCCTGGTTAATTAGCTATTAGCTTTGAGCATTCAGCTATCAGCTTGTTTACTGAATTATGACCGCTTATTTAACAAAGAATGTATAATTGATTATTAGAATGATTGATTACAACTAATAGACATCTCCAAAAATCAAAAATGAAATAAATTCAAGATATGAAATCAACAATTTAATTCCCTATTCCCTATTCCCTATTCCCTATTCCCTGACTTCTGCAAGAAGTCTAATATAAAGTAGATAAAACTGATAATTCATAAAAATTGCTATAGCATTACAAAAAAGTGTGAGAAAATTAATAAAACTTCAACCTAAATCAATCAATAGTTTTGACTTGAGCTGAAGTCTGAAGTTACAACCTAGGAGACTAGCTGATAGCTGAATGCTTAAAGTGATAGTTATGTTTATTGTTTGAAAAAACAGGAAAATCAAAATAATTTGTAAATGTCAATAAGTAATAAACCTCAATTACAATCTCCGTCATTTAGTATTAATGATGTTAAAGTTGCTTTTAATTGTCCTCGTTTGTTTTATTTGAAACAGCGTTTTGGAGGCGATATTCTATTTTTAACAAAGGATTATATTCAAAAAATTGATAATGTTTTTTTGGACTTAGCTAATCAGTTAATGAATATGATTCGGCAAGAATCTAGAATTCAAGTTTTGTTTGCAGGACAATTTGAGGAGTTGCTGGTAGAAGCGATCGCTAATCAAATACAACAATTATTTTATGAATTGATTTTCTTTCCTTATTTACAAAAAATAATTAAAAAAGATATTACTTTAGCAACGGCACTATATCAAGTTTGGCAGGTATTAACTAAACTGATTTTTAATATATCTGAAATCATTGTTAAAAACCGACGTTACTGCCATGAAAGTGTTGTAGTTCGTCGCACATTAATTCCGGCAGAAATACCAGTAGATTATACTTTTAAAATACCAGATGGTAAGACTCAAAAGTTGACGGGAAAAGTTAATAATTTAATTTTTGATTTTGAGTCTCGTCGCTTGTGTATGGTTCATTATCAAACTTATGAAACTGTAGAAGTATTGTCTCAGTTAATGGAGGTTGCTCTCTATAGTTTTTTACTGAAGCAAAAGAAAAAGGTGCCTGTTGATGCTGTTGTTTATTGGGTTTTACCTGAGTTGGGAGAGTATCATTACTCATGGGAAAAGTTGGAAAATGTGGTGGAGAATTTAGTTCCGAGCAAGTTAGAGGAGATGCGGGAGTGGTTGAGATGGCAGGAGTTTCAACCTGATCCACCTCCACGGACGGAGCATGAGTATTTGTGTGATATTTGTCCTCAGAGGGAAAGGTGTCAGAGTTTTTTTGATAGGATTGAGTAGAAATTACAAAAAGTAGGTTGGGTAGAACGAAGTGAAACCCAACTTATCAGTAGGATCGATCCAAAATATAATCTTGGTAAAAGTTAATTTTGGTAGAAGTTGGGTTTCGTTACCTCAACCCAACCTACAGATATTTGGTATTTTGGGGGTAGGGATGCGATCGCTAGATATTAAAAGGAAAGCTGATTAATAACTGGAGAGTACAAAGTTATTCTAAAAAAAAGATTTACTTTCATTCTTGAAAGTATTACTGATAAAAGCTTACAGCACATACAGCTCTAAGGGTGAGAGTTTCTAAC
>NZ_JAAHHT010000085.1:0-30228 GCF_010672085.1 Okeania sp. SIO3I5
TCTTTATTGGGGAGGCTTTAAACCTGAATTATTTAATTATTTATTTAATTATTTAATTGTTTAATTATTAATTATTTAGGTTAAAGCTGTTTGAATCATTGCAATAAGTTTTAATAACTTTAATAAGGAATTGAAAAAATTGAATCAGGGAATAGCTAATAGAATTAATAAGTATACTATAGCAATCCTCTAATATATTTGTTTATAAGAATCTCACTGCTTTTAGGGAATAGGCAATAGGCAATGGGCAATTAGGTAAGACTTTCGGAGTTTATTTCTAGTTTTTGATTACCCGCAACCTATTTAGGATTGCTATATAGCAATTCCTAATACTGGTAAGGTACAAAATTCTAAGTTTGAGGGAAAACTTAGCTGGGAATAGGGAATAGAATATAAATAAAGGTAGATGTACTTCATTAGTCTAAGAAAGGCTATAATTTAACTCAAGGTTGAACATGATAAATTTAATTGACAAATAAAATATTCCCTTATACCATTTAGACCTGATGTTGCGCTTAATATAAAAATTAGAATAGTCAGTGTAATAAGGTCTGAGCCAAAATTATTAAGCGCATTGTTACAGAGAAATGGTCTTACCTTATTTCTCTTAAATGTAGATAAAAAACTAACTGATAGGTATGAATTTCAGCAAATTTTACCAAAAAATAAGGTCAATATCCTCTCCCTTTTTAAGAGGATGAAAAAAATAAAGTTGGTAGTCCTGCTGAGGAATGGCGAAGATACATAAGTTTTGTAATTTCTTCCCACACGAACCAACTTCCCACACGAACCAACTTCCCACACCTCCCACACCTCCGACACCTCCCACACCTCCCACACTCTCTCTACCATTCCTCAGCACCACCACCATAAAGTTTAGTATTTTAATCCCGATGCTTCAGGGGTTGGTACTGATAAGTGATAACCTTAGCTTTTTCCTAAATTTTCCATCTCTTAACTAGATATAGCAATACTGACTAACTGATTATTTACTAATTATATTAATATTTACTGTTTCCTGACACTGCTTTTGTTAGAAAATATTACACTTTCACAATAAAAAATTGCCTAATTTTTTTGATTATTAACTAGCAGATATTTATAATTAAGTCTAGGCAAGCTGAATCTAACCTGAGAAACAATTAAGAAATAAATAATAATCAATTATTGCCTATATTTATTGAAGAGATAATTATAAAATTATCTCCAAAAACTGAAAAATTTGCATCATTCTGAAAAATCCTGATTTTTTAGTAATGAAAGACAGTAACTGTGAAATTTTCACTCTATCATTCACAGACAAATATCCACACATCCCTATCGACTTTATCGTTTGAATACATATCTTCCATTAAATACTCCTACTTAACAAACTCAGAAGTTAGAATTAAAAAGTCAGAAGTTATTTTTTCATGGGTATTTTGAGCAACCCTCCCAAAATATTTGGCTTTAAAAGGCGGAGTTTTACACCCAATTATTTTAATCAAAATCACTCTTAAATTATTTCTTTTTCCTAATTCTTGACTCCTAACTGCTAAATCATAGAATAACTAATTACCGAGATTCTATATTATGTGTTAATTCCCCACCAAAATAGAATTAACAAAGGATGGGGAAAATATTAATTTTCTAAGCTTCGTTCCACATAATCTTAATTCTATCTGGCATAAAACCAGCTATTTCTTCAATTCTCTGAGTCGATAATTCTTCTTTAGTTGCAGAAAAAACAGCTTTAATTACAGTTTCAGGTGCTATTCCTTTAGGAACTCCAGCTTCTTGGTTAACTCGGAAAATAAAAGTATCGCCATCAAATATAAGTGGAGGACGAATTTTACTGAGAAAAGCAACAAGTGGGTTATTATCTTTCCACAGTTCTCCTATTTCATCTGGATCTGGTTTTTCACTGCTAGAAGCTAAGTCTGAGGCGACCTGATTAGATGCTTCTGTTGTCATCAAATCACGCATTGTCCGAAATACAATAACACTAATATCTCTAGCATCGTAAATATCTGGTAATCCTGCTTCAGTCTGAACTTTCTGGAGAAAAGGTAGAAATTTTTCATCTACAGGAACTTGTTGAGAATCAGTCATAATTATACCCTTGATTTTATTAGATTATTAGATAATATCATAAACTATCTTCAATAATTAATAATTAATAATTAATAATTAACAATTAATAATTACCTCTTCTTTTTAAAAAAAAGAAGAGGATTGGTGAAAAGGAACTTTTTTTTCTTTTTGAAATGAGAAGGTTTAAACCTGAATTTTTCGGTAATAATATTTCAGTTGTATAGCGTTTCCCAAGCTCTCGGAGGTACAGTTGTTTTTCTTCTTTATCTATTCCTACGAAATCAGAATTACTACTCCCTATTCCCTATTCCCTATTCCCTATTCCCTAAAAAAAAAGAATTTTGTACCTCAAGCTTTTTGGGAATTGCTGTAATATTTTAGGGGTAATTAGGAGTCAGGATCTAGGAAAAGCGAGTCAGAATATCATAGGTAAGTATTGAGCTATTAGCAGTGATATTTAATGACTAAAAATGAAGTAAGTATTCGTTGAACTTCTATCACACTCAATTTCAATAAATATTCAAGAATTTGAGTAATATTGAATCGTCATTAAGTAGCTAATATACTTTTGCCAATACTTTTAATTATAGCTAAATCTTTTAATTACAATCCCTCCTTCAAAGGTAATAAGTGAATAGATAATGGCTTATATAATATTGATCAAACATAAGAGGTACACAAATTTTGCTACACAGATTTTTGATTTTAGATAACAGGCAAAAAGCCATAGGGAAAAGATAAAAAATACTCTAAGATAATTAATATGAAAACCACTATAGCTGAAGGCTAAATGCTTGAAATAATAAGTGAATAAGTTTCATTTTTCTAAATCTATTTGCTGTTGATTAGGAGGAGTTGTAAATCCAGTTTTATCAAGAATATAGACAACTCCAACTGATAAAATTGCCCCTACTACTAATCCCACTGCTATTAACATTAAAATAAACCGTTCTAGCATTACCTTAGTTTCAGGATTATAAGCTTCTATAATTTCCATTTGATCATTTTTATTGTTTTCTGATTCAACTAAATGGTTATCAAGAGGTTGAGAATTGGAATTAGGGATTCTATTCATTGGTACTTAGTTAAACTTTCACTATTACTATCTTATCTTATACCAAAGATTGCCTATTCTCGCTACATTTTCTTAAGAGTAGAGAGCAGGGAGTAGGGAGTGGGATTTTTAGAGATAGTATATCTTTGCGCTTTACAAATGAACCGTTAAAAATATTGCTCTTACTTATTTATTACTTAATAACTAAGGTTTTTAGGAAGCATAAAATTAATGCATGGGAATTTGGATTAGAGAAGAAATAGTAAATAGGCGAAGACACAATTAATTTTACTTATTTTACCAACAGTCTCTTAGCCTTGACTAATATAATTTTCGGTTGAATACCTATAGCAATCCTATTTAGGTTGTAATATTTTGGTGTAGGGGCGTTTCATGTTGCCCCGCAAAACAACCGTTTGCCCTTAAAGCAGTTAGAAGTAAGTAATTAGAATTTACTCATGTTTTCAGCTCAAATTAATTATTATAAAAATTTTCCTAATCAATTTAGAATTAGTATATAGCAATTCCAAAAAAGCGTGAGGTACAAAATTATTTGGTTTTAGGGAACAGGGAAAACTTAACTGGGAATAGGGAGTAGGGAGTAGGGAATAAGGAGTAGTAATTCTCATTCCGTAGGAATAGATAAAGAAGAAAAACAACTGTACCTCCGAGAGCTTGGGAAACGCTATATAAATAATACCAGACATGAAAAAATAATCTACTTAAGGAAAAAGAAAACCGTTCAATAATTAATAATTATCTCTTCTTTTTAAGGAGAGATAATTATTAATTATTGCTTCCTGATACTATATAGTTTGACATCCTCCCCTTGGTTTATTTTCTCCTAACTTGTATTTATTATGGGAGAAATCTAGGCTGTTATTCCAAACAATACGAACAAAAAAATAGCTTGACTAATCAGTATTTTTGTTCCGGTGTTTCGATGTATACGGTACTTAAATATCGCTTTCATGAAATGATTTTAAACTAACATTTAGGATAGCATATTTATTGAAAAAAATCAGCTAAAAAGTCGTCCTATTAAAGGCGAGGCACTTACCCCAATTTTTCGGTAATTTATAAAAAAACAGTAGAAATTAGTTTCTAGTTTCTACTGAGTTGAAATCTAGATAGTCTAGACTTATCTTAGTTGCTGACTAAGAAATAGCTTCTCAACCATTCCCTTTCAAAGAGATAAAAAAGGAAATTTCGGATTTTCTTGCCTCCTACTTAAGTAGTAGATATTGATAACTGACAATGAATTTACTCTATTTTATGCTAAATTCAGCAACAATCAGAAGGAGTACAACAATCACTATTATTATTAATACTTGTCACTTGATAATCCATGCCTTTAGTTTCTCTAGGATGTCGAGTTTTTCCATATTTACAGTCAAACTTTTCTGCCACATTTAAAGGAATATCTGTATAAGGTTCAACAGGCAAAAAATCCTGATGGTAAGGACCGTTTTTATCTGTAAAAATCTGGAAAGTTTTATCACAAACAGCCATTCTTTTACCTCTATATAAAGTATGACCATCATCATCAACCACCTGTTTCCAAGGACCTTGATAAATCACAGCTTGATTCCGTTCTAAAGATTCTCCTTCTTTCCCTTTAAAAGCACAAACTGTCATAGATCGAAATTCTATTCCATCAATTATTTGCCAGGGTTTTTCCTCACGTTTAAGAATTTCAATGCCATAAAAACCAGCTTCTTCAAACATTTCTATAAAAATATCTTCTCGAAATGCTCCAGCAATACAGCCACTCCATAATTCCGGGTCGTTCATAATTTTTGGAGTGGGGTTTTCATCACAGACAATATCAGAAATAATTGCTCGACCTCCTGGTTTTAATACTCTATGAATTTCCTGAAATAGTTTCTGTTTATCTTGAGGGCGAACTAAGTTCAACACACAATTAGAAATTACAACATTAACACTATTATCTGGAATCAAAGGTTGTTCTTTGCGGAGAGCATTACACTCATATTCAAAAGCAGCTAAACCATCTATAGATGTAATCGGATTTGTACTAAGCCAGTTTTCAACTAAGTCTAAATCTAAAGCTAAATCTTGGATTTTTCCCTTAACAAACTTAGTATTTTTGTATCCAATTTTTGCGGCGATATTATCTTGATATTTCCGAGCTAATGCCAACATATCATCATTAAAATCTACCCCAATTACTTGCCCCTCTGCACCAACTTTTTGAGCAATAATATAGCAATTTTTTCCAGCACCCGAACCTAAATCTAAAACAGTTTCTCCGGCAGATATGTAGCGAGTAGGGTCTCCACAACCATAATCTTTTTCAATAATTTCTAGAGGTAAAATATCAAGATAGTTTTCCTCATAGTTAGTTGGGCAACATAGGGCAGGTTGTACCTGTTGAGCGCCTTCTTGATAACGTTCTAAAACTGCACTTTCAATGTTATAATTAGCAGTCAATTGTTCATTTGTAGTTGTATCGGTCATAGATAAATTTTGTTCAAAGTTTTCCCAATTCATCATATTTACCAAATAATTAACCATAAGGTTTAAACATTAAGCAAAACTTTACAAAATCTAGAGTAGATTTTGGATCATTTTCTCAAGTTTTACCAGTTTCATAATTTATTTAAAACACTTTTAGATGAGTATTTGCTGAGAAAAATCAAAAAATCAGATAAGAGATATAAACAAAATTTGGTATTGAGAGCTAGCCAATTTTATGACTAAATCTATTTATAGAGTTTGGATTTTTTCTTCTTGTTTCAAGCTTATAGGTTGTAGAGAAAAGTAAATATTTAGGGTTTGCTGAAAAAGTCTTATGGGTGAGGGTAGGAGTCAGGAGACAGGAGACTTGAGACTGGAGGAGTAAGGAATTTAAAGGAGGCAGAAGGAAGAATTTAATTCGTGATTTTTCGGCTCTTGTCAACCCTTTCATCCGCTCCTAGCAAGAGCTTTATTGAGCAAAAACATTGTACTTTTTCAAGACCATTACAGGCTAAAACTTTTAGGAGTCAATGCTTTAAAATTTAATCAGCAAACCCTATTTAGTCCTCATTTATTAACCATTAGTTTTATACAAAATGAAGTTATTTCTATAGCACTACATCTTTTAGTATTTGACAATAAATTTGTGTTGTAAGGGAATAGTGGTACTTAAACATTTTCTGGTCGAAAAAATAATTAATATTAACTTGCTAATAGTTAGCAAAAAGGTAATTCGGCCTGTGTTAATTACTTACTAAATGAAGTCTTTCCCAAGTATAGTATTAATGCATGGGAATTGGTATTACTTAACCATATCCAATCACCAATGCGAGAAAAGTGCTAGGATATTTCCTAGAATTCCATTCTGTTACGGTTTTAACCAGAGGTAATTATCCATTATCCATTATTCATTATCCATTATCAATTAATGAAGTAGTTCTATAGTATTGAAAGACTGAATTTTGATACTTAAATATGGTTCAAAGCAGATCCGAATACCTTAGTTTTCCATAGCAAATGTGTTTTCATTCTTTACGAAAAAAAAGCTGATTGCTGACTGCTAATAGCTGAATATTTACAGAGACAGAAAAAGTTGAATAGTTTTCAATAAGTAAGTTCTTTTTAGCTAAGTAGGTTGATTTCAACAATTAATAATTAATAATGAATAATGAATAATTAATAATTACCTCTCCTTGAAACTAATAGGATTGACTAATTATGAAAATTTTTATTTATTATCCCCTATCCAAGGGGAGGCTTTAAACCAAAATTTTTAGGTAAAAAATTGTAGTTATCAGAAAATAATCACTCATCTGACAACAGACAAAACGGAAGAGATTTTGTGAATTTTATTTTTCCTTATATACTTCAGTTTTCTTTCTTTTTATACTTAAGTACCTAATAGCAATTCCCATGCATTAATGCAAGACATTTCTCAAGACTTCAGTTATTAAGTAATAAGATAAGTAAGAGGAATCTTTTTAACGATTATTAGGTATTACGCCAAGATATCTTATACCGTTTCACGGAAGTTAAAAGCGAGTGGGTAATTCTGAGGTTTCCATTTCCTGCGGAAACGCTCTGCAAACAGAATGTAAGACGCACATCTGACACTCAAAAATCATGCTTTTAGATTTTATAGACTTGAAACTTTGATACCACAGTAATTTAAGCAAATTATTCCACATCTAAAGTTTGAAACTATTTGTGAAATTTTTAAAGTTAATTGGTATTATTTAGTCGAACCTTACTCCCTACCCTCAAGGAGGTATAACAAAAATAAGTGAGATTTAGTATAATACAATTTTCATAAAACAATATTATAAATATTTGAGGTTAGTCAGAAGGAAAAGCGAAGAAGGAACAAACAATAAAAATAGTCAATTTTATTGCTCAATTAGATTAATAACTTAATATAAAAAACAACCACTTCTAACCAATATCCCCAACTTTATACTCAAATTTATCAAACTGGAATAACATCTAAAACTTAACACCTAATACCTTATACCTGAGTTAATCACGCAAAACATAACCTACCCCTCGCACAGTTTGAATTAAACGTTTTTCATCATTTGCTTCTAACTTCAAACGTAAATAACGAACATAAACTTCAATAATATTTGAATCTCCCATAAAATCATAACCCCAGACAGTTTCCAAAATTCTATCTCTTGTCAAAACTTGCCGAGGATGAGCCATTAAATATTCTAATAAATCAAACTCTTTTGCTGTTAATTCAATTTCCCTATTACCACGATAAACTTCTCTGGTACTTCGGTTTAAACTCAGGTCTTCAAACATTAATAAATCGGGATTAGGTTCTTGAGTTCTGCGGAGATGTGCCCTAATTCTAGCCAATAACTCTTCCACACTAAAAGGTTTTAACACATAATCATCAGCTCCAGCATCTAAACCAGCCACGCGATCGCTCACATCATCTTTAGCTGTTAATAAAATAACTGGTACTTTATCCCCAGTAGTCCGCAGACGGCGACATAATTCTAACCCTGATAAACCTGGTAACATCCAGTCAAGAAGTATCAAATCTGGCTTAATTTCCCGTGCCATTGTTAGTCCAGTAAATCCATCATTAGCGACAGTTACTTGATAACCTTCATATTTAAGTTCTAGCTCTATAAATTGAGCTAGTTTTGCTTCATCTTCAACTATAAGAATTTGAGAAGTCATAGCCCATGCCTAAGCTAGTCAAAAATTTAGATCGAGGTGTATTGGCCAAAAAAGCCAGAATACACTGTATTATAATATACTAAGTATGGTTTTTTATCTACTCTATGGTTTTATGCCCAGAAGTAATACTATGTCTGGTTGAATAGTTATAAATAATGAGTCAGGGTTCAGGAGTCAGGAGGGAAGAGGAGGAAGTTTTTTTATTACTAATCATCTGGACATGATATAAATCTCACTTCCTTTAAATTGTAAGATTGACGAAAAAGTCAAACTAAGCTAAACTTATAGGTACAGTTATGTCCACTATGTAAGCTCAATTAATCTCTACTAGATGTCCAATCAAAGCCGATTTCTTCGCTCAAAACGCCTACGAGCAGCCCTTTGGTATGCGGCTAATGGTAAGTGCCAGAAATGTGGATGCGATCTACCTACAAATTGGCACGCAGATCATATAGAGCGGTGGGCCGAGACTAATAGAACCAATGTCCACGAAATGCAGGCACTATGTCCTAAATGTCATTATGAAAAAACTGCTGAGGAGAACAAAAGCATGGCAACAGGAACCCAACTGAGTTTATTTTCCCAACCTACAGAGTCTATTAAACTTAGGCATCATCAAGAACAATTTCTACAAATATGTAAACGTATCCAGGCAGGGGAAAAAATTAGAAAAGTTGTGATGGTAGTTACACCAGGGGGTGGTAAAAGCTTGATTCCAATTATTGCTGCTGCAAATTTGATTCCCTCTTCAGGTGGAGGAAATTTTCAAGGAACTATCGCGGACAAAATTTGTTGGGTAGTTCCACGACTTAATCTGCAAAAGCAAGCAGAAGAAAATTTTGTATCTCCGTATTTTAGAGAACAACTGGAGTATGAACATAAAATTAGGGCAAATAACAATGAACCAAACCCTTCCAAAGGAACGTCAGGTTATGCTGCTACCTATCAAGCAATAGTAGCTAACCCAAATCTTCATGCACAAGAATTTCAGCGTCATCGCTATATATTAGTTTTAGATGAGTTTCATCATTTTGAAGAAGGTGGTTCCTCGCATAGAGCTTTACAACCATTAGTAGATCGGGCAGTTTTAGTAATTATGGTAACTGGAACTGCTGAAAGAGGGGATAAGAAAGCAATAGCTTTTATGCCTTATAGACAAACTACTGATGGTATGACTCCCGATCTATTTGATAGTGAAGATACACGAGTTATTCGTTACACAAGAAGTCAAGCTTTGAGAGAAGAGGCGATCGTGCCTCTTCATTTTGAGTGGGGTGATGGAGAGGCAGAATGGGTAGATAAAACAGGGGAAAGGCGTTCAGTAGATAGTTTAGCAGAAGCAGGAGATTATACAAATGTAGCACTTAACACAGCACTGAAGACAGGATATGCTCGTCAGCTATTAACTCAATGTAGTGATAGTTGGAAATCTTATAAACAAATTAATTCACGAGCGAAAATGTTAGTTATTGCACCATCAATACCAACAGCTAAGGAATATTTGAAGTGGTTAGAGGATTTAAAAATAAAAGCTGTAATAGCTACAAGTGATGAATCAAAAAAAGCTCAAGCAGAAATAAAAAAATTCAAGAAAGACTATAACTATGGTGATAGGAATGCAGTGGATGTTTTAGTGACAGTGGCAATGGCTTATGAAGGGCTTGATGTTCCAGCAATTACTCATATTGCCTGTTTAACTAATATTAGAAGTACACCTTGGTTAGAGCAATGTTGGGCAAGAGCAGCTCGAGTAGATAGAGAAGCTAGAGAATTAAAACAAAATGGTTTAATTTTTATGCCTGATGACCAGTTTGCCCGTGATTGTGTGGCAAAAATAATGGCTGAACAAGAATCTATTATTAGGGAAAAAGAACAAGAGCAATATGATAGGAATAATGGGAAGAATAGTGAAAAAGATAATAATAAAAGCAGTGAAAATAGAGATGATTCTACTATTCCATTAAATTCTAATTTAACACGCTCTAGAGCTTCCGATTTAAGTAGTGGTGAAAATATTGATTATGGTGAAACAGCTAAAATCAAATCAACGATGCAAAAGATTTTAGGCCGAGATGTACCAATCAGCACTATAGAAATGAAGCGTATTATAGATGATTATAACCAGACAACAGGAGAAACAAATTCCGAGCAAATTATTATTACAAAAGAAACTTTAACACCCAGTGAAGAGGAAAAAATAATCAGGGAAAAAATTGAAAGTTATGTGCGTCGTTATACAGCCATAAATAAACTAGAACCTAAAGCCATAAATACAGAAATTTATAACTTTTTTAGTAAGCCTCGTAAAGAAATGACACTTGAAGAATTAAGGAGGGTTTGGGCATGGCTACAAAAAGAATATCCAATGAAAAATTAAAATCTTATATCGAAGCAAATTATTAGTACAAAAGAAACTTTAACACCTAGTGAAGAGGAAGAAAAAATTAGGAAAGAAATTGAAAATTATGTGCGTCGTTATGCAGTCAAAAATCAACTAGAAGTTAAAGCTATAAATAAAGAAATTTATAACTCTTTTCGTAAGTCTCGTAAAGAAATGACACTTGAAGAATTAAGGAGGGTTTGGGCATGGCTACAAAAAGAATATCCAATCAACAATTAAAGTCTCATATCGAAACTCTAGGCAATGCTGGTAATTTAAACGCCACACCTGGTTCGCGCCCTTGGGCGATCGCTGTTAGATTAGAGATGCAGTCTGTCTTAAATGATATTACTTTTAATGCTCGACAATTAAAAGCATGGCGTGACTTGATGAAAAAACAGGCTGGATATCGCCAACTTGTCAATGAACGAGGAAAAGCCTTTAAAACTTATGCACAATTCTGCAAAGCTAAACCACCCTTTGGATTAGGTTGCGTTCCATCAGAACTTGATCAAGTTATTCAGGAGCTAGAATTAGGCATTGCTAGAGGGCAGGAAGTAGAAGATCCCCCACCTAAATATCCAGGCAAACCAGAGGGATATTTTCAGAGATTTTCTAAAGTAGTTAACGCCTGTCCAGATAATCAACCAATCAATACAGTCAAAATTGCAGAAATATTACAGGTTTCCCAAAGTACAGCAAATATTTGGAGAAAAAGATGGTTAGACTTAGGATGGATAGATCCATTAGCTACAAAAAAACGTGGTTATTATCAAATTACAGATCGGGGAAGAAAAATCCTCAAAGAGTGGTTAGAAACAGCTTCATCTTTTAACAAAAATAGTAGTCTATGGCTAACTATACCACGCCATAATCCTCAGAAAGTAGCAAATAAGCTAGTCGAATCTTTTAACTCTGAGCAACTGAGAGAAATTGTTCAAATTATTTCAACTTCACTAACACCAATTTGATCAAATATTACTACAGTGCTTTGGTATGCTAGCGGAAGTCTAGAAATTAATGCTGTAACGACTTTTTTTGAATTTGTCATACAGTGGTTTTCATTTGGTTGAACCACAGTAGGGGCGATTTCCGTGCGGGAATGCTCCGCAAACGCGAATCGCCTGTACAGGAGTCAGGAGGAGAAAAAATCATAAAGATGAGCGTAGTTATGAAGATAGGAGTTTTTTTGCCCAATTAAACGGATTTGATATGACTCCTGACTCCTAAAAAAACCCCTAGTTATTTGTAGTAAACATTGATCACGCCTGGTATTACTTCTGAGTAAACCTCCAAACTCCATTCCAATTTTTCGGCACACCAGTTCCCATTAACTTATCAATTCTTTCTAAATAAAGTTGAGCTGTTTTATCTGAAGAATTAACTGCTAATACTTTCTCAAAATAAACTTTAGCTGAAAATAAATCTCCTAAACGATAATATTCTAAACCCTGCTCAAAATCTGCCTGAGTTTTTAACTTTAATTCTCGGACAAAATCAACTTCACCATCCAACACTTCATAAACATTAATAGGTTCATCTCTACCTTTAACAGATGCCCTGTCTAAAAACCGAATTTGATATTTTTGTGGATTTTTTAAACAGTTAAAAGCTGACTCAGAAATTAATAAAGAAACACCATAAAACTTAGTCGAACTTTCCAAACGAGCCGTCAAATTAACATTATCAGAAAGTGCATCTCCCGACATTCTACCTTCCTCTCCAATTATACCTACCATCATGTGACCCCAATGAATACCTATACCAAGTTTAACCGGAGGAAAATCTGCTGCTTTTAGAACCTGATTGTATTGTTGTAATTTCTTGAGTTGAGCTATGGCAGTTTCAACTGCATCATCAGCACCATCTGGGAATACTGCCATAATGCCATCTCCCATAAACTTAATAATCAAACCGTTGCGAGCGCGAATTTCTGGACAAACTTGTTGTAAATAACTATTAACATAAGCAAAAGTTTCTTGAGAAGTCATCTGCTCAGATATAGTTGTAAAAGAGCGAATATCAGAAAAGAAAATTGCCATATTTTTACTAACTCGGTCTCCGAGTTTAACATCAATAATGCTTTCTTTTGAGAGTAACTTTACATATTCGTGGGGTACAAAACGTCCGTAAGCATTAGTAATTTTTGATAATTGAATATGGGTTTTTACCCTACTTAATAACTCATCTTTAGCAAAAGGTTTAGTTAGATAATCATTAGCACCAAATTGGAAAGCCATAACTAGGTCTGCCACTTGATTTTTAGCAGTTAACATTAGAATGGGCAAAGATTGAGCGGGGTATTTTTCTCTAATTTGAGCGCAGACTTTATAACCAGTTATATTTGGCATCATTACGTCTAGCAAAATCAGATCAAAATTCTCATACTTCTCCAAAGCAGCTAAAGCTTGTTTTCCATTTAATGCTTGAGTAACTTGATAGTTGTTTGCTTTTAAATAGTTAGTTAAAACTTGAACATTTATAGGTTCATCATCAACAACTAAAATGTGGAAATCACCATTTGCTAGATAATTTTCATTAGGTTGGATGTCTACAGATGTTTTTACTTCTTCAATGAGATAACCAACATTGTTAACTTTGGAAACAGGAAGACTAGGGGTATCTACTACAGGTTGTTCAGAAATGGGTAGGGTAAAACTAAAACTAGAACCTATACCAACCTCTGACTCTACCCAAATAGAACCGCCGTGGAGTTCGACTAATTGTTTAGTGACAGCTAACCCTAAACCGGTACCGCCATATTTTCTCGCTGTGGAACCTTCTCCTTGTTCAAAAGATTTAAAAATACTTTCTAATTTATCAGTTGGAATACCAATACCAGTATCAGAAACTGTAATCATTAGTTCTTGAGATTGCTGCTGCTCTTGACTGAAGTATTCAGGAACTGAAAGTACGTGAGGAGAATCTATAGAATTATTAGTAATTACCGCTGCAGAAATTTCGATTTTCCCAGACTCAGTAAACTTAATAGCATTGCCAATTAAGTTATAGAAAATTTGTTGTAGACGGTTTTCATCAGCACAAACGGGAGGTAAATCTTTAGGAATAGCATTGATTAACTGTAGATTTTTTTTACTGACTAATACATTTATGGTGACTACTGTTTCTGCAACCGCAAAAACATCAACAGCTTTAGTTTGTAATTCTAGCTGATTGTATCTAATCTTAGAAAAGTCAAGAATGTCGTTAACAAGATTAGACAGACGACGAGCGCTAGACACGATCATGTTTAAATTTGAAGCGAGTGGTGAGTCTGTTTTTTTGGTTTCCCCTTCTAGAATAAATTCACCAATACCAATAATTCCATTGAGTGGGGTGCGTAGTTCGTGAGAAGTGTTGGCTAAAAATTCGTTTTTAAGGCGATCTAATTTTTTGAGTTCTTGGTTTTGTGTTTCTAGAGTTTCAAAAGAATTTTTGAGTTGAGTTGCCATGCTTTTAAAGGAGTGAGCGAGTTCTCCCACTTCATCCCTACGGTGAATATCAAGTTGATTTTCCCATTTGCCTTCCGCGATTTTTTTAGCAGCAGAATTAAGTTGTAATATTGGTTTAGTAATCCAATCAGTAGTAGCTATCCCCAGTAAAATAGCTACAATCACAGCAGTAATACTTAATAAAATAGTAGTCCTTGTATTAGCGTCTATTTTTTCCATAAAGTCACTTTCAGGAACAATGACAACCGCTAACCAATCAATACCCCGTCCGTCTTTAACTGGCATTATACTTGCATAGTACGACTCTCCATCAATAGGAAAATAAAGTTGTTTGCTGCCATTAACTTTTTCTAAACTACCAAAAGTTTTTTGTAGGTATTTTGCGGTCACCCTGACTATAGTATTATCACTATCAAGAGCGTGCAAGCGTTCTATTTTTCGCTTTCCATCAACTTCAGTAATTACAGAAGGTTCAGGAATTTGGGAACTAGCAATTAAATTTCCCGATCGCTCCATGATAAAGCTTTTGCCATGGGGACTAATCTTTAAGTTGTTGAGGAATTCTGTCATCTGGGTTAAGCTAATTTCATTTGCCAAAACTCCGATAAAATCACCGTCAGAATCAAAAATGGGTTGAACCGCAGCTATATCTAAAGATGTGTTAGAACCAGAAATAGCTGAATAAATAGAACTCCATGTAGCTTTACCCAGTGTTTTTGCTCCTTGATACCAGGGACGAATGCGGGGATCATACTCTCTCACTCTCAACAGTTTACCAATTTCCCCCTGTTCGTTTAACCGATACACTTTACGCATTGGTTGAGTATCCTTAGTCCGAATTCTTAAGTCAATATCTCCGGTATGAGGACTAATTTCAACATTAATAAACTCTCCCTGTTCATTACCAAAAAAAAGATCGGTTTCCCGTTCCTGCTGTTTAACGATTTGCCAAAAGTAGAGTCGCATTTCCCCAAAATTGTCAACATCTAAATTCCCACTTTCAATAGCAGCATTAGTTATTCTGAGAACTTGATGAGATTTATCTAGATAATCTAAAACGTGTTGCTGAATACGAGAGCTAATTTCCTTAGTTAACTGATTCGCCAGAGTATCAACAGATTGGCGTCCATTGGTAAAAGAAAAATATCCCACTAATCCAGCAGTAGTAGCAATTTGCAAAATAAAGGGGACAATGAGGACAGTTTTTAGAGGAAGTTTGTTAAACATTTTGCCTGGGTTGAAAGATCAAGGTTTTAATACCTTAACGAAATCAGAAGTCAGAAATTGTTTCTCTCAGGGAGATTAACGAAGTCACAACTAAGAAATCAGAAGTTGTTTTTCCAAAAGGCATTATTGAGCAACCCTCCGGAAACATTTCTTTTGAAAATTTCAAAGGGGGAAGGTTTTATACCCAATTATTTTGATAAAGGGTTTGACTTGACGTTTGTCTCTAATATCATGCCTAGTTGAATACTTGTATAAAATCTGGCACTGGTAATTGGTAAGATAATTTTTACCTAGGGGTGAGACCCATCATTATATTTTAGTAAGTATTTTAGAGGTATTAGAAACAAATTTATTAAAGTTTCATCTCTTGATTTACCAACGCCGTTATTTCAGTTATCAGTTATCAGTTATCAGTTATCAGTACCTCCTTCTGAACCAGGAGGCTTGAAAATACAGAAGATTCTTTTTTTATCCTATTCAAAGAGAAGGCTTGAAACCAAAATTTTTCGGTCAGGAGAAGATAGAATCATCAAGATTTAGTAGTTATGAGGATTGGAGAATTTTTGTATGTCCAATCAAACAGATTTGAGATTACAAATAAATAATTACAGAATAGCTTAATAATGAAACAGGGGGAAAGGTGTAATACCAATTACCATGAATTAATGCTATACTTATGCTATACTTCAAAACCTCAATTTTTACTAAGATTCAAAGTATTTTTTTGACAATTTAAAGTAGGTTAGTATAGATTTTTCCTACATTTATTCTCACGAAACCTACCATACTTCCCACACTTGCCAACCCAATTTTATCTAGCATTCTTTTTGATAAATGCTATAATATTATAGCGATTTTCACAAAGTTATATCAGGCATGATAAATGTAAATGTTTGCTAAAAATAGCTAGTGCCACTACGCGGAATTCATGCATTCAAAATTCATGCATTATTGGTTAGTAAGGCTTTTAGGATGTTGTAACTGGTCATTTATTTCTGCCATCCTGCACTAGGAGGTTTTTTAGGAGTCAACCCACCCCTAACCCCCTATTGCTCATTTTTTGTCTGAGCTAGAATATTTAGGGAGAGGGTGGGGAGGATAGGGAAGATGGGGAGGATGAGGAGGATAAGGTCTTGGGGTATCCCAAGCTGCATGAATAAAAGCGGACTTTCCTCCCACACCTCCCACACCTCCCACACCTCCACACCCTCTCCTACTTTTTTCTAGGCGTGACAATAAATTGACCCACCCCTAACCCCCCCAGGAGGAAAAGTTAGACTAAATAGTTTCGATGCCATTCCCAGTTCATAACTTATCGAATTCGTCAAAGGAAGATTTTTTGTAAAGTCTTTTTATCGCCTTTATTATTCGTAACATTCTTGTTTTACCGAAAAATAGGGGGAGGTTTTATATCTTATTTTTTTGTCAAAAATAAACCTTGATTTACTAATTTTTTGATTATGTTCTATTCTTCCTCTTCCATCTTGCCAAAAACTTTGAATCTAACCTAATGAAAATCAGATAAGAATCTGATTAAATAACGCTGAAAAATTATGCTTTTATAGGCAAAAACGATTATCATATTAATCAGTATAAATATAATTTTCAAATTTATATATAATGAACGACTTAGAAGAAACAACAAAAAAAAAGCCAAAATTAAACAAGCTAATCAAACCAATCTTAATTATGTTTGGAGTTGCCATTCTCCTAATTGTTGCTCAGAAATTTTTTAATGCTCAACAACTATTGAAAAATGCCTTAGATTGGATTGATACACTTGGCCCTTGGGGTCCTGTAGCTTTTATTATTATCTATATTCTAGCTACAGTATTATTCCTACCTGGCTCACTATTAACTCTTGGTGCAGGTGTGCTATTCGGCCCTCTTTTTGGTTCCATTTACGTTTCTATCGCCTCAACTATAGGTGCAACTTGTGCATTCTTAGTCGGTCGCTATCTAGCACGAAGTTGGGTTTCCAAACAAATTGAAGGAAATGAACAATTTAAGGCCATTGATAAAGCTGTAGCTGATGAGGGATGGAAAATCGTTGGCCTAACCCGCTTGTCTCCTATTTTTCCTTTTAACCTACTTAACTATGCTTTTGGTCTCACTCAAGTTTCTCTACGGGACTATTTTTTGGCATCTTGGATTGGTATGATGCCAGGAACAGTAATGTATGTATATCTGGGTTCCTTGGCTGGTAGTTTAGCAACTTTGGGCACGGAAGGTGGTTCCCGCAGCACCGCAGAATGGGTTCTCTATGGAGTAGGTTTAATAGCTACAGTTGCCGTAACTATTTATGTTACTAAAATTGCTAAAAAAGCCTTAGAAAAGAAAATTTCTTAATTTTGATTCAACTTAATTTGAACACAAAATGTAGTTCTGGAAGTGCAGAAAAATTTGATGGCAGTTAAAAAAGACACAATATACGAGAAATTTCTTTCACCATTGGTCAACACTTTTTTGATTGACCAAGAAGCAATGAAACAGTTCCACGACAGTATAGATTGGGAAGCTCAAAGCGATCGCCTCACCAATCCCAACTTAGTTTATCCTAAATATTATACCTCTGGAAATTTCCATGGTATTGAAGGTGGTTATTTAACTATAGGTGCAGCAGTTACTTATGACCCCATTACCCAGTATGCTTTACCGCCCAATGAAACTTGGGTTAGAAAAGCTTTAGTTGATGCAGTTCAGGTGAGACCAAGACGCATACTAGACCTAGGATGTGGAACAGGTTCTATGACCATTATGTTAAAACAGGCATTTCCACAAGCAAAGGTCATTGGTATCGACTTATCACCTTATATGCTTGGTTGTGCAGAAGTTAAAGCCAAAACAGCAGGGTTAAATATTCAGTGGCAACATGACAATGCAGAAAAAACAGGATTTCCAGATGGTTATTTTGATTTAGTAACGATCGCCTTATTATTCCATGAAACTCCACCACAGGTATCAAGAAGTATCTTACAAGAAATTTTTCGATTGTTAAAAGTTGGAGGCCAAGTTGTGATTTTGGATGGCAACCAAAAAACCTTGCGTCAAACTGAATGGCTAACGGAAATTTTTGAGGAACCTTATATTAAGTCTTATGCTAGGGGTAATATTGATGCTTGGTTAGGGGCTGCGGGATTTGGTACAGTGGAAACTCAGGATATATGGTGGCTGCATCAGGTCAGTAGTGGTGTTAAGCCACTTTTAGCTGAATACTCTGAGATTATACCAGAAGTAAACCATAATCTACCAAACTGGGATAATGATAGTGATCGTTTTCCTACTCCTGCTTATTAGAGCAATTAGCATTAATAATAATAATTTATTACTTATGACCAAAAAATCAGGTCATTGGTGTAATTAGATAAAGAGTTTGGAGAGTGTGGGGAGAGCTAGAAAGATTTGGCATTATTTTAAGATAGAACATCTTTATTATATCGAACCCTAGCGTATTTGATACATAAGAAAAACATAAGAAAAAAAATATTCGATTCAGTATTTCAAGCCATCTGCTTAACCAGGAGGTAATAATAATTGGTATTGTTCAAGAATTAATAATTAATAATTACCTATTCTTTCTAAGAAGAGGATTGGTTAAAAAGGATTTTTTTTATCCTTTAAAGGAGAGGCTTTAAACCTTTATTTTTCTGTAAAATAAGGTTAAATTTGTATAGTAGTAATATTGATAGTAAGAAAAAAAAGTGTTAAAACGGCGTTGCTGAATGTGTAATGCTTTTGTCTCAAATATCTATAAAAAAATGGTAGTCCTGTAGATGTAGTGATTTAGGCTGGAAGAAGGGAATAGAGAACACTTAACTCGGAACAGAAAAGCCCCTAAATTCGAGATTTAAACATAATAATCTAAGTTCCTAGTTAACCTTTTATACGAGTATCACTACTTGTACACCACTACTAAAAAAACGATATTTGTGAGGTTCATAAATATTGAAGAAAATTACCATATCGGCAACCCCTTTTGAACTATGAACTATTAGACATAGGTGTGAAAATTAAAACAGGAAATCAATTATTATCCATAAATTATCAATTAATCCCACCTGTTCCCTGTTCCCTGTTCCCTGTTCCCTCTTTTAAATACTGAAATGACTCTAAAAGCTGTTTTGTTTGATTTTAATGGTGTAATTATTAATGATGAATTGCTGCACGAAAAATTGATAGAACAAGTGCTGCTTGAGGAAAATCTACTGCTAAAACCAGGAGAATATTACAAATTTTGTTTGGGAAGAAGCGATAAAGCTTGTTTGGAAGATATACTAGCCCAAAGAGGTAGATATGTTAAAGAAGAGTATTTGGAGCGGTTAATCCAACGCAAAACTTTGGGTTATAAACAAGAGTTAGAAAGTATTGAAGAGTTACCAATTTATTCAGATACGGTAGATTTTATTTCTCAGGTTTCTCAAGCTAATCTAAAGATGGCTGTGGTTAGTAGTTCTATCAAAACAGAAGTAGAATTAGTGTTAAATAAAGCTAATTTAGCTGATTATTTTCAGGTAATTATTGGTGGAGATAATGTCAATGGGAGTAAACCAAAACCTGATGGTTATTTGTTAGCGGTAGATATTTTAAATCAACAATATACAGACATTAATCTCCAACCTTCAGAATGTTTAGTAATTGAGGATACTTTCCCAGGTATTGAAGCAGCTAAACTAGCAGGAATGCCTGTGGTTGGTGTTGCTCACACTTATCCCTTTCATATGCTCCAACGTTTAGCCAATTGGTGTGTGGATTATCTTTCTGATTTAGAATTGGACAGAGTACAACAAGTTTATCAAGAAGTTGTATAGCGCTACGGGCAAGGTAAAAGTCCAAAATGCAAGAGTCATAAATAATTTATGACTGAGGCGTGAGAATTTCAAAATGTCCGCGCCCTTTGCTTTGATTGATGTATAACAAAATACTATTTTTTCACAAAAAATATGTAAGTAAATTATAGACGACTTTTAAATTTCATATGATTGACCAAAATATCAAGTATTAAAAAGTATTAAAACTAATTATTTCAATATTTAAAAGTAGTCAAGATTAGTAGTTGTAACACTAGGAATATAAAGCATTCAAGGTATTTTCTGAAAATGGGCAACCGGCTCGTGGGACATCAAAAATAAGTGAAGAACTACATCATTTTGTAAAGATGTTAGCAATAATTGTAACTTATTATGTCTAAGCCTCTCTATTATAAGTAGAATTCAGTTACTATTCAGTAAATGTAAAAGAATAGTTAAGGAAAAACAAGGTTGGGAAAATATGTGCATAGAAATATGTCCTGATTACCAATCTTGACAAAAAAATAAAGTCCCCTGCCCCTTTGAAGGGGATGAAAAAGCGGTCAAGGGATGGATGGGTTTCCTAAGCATATCCAATCGACCAAGAGAAAATCAACTTCAGTGGTCGGTAGTGATAACTGATAACTGAAATAATTAATCCCCATTACAAACAGGCATATTAAATTTATATGGAGGTGCTATGACTCCCACAATGTTACGTCAGCTTTGGTCTATAGTAGAAAACTCCCAAGCTACAACATTAGTATCACTTGATGATGCTACCTTAGTTCAGTTGCTAATCAAACAGTTGCAAACAAGAATTGGCCTAAATTGTAGAGAGGCAGATTTAATGAACGAATATATTTTCTCTCGGTTATCCTTAATTCGGGATTTAGCTGAGGAACGTTTGGGTGCTGAACCTTCGCCACTATAGCGCTACGTACAAGTTAAAAGTTAAAAGTTACAAATCAGGAATCAGGAGGTAAGAATTTATTTGATTTTTTCTCTTGGTAAAACTGTTCCAGGATTGATTAAAAATAGTTTGATAACTATATAATTGTCGTTTTTTGTGCCCAAGGAATATTTGGATTTTTACTAAAAAGTAAGGTCTAAACTCTCCCCTTTTCAGGGGATAAAAAAATATTTGGTTCATTATTTCAATCCCAATGGTTCACTTAGAGGTACTGATAACTGATAACTGAAATGACCCTCTATGTTGGTAGCAAATTTACTAATACTTTTGTAATCATTTTAGTGTAACTATCTAGGCATAAATTGGGTATAAAAGTAATCCCACAAGAGAGTTTTTGATTCGCAAATACTTCGGAAATTTGATTTATCAATGTCAAACACAGCATCGGCGTAGTTTTATTGTATAGTGTTCATTCTGATGTTGAAAGTCAAAAGTTCATAGTAGACGAGAGCTTTAGACTAATTATTATAGATAAATTGATAAATTAGTTAACTACTATTTTGCTGTGCTGGACTTTAAGTCAAAAACAAAAAACTTAGAAAATAGTTGATTTAATTTTTAGAAGCGATCGCTAAGTCTGACACCCAAAATCTTATGGAAGTATCATATATTCATAACTACAGTTATGGAAGGAAATAGGATTTGGTAGTTTTAAGGACCACAGAAAGTTAATATATTTTCAGATTATGGTAGCTTTGAGTAGGTCATTTTTTTCAAAACAAAAAAATCATAATCAATTATGAAAAAATGGGGATCTATTTTAATAGCAGCTATGTTGATGGTACTGCCACTAACAGCTTGCGAAGGTGATGGCACATCAGACCAAACGGGAGGTGGCCAAGAAAGTCAGCAAGGGACGAGTCGTTTAGATATTGTCAAAAACCGCGGTAAATTAATCTGCGGTGTAGAAGGTGGTATTCCTGGATTCAGTTTTGTAGACCAGAATGGTAAATACTCAGGAATAGATATAGATATTTGCAAGGCAGTAGCTGCAGCTCTATTTAACGATCCAAATGCTATAGCATATCGTAACTTAGATTCAACGGAGCGTTTTACTGCTCTTAACGGTGGGGAAGTAGATATGCTTTCTCGAAATACAACATGGACTATTAGTCGAGATACTACTGTAGGTTTAGAGTTTGCCCCTACTACTTTTTATGATGGACAGGGAATGATGGTTCGTGCTGATAGTGGGATTAAATCTTTAGAGGAGTTGCAAGGTAAATCAGTTTGTGTAGAAGCAGGTACAACTACAGAATTAAATTTAACAGATAATCTCCGCCAAAGAAATGTAGAAGCTGAGACACTAACATTTCAACAAGCAGATCCAGCTTATGCTGCTTATGCAGAGGAACGCTGTGATGGGATGACTTCTGATAAATCTCAATTATTAAGTCGCCGTAGTACCCTACCAAGTCCAAATGCTCATGTCATTCTGGATGTTACTATGTCTAAGGAACCTTTAGGTCCAGTGACAATAAATAATGATTCGGCTTGGTTTGATGTGGTGAAATGGGTAACTTATGCTTTGATAGAAGCTGAAGAGTTAGGTATTACTCAAGCAAATGTGGATGACCTGAAGCAAAATTCTGATGATCCTACAATCAAACGCTTCTTAGGAGTAGAGGGAGACCTGGGTGAAGGTTTGGGTTTGAGTAATGATTTTGCATATCGTGTGATTAAGCAAGTTGGTAATTATGGGGAAGTCTATAATCGTAACTTAGGAGAAAATTCTCAATTTAAGTTACCACGTGGTCTGAATGATTTATGGACAAATGGTGGGTTGCTTTATTCTCCTCCTTTCCGTTAACAAGAAAATCACAACAGTAAAGATTTGGGAATTAATCTACAGTAACTTTCCCAAATCTCTATGAATTGAGAATTGAGAATTGAGAATTTAAAATTTAGAAGTTGTTTTTGTAGTGGCGATTTGGAACAACACTCCAAAAATATTTCATCAATCAAGATGGGTTTTGAGAATTTAGAAGTTGTTTTTGTAGGAGCGATTTGGAACAACACTCCAAAAACATTTCATCAATCAAGAATCAAGATGGGGTTTGAGAATTGAGAATTCAGAATTGAGAATTCAGAATTGAGAATTTAGAAGTTGTTTTTGTAGTGGGGATTTGGAACAACACTCCAAAAACATTTATCAATCAAGAATCAAGATGGGGTTTGAGAATTGAGAATTGAGAATTGAGAAGTTGTTTTTGTAGTGGCGATTTGGAACAACACTCCAAAAACATTTCATCAATCAAGAATCAAGATGGGGTTTGAGAATTGAGAATTGAGAATTGAGAAGTTGTTTTTGTAGGAGTGATTTGGAACAACACTCCAAAAACATTTCATCAATCAAGAATCAAGATGGGGTTTGAGAATTGAGAATTGAGAATTGAGAAGTTGTTTTTGTAGGAGCGATTTGGAACAACACTCCAAAAACATTTCATCAATCAAGAATCAAGATGGGGTTTTATAGTAATTTCAAATAAGAATGAAACACTTTTTTAGCTGAAACTTTCACAGCAAGAAAACCTTGTCTCAATCTCAACTGAAATGACTATAGACTCAATTATTTTGATAAAGTAGATGGAAATGAAAATTTATTGACAGGAAATTGAATAGAAATTATGCAGAAGTAAGTATATTTGCTCTTGACAACTCTACTATTTTCTACATACTTGACAATCTGTGAAAATACCCCTTCTAAAACAAATAAATGGGTTGGATATTAAACCTCTTGCTAAAGTTTTAATTAAATGAATTTAAGAGATGAAATAAACAATTTTATCCTTTTATTTTTTATTCCGATATTCCCTATTCCCTGACTTCTGCAAGAAGTCTATTTTCATTAATGGATAATGGATAATTACCTCTCCCTAAAAGAGAAAGGATTGACTAAAAGGAAAATATTTGGTTTATTATTTCAATCCCAATGGTTTAATAGGAGGTACTGATAATTGATGTAGTGACACTTCGCGTTTGCGGAGCATTCCGGAACGGAAAGTGTCACTACTAACTGATAACTGAAATGACTCCCTAAAATTATGATTGACGAGAAAAATCAAAAAATTCCTCTATGGCGAGATGAGAGATTTTGGCGTATTGCTTTACAAGTTCTTGCCATATTAATTTTTGTTGTGGTTGTAGCTATAATGATTAGCAACCTCAGCCGTAATTTAGCACAACAAGGTACAAAGTTTGGCTTTAGTTTCATAGATAATGAAGCAGGATTTAGTATTAGTGAAAGTTTGATTCCTTACAAACCAAATGACCCGTATACTCAAGTATTATTGGCAGGTTTAGTTAATTCTCTGCGAGTAATGATTTTAGGAATTTTCTTCACAACAATAGTCGGAATATTGGCAGGTATTGCTAGTTTTTCTGAGAATTGGTTACTGCGGAATTTGAATCGAATTTATGTGGAAGTTGTCAGAAATACTCCCCTATTATTACAGTTATTTTTCTGGTATTTTGCTGTTTTTTTCAGTTTGCCTAGACCTCAAGAAAAATTAGAATTACCAGGACCAATATTTATGAGTAAACGAGGTATAGCTATTCCTTGGCCGGAAAATACTTTGAATGTTTGGTTATGGTTAATAGTTTTAGTTGTAGGAGCGATCGCTGCTATATTTATTTGGCAATGGCGGAATAAATTAATGGCAGAAAAAGCAGCATCTGGTCAACCACAAATTATTGTATTAATTAGTATGGGAATTATTGCAGTATTTATTATTATATTTGGATTGGCTTGGCAAGCACCTATAGCAACAGAAACAGGAGGTACAAAAGGGGGATTGAATTTAACATTAGAACTTTCAGCTTTACTGGTAGGATTAGTATTTTATACAGGTGCTTTTATTGCTGAAATTGTTCGTTCTGGGATTCAAGCAGTGCCGAAAGGGCAATGGGAAGCAGCCAAGTCTTTAGGATTAAAATCTGGTTTAGTCATGCAATTGGTGATTTTTCCCCAAGCATTAAGAGTTATGATTCCGTCATTAAATAGTCAATATATGAACTTAGCAAAAAATTCTAGTTTAGCAATAGCTATTGGTTATCCAGATTTATATGCTGTGGCTAATACTACTTATAATCAAGCAGGTCGTCCAATAGAAGTATTTATCATTTTAATGGTGGTTTATCTTTCCATAAATTTGATAATTTCAGTATCTATGAATTTTTTAAATAAAAGTGTTCAATTAACAGAAAGATAATATCAGTAGGAGTCAGGAGTCAGGAGTCAGGAGTCAGAATAAATAGTTTAAATATCATTTAGGAGTCAGGAGTCAGGAGTCAGGAATCTGGAGTCAGAATAAATAGTTTAAATATCATTTATTGACTTTAATTTCTCCTTTTTATACCAATTTGATAAATGTTTGCTACAAATACTGGAACTGTTTCTAGTAGTCAATAGTCAGTAGTCAGTAGTCAGTAGAAAGAGCTGTTATTATCATTTTTGACTCTGAAAGAATTCAATTCTCCCAAATATAAATCTGATTTTCACCATTTTGTTGACCAAAGTATTCGTAACATTCTTTTTTGATGCTTGGTATTACTGGTTATTTTTAATATCATGTCCGTTGGTATTGTTTGTGTAAAAGTTAGGAAAATATCTACTAAGTTTTTTCCTTCTCTTACCGAAAAATTAAGGTATAAAACCTCTCCATTCATGGAGAAAAAGCGGTCATTAACGTTTGCGATAGCATTCCGTAACGAAAGTTTCCCGTAGGATGGGATGGATAGGTTACCGGCGCCATATCTAATCTTCCTTTGAAAAGAAAAAAATTCCTTTTAACCGAATCCTTCTATCACAGAAGAGGTAATTATTAATTGTTAATTGTTAATTGTTAATTATTAATTATTAATTATTAATTATTAATTATTAATTAGGGTTTGCTGAAAAAGTCTTGTGCTAGGGGCAGGAGTCAGGAGTTAGGAGGAATGGGGAATTTAGAGGAGGTAGGAGTAAGAATTGTTCCTCATTTTTTCTGTCTTTGTCTGCCCAAAATACGCTCATTTTTGAACCTAAAAGACCATTAAGCTTGGATTTTTTCAATACCTAAAAAGGCTGAAAGTTTTACCTGAAAAGGATTTGATATTTAATCAGCACACCCTAATTATTGAACGTTCTTTCCTTTTTCCTTAGCTGACTTTTGAATGCTTGCTAATAAGTTTTATCTATTGCCTATAAAATTATGAAAACAATTAATACAAATAAATCTTCTGCTCCACCATTTCCAGAAACTAATTCTATAGAATGGCTGAGAAAAAATTTTTTTAGTACCTGGTATAACACCTTATTAACCATTATCTTATTCAGCATCATTTTCTGGGCAATAACTAACTTTATTTCCTGGGCAACAACAGAAGCAGAGTGGCAGGTTATCAAAGTTAATTTGCCATTATTAATGGTGGGTAGATATCCTAGAGACCAATATTGGCGTGTCTGGTTAATAGTCGGCATAATTTCTAGTTTTTCTGGTTTTTCTTGGGGAGTTATTGCTAGAAACTCAGCTACATTATTTACATTGCCAGTATTGATTTTTCTTGCTATTTTGCCTGCTATTCTCTTACTAATTCCTGTGGCTATACCATTTAAACTATTATTGATAGGAATGGTTATTTTAGTTATTGCTACTGCCTGGATAGGAAAAAAATTAGGGAGAAAAAATAGTAATTTAGGTAAATATTTATCTTTTTCTTGGTTTCTTGCTTTTCTATTAATTGTCTGGTTAATCGGAGGCGGATTAGGTTTAAAATCTGTATCTACAAATGATTGGGGTGGTTTAATGCTAACTATATTAACTTCTTTAGTTAGCATTTTTTTATCTTTTCCTTTGGGAGTTTTATTGGCTTTAGGCAGACAAAGTACATTGCCAGTAATCAAAATATTTTCTATTGGTTATATTGAAATTATTAGGGGATTGCCTCTAATTTCAATTCTATTTATGGGGCAAATTATGATTCCTCTATTTCTGCCGGATGGAATACGACCTGACAGAATTTTACGGGCAATTTTAGGGTTAACTTTATTTAGTTCTGCTTATTTAGCAGAGAATGTTAGGGGCGGTTTACAATCTGTACCTAGGGGTCAAATTGAAGCGGCAAAAGCATTAGGTTTAAATACTCCATTGAGTGTAGGATTGATTGTTTTACCTCAAGCTTTAAAGGTGGCTATTCCATCAATTGTCGGTCAATTTATTAGTCTATTTCAGGATACAACTTTATTATCAATTGTGGGATTGGTAGAGTTGTTGGGTATTAGTCGTTCGGTTTTAGCTCAACCCCAATTTTTAGGAGATTATGCTGAAGTTTATTTATTTGATGGTTTACTTTTTTGGATTATTTGTTATGCTATGTCGGTCGGTAGTCGGCAGTTGGAGAAAAAGTTAAATACTTCTTATTAATTGTAAAATTTAGCTATCTTCTTTATTTTATTAAGCACTCCAACTCTGGGTGTGGTGAGAAATTTTGCCGACTATTGCGTATGGGGAAATCGTCACAACATTTTCTGAAGTACCCCGACTCTGGGTGTGGTGAAAAATTTTTCTGACTATTTATTACGGATGGGGAAATAGTCACGACATTTTCTGAAGCACTCCGACTCTGGGTGTGGTGAAAAATTTTGCCGACTATTTATTACGGATGGGGAAATAGTCACGACATTTTCTGAAGCACTCCGACTCTGGGTGTGGTGAAAAATTTTGCCGACTATTTATTACGGATGGGGAAATAGTCACGACATTTTCTGAAGCACCCAGAGTCTGGGTGTGGTGAAAAATTTTCCGACTATTTATTAAGGATGGAGAAATAGTCACGACATTTTCTGAAGCATCCCCGACTCTGATTGTGGTGAGAAATTTTGCCGACTATTTATTAAGGATGGAGAAATAGTCACGACATTTTCTGAAGCATCCCCGACTCTGATTGTGGTGAGAAATTTTGCCGACTATTTATTAAGGATGGAGAAATAGTCACAACATTTCCTGAAGCACCCAGATTCTGAGTGTGGTGAGAATTTTTGCCGACTATTTATTAAGGATGGAGAAATAGTCACAACATTTCCTGAAGCACCCAGATTCTGAGTGTGGTGAGAATTTTTGCCGACTATTGCGTATGGGGAAATCGTCACGACATTTTCGGAAGCACTCCGACTCTGGGTGTGGTGAAAAATTTTCCGACTATTTATTACGGATGGGGAAATCGCCACAACATTTTCTGAAGCATCCCCGACTCTGAGTGTGGTGAAAAATTTTGCCGACTATTTATTGCGGATGGAGAAATCGCCACAACATTTTCGGAAGCACTCCGACTCTGGGTGTGGTGAGAAATTTTTCTGACTATTTATTACGGATGGAGAAATCGTCACGACATTTTCGGAAGCACTCCGACTCTGAGTGTGGTGAAAAATTTTCCGACTATTTATTAAGGATGGGGAAATCGCCACAACATTTTCTGAAGCACCCACGACTCTGAGTGTGGTGAAAAATTTTCCGACTATTTATTACGGATGGGGAAATCGCCACAACATTTTCTGAAGCACCTACGACTCTGAGTGTGGTGAAAAATTTTCCGACTATTTATTGGGGATGGGGAAATCGCCACAACATTTTCTGAAGCACTCCCGACTCTGAGTGTGGTGAAAAATTTTCCGACTATTTATTACGGATGGGGAAATAACCACAACATTTTCGGAAGCACTCCCGACTCTGAGTGTGGTGAGAAATTTTCCGACTATTTATTGCGGATGGAGAAATAACCACGACATTTTCTGAAGCACTCCCAACTCTGAGTGTGGTGAGAAATTTTCCGACTATTTATTGCGGATGGAGAAATCGCCACGACATTTTCTGAAGCACTACTCAAAGTTAGAGAGTAGAGTCAATTTTATTTCACGTTGAGAAAAATTCTATTCTTTAAAATTTCCTACATCTTGCTAGAATTAGTTAACCTAACAGAGCTTGCGCATGAGGTAGAAAAAATTAGGATTTGAGATTGCTATCCTGACGGACTGTCGCGCAAAACTTGTCAGTCGTATCGGACGAAAATACCTTGCAGATCCGTAAGTCCTACCTAAGATATGTACATTAACAGCACTTTTAAGAATGCTGGGATAGAGTTTAATACTAATCTCTATTCTCTATTTCTTATTTCCTAAAGATCAAAATGACACAAGCAGAAACACAAAAAACTGAAACACCAATAGATGCCAATATAGGAATTATTGCCACAGATGTCCAGAAATGGTATAGCAATAATTTTCATGTTCTCCGTGGAGTAAGTCTCACCGTAAAACGTGGAGAAGTGGTAGTAATTATGGGACCAAGTGGTTCTGGTAAATCGACTTTTATCCGTACTTTTAATGCTCTAGAGGAATTTCAGAAAGGTACTATTATTGTTGATGGTATTAATTTATCCCACGATTTGAAAAATATTGAGGCGATTCGACGGGAGGTGGGAATGGTATTTCAGCAGTTTAATTTGTTCCCTCACTTAACAGTTTTGCAAAATGTGACTTTAGCTCCCATCTGGGTGCGTCGATGGCCAAAAGTTAAGGCGGAGGAAGTGGCAATGCAACTTTTGGAAAGGGTGGGTATTTTGGAACAGGCGAAAAAATTCCCTGGTCAACTTTCGGGGGGTCAGCAACAAAGGGTGGCGATCGCTCGTGCTTTAGCGATGCAGCCAAAAATTATGTTATTTGATGAACCGACTTCAGCATTAGATCCGGAGATGGTGCGGGAAGTTTTGGATGTTATGCGCGGTTTGGCAGAAGATTCGGGAATCACGATGGTAGTGGTGACTCACGAGGTAGGGTTTGCACGGGAGGTGGCAGATAGGATTGTGTTGATGGCAGATGGGTTGTTGGTAGAGGAGGCGACTCCAGAGGAATTTTTCCGAAATCCGAAACAGGAACGTACCCGTAAGTTTTTGTCACAGATACTGTAGGAGTGAAAATTCAAAATTCAAAATTCAAAATTCAAAAGGTTGGATAATTTTAGAGGTTTGAAACCTTAAGTGAATTAATAACTGATAGAGGAATTTTTCCGAAACCCGAAAGAAGAGGGGACCTGCAAGTTTTTGTCGCAGGTAGTGTAAATTCAAAGTTCAAAATT
>NZ_JAAHHT010000085.1:30238-34738 GCF_010672085.1 Okeania sp. SIO3I5
TGGATAATTTTAGAGGTTTGAAACCTTAAGTGAATTAATAACTGATAGAGGAATTTTTCCGAAACCCGAAAGAAGAGGGGACCTGCAAGTTTTTGTCGCAGGTAGTGTAAATTCAAAGTTCAAAATTTAAAATTCAAAAGGTTGGATAATTTTAGAGGTTTGAAACCTTAAGTGAATTAATAACTGATAGAGGAATTTTTCCCAAACCCGAAAGAAGAGGGTACCTGCAAGTTTTTGTCGCACCCAGGTATTGTAAATTTCTCAAATCTGGTGTTGAGAAAATATTTTTCTATACCAGGGTGTGAAGTATACAAGGAATAGCTTTGATTCATTTACCCAATTCATTTTATTAAGTTCATGTAAAGGTTGCATAGAATCAAAAATTCTGATATTTTTAAATATAGATAGGTAAGGGTGGGGGTAGTTCGTCCATACACATGATTTTTTATTCAACTAATAATCTAGTCTAGTAGCATTGGTAGTGGTAACTCACGAGGTAGGGTTTGCACGGGAGGTGGCAGATAGGATTGTGTTGATGGCGGATGGGTTGTTGGTAGAGGAGGCGACACCAGAGGAATTTTTCCGAAATCCGAAAGAGGAGCGTACCCGCAAATTTTTGTCACAGATATTGTAGGAGTAAAAATTCAAAATTTAAAATTCAAAATTTTAAATTCAAAAGGTTGCATAGAATCAAAAATTCTGATATTTTTAAATATAGATAAGAAAGGGTGGGTGGAGCTCGTCCATACACATGATTTTTTATTCAACTAATAATCAAGTCTAGTAGCATTAGTGTTGTATAGCGCTACCCATTAAGGTTAGGACATTTCTAAATCATGTTTGCGCAGCATGACCTAGGAAAACCTTTTAAGAACTTCCTGTTCCCTGTTCCCTGTTCCCTGTTCCCTAGCGCGTAGCGCTATAAAAGTGAAATGAAAGTTAGGAAATTTGCAGAACAAAAAATTATTTTGGGAGATGTAATTTCTGTTTTGAATGATTGCGTCGAAGACGGTAGTATTGACCTAATATTTGCCGACCCTCCCTATAATATTGGTAAGAAATTTAATGGCAAGCAAAAAAAATGGAATTCTGATGATGAGTATATGAAATGGTGTTATCAATGGCTGGATTTATGTCTGAGAAAAGTAAAAAATACAGGCAGTATTTACATTATGGCAGCAACACAATATATGCCATATATAGACATATATTTAAGAGATAAAGTTACTATTCTTTCCCGAATTGTTTGGTATTACGATAGTTCGGGAGTTCAGGCAAAAAAATATTTTGGTTCTTTGTATGAACCAATTTTATTTGGAGTAAAAGATAAAAATAATTATACATTTAACGCTGAAGAAATAAAGATTGAAGCTAAAACAGGTGCAGTGCGTAAATTGATTGATTATCGCAAACAAAATCCGACAGTTTATAATTCTAAAAAAGTGCCTGGAAATGTTTGGTATATTCCGAGAGTGAGGTATAAAATGGCTGAGTATAGGAATCATCCAACTCAGAAACCAGAAGCTTTATTAGAAAGAATTATTAAAGCAAGTAGTAATCCTGACGATTTGATTCTAGATTTATTTGCTGGAACATTTACTACATCTGTAGTCGCTAAAAAATTGGGAAGAAAATCTATCAGTATAGAAATAGAAGAAGAATATGTAAAATTAGGATTAGAAAGATTGAATTTTGTTTCGGAAGATAAAAGTAATCATACTATTTCAAATAATCAAGATTTTCAATTAACTTTAGACATAAATATGGAAAATTAGATGAAACATGAATTTACAAAGGTAATCAAAAATGCTTTGAAGGATATTTATGGAAATAAATCAGAATTAATATACTCAATTTTTCCTATTTTACCGAAAAATTTTGGTTTAAAGCCTCCCCTTGGATAGGGGATAATAAATAAAAATTTTCATGATTAGTCAATCCTCTTCTTTTCAACAATGAATAATTATTAATTATTCATTATTAATTATTAATTGTTGAAAATATATCAATCTAACAACTAGAGCGGCTAATCGAGGCTCGAAAGCCAGAAGTTTTTTTGGTAATTTATATGCTATTTATGTTTTAGTTGAAGATTATGTGAAAAATGGGTTTGATGAAAGTGGTAGATATATTTCTTATTAAGGTAGCAAGTATTCTGAACTTTTACGCAGACAAAGGGAGTTACCTTTTCGTCAAAAATTACAAAATAATGCTTTGAATCATAGACTAAACCAAGAATTTAAAAAATATTTCCTGACTTGTGATTATGTTCTAGTTATTAGAGAGCTTTCAAACAATAGGTATTGGTTCAATGAAAATTTGCTCCTTTGTATAATTGAAGAAGAAATTTATAATCTGGCTAAAATCATTATTCAAATAATTGATCTGTATATTTAGACAAAAACAAATGCTTTTGAAGAGTTCATTAAATATTGCCAGCAAATAAAGAGGTACTGATAACTGATAACTGATAACTGATAACTGAAATGACGGGGGTATAGATTTTGTAATGAAACCATTAGGTAGATTTTTTGAGGTTACAGAAACAACGGATTTTAAAAAGTTTTTTTTAGATATTGATAAAATAGAAAAATATCCTATATTTCATCAAATCTACTGAAAGTACGGATAAATTACTGGAAAAAATTAGAAAAAATGCACAAAGCAATACTCTGTCAATTTAATAGTCGAAAAGTATATGAATTGCATAGAAGAAATCATCAATTTGCCAACCATCATAGAAGGTTTTTACCGTGGTGTGGAAATAGGATATTTAGGTAATATATTAGAGGAGGTAATTAAGTAGAGCAAAGTAGAATTTAACTATGAAGTAGAATAATTCTCAAAATTTGATTTAATCTAAGTAGAGGAAAATTTTACAATTTATATTTCTAACAGAATCAGTTGAAAACTCAGATATCTTTAACAGTTATAGAAACTTATGAAAAATCCCAATACAAAGTATGATTTTCTAATTGTAGGTAACGGCATCTTTGGTATTACTGCTGCTGTGGAATTAGGAAAAAGAAAATATAAAGTGGCAGTTATTAACCCAGACACTATTCCTCATCATCTGGCAGCTTCTACTGATGTGACTAAAGCTGTGCGCATGGAATATGGTTCTGATAAAGAATATTTCCGCATGGCAGAAATATGTATCGATCGCTGGAAAGAATGGAATGATTTTTTCGGGGAAGAGTTGTATCACGAGGTAGGTTATTTAATGTTGTGCAAGGATAAGATTGAAAGCGATCGCCACACCTTTGAAAAATTTAGTTATCAAAATCTTATCGAAAGTGGTTATTCCTCAGACAGAATGAACGCGGAAAGTATCAAAGAGCGTTTTCCGATGGTGAATACTTCGGTTTACATAGATGCAAATTTTAATCCCAAAGGAGGTTATGTAGAATCTACCTTGGTAGTGGAAAAACTGACTGAGTATGCTCGTTCTTTAGGTGTTGATATTTATCAAGGGCAAAGTGCAGAAAGTTTTATTGTGGAAAATGGGAACCTACAAGGAGTAAAAACTAGAGAGGGAAATACTTTTCAATGCGGTCATGCGCTGGTGGCAGCAGGTGCTAATACTCCTTATCTTTTGCCGGAGCTACAACCTTATATGAAAGCAACTGGTCATCCGGTGTTTTGGTTAAAACCTCAAAACCCTAAATATTTTTCGTCTCCTTATTTGAGTGTGTTTTCTGCTGATGTTTCTAATTCGGGATGGTATGGTTTTCCTTTTTTGCCTAAATATGGTGTTGTCAAAATAGCTATACATTCTAGTGGCGTACCTATTCATCCTGAAAGTGGCGATCGCCGAATTCAGGATAATGAGGTGGAGAAGATGCGGTCTTTTTTGCGGATGACTTTCCCGGAACTGGTAGATGCACCTTTGGTGTATACCCGCAGATGTTTATATATTGATACTCTTGACGGACACTTTTGGATAGATAACCATCCAGAAATTAAAGGTCTTTCTGTTAGTAGCGGTGGCAGTGGTCATGGGTTTAAAATGGCGCCTTTATTGGGGGAAATTGCAGCGGATGTTGTGGAAGGGAAATCGCATCAGTTTTCCCAAAGGTTTAGATGGCGACATTTAACACCCGATACTGTTCAAGTTGAAGAAGCTAGAGGTGTTGAAATCTGATTGATATAAAGTCAGGTTGAACACTTATTGTATATTTGCGGGAGATGGAGAGATTGAATATGGAAGTAATTATAGAATTATGAACATATTTTATATAACCGGATTCTATATCATCGAAAAATTTCAATAACTATAACGTTGCAGTTCAGGGTGAGACCCCTCATAGCGGTCAAAAGTGAGAAAACATTACCGTAGGGGTTTGGTCTCCAAACCCTTTATGAAATCAGGTTTAACACTGATATCAAACGGGAGATTGAATATTGAACTAATTATAGAATTATGAACATATTTTATATAACCGAATTCCATATCATCCAAAAATTTCAATAACTATAACGTTGCAGTTCAGGGTGAGA
>NZ_JAAHHT010000086.1 GCF_010672085.1 Okeania sp. SIO3I5
TCGGCGACAGCCGAAACGCGTTTCATTTCGCGCAGCGTTTAATGTCGGCTGTTAGCCGAAAAGCGGAACGGAGTTCTATCGCTGAAAAATAATTTCTTAGATGATGGAATTTTTCCGTTTCTATATACGGATAGAGCAAATGTCTTGCTGCAATTTTCCATAAGTAAACAGCAAAAATCGTCTGAAGTTATTGTCAGTTAAGTGAAAAGTGCAAATAAATATTCTTTTGTGATGATGTAGTGCCTATAAAACTAAACTATATATATATAAAAAGTTGTTTGCTAGGTTGTCTTGCAGGATCTGATGAAAATTCATTATGTATAAATTCCACTGGCTCATAAGTATTAATCCACAAATGAGCGCCACATTTTGCTGGTTTGTAAGGTTCATAGACGATTTGGCAAGGCCCTGGAATATATAACTCATAACCATAATCGTTCCGGTCGCCGTCCTTAACAGAAAGGACTGGTTTCAATTTCTTTGGAGGCTTACCCTTATTACCTTTAATGTTGCTTTGATTAACATGAATCATTTTAGGTTCCTTGGGTTTTTCCTTGTGCCAGAGACCTTTCGGACCGCACCGAGCCGGAATGATTACAGGCATTCCATTCTCAGAAACTGGGATTTCCCAGAATCTACCATTTTTCTCAGCATCTTGGACTCTTCCTTGAGCCAATAAAACAAGCAGACGTTGACGAGAGATACCTAATAACAAAGACGCTTCTCGAGTACCCATGATTTTTCCCTCAACTGTTGGACAATAGTCAGTATCTAATAAAAAGGTAACTTTGTCACTCGTTACCTAAAAATAAATGTAAATGAGGTTATTGATTTTGTTTTTCTCTAAAATCTCAGAACTAAAACCTTTGAGAGACGAGAAATTTTCAACCACACGGAAAGCTCCTAATTTTTGGTGACTTGAAAATCTCATAACTAAGACGTTTGAGTTAGATTAGAATTTAGAAGTTAAGTAAGTATGATTGGGATTTATGTATTTTTTGAAATCTCCTGAAAATTCTCTGGCGATTGAGAATCAGCAAGAAGTTAAGTAAGCATTATTGGGACTTATACATTTTCTGGCCTTTATTATAATCAGATTCAATACTCAGCATTTGGAATAAATATTTCTATTCTACAGTTTTACATCCAATTCAATTCTATTACAAAATTGCCTGAAAACGCTCTAATCAGAGAGAATAGCATTATATAGCCATCTAGGTAGTCTCAGAGATTTATCAAGTGGAAAAACATTTGTCTTTTAATCAAATATTAGCCAACAAATAATTCAGGAGCAATTTTTTTATGTCAGGTACTACCATTAGAGTAACAACTCATAGCACTATTAATGCCTCTATAACTGATAATCAAGAAGGCTTAAAAAGCTTTAATGGGTTTACTCCACCTCCTAAATTTTCTGTAGAAAGGTTTTCTATATCATCCGATGAAAGTGGTGGAGAGTATGAAGTTGCAGAGGAGACTTTGGAAAGAGAAATTGGTCATTTGATAGATGTTGTTAAACGGGTGTTTACTAGAGCAGAAAAACAAACTCAGACTGAGATTCAACTAGATGAGATTGAAATATTTGCTGAAGTTAATGGAGAAGGAAAAGTCAGTCTTTTGGGAAGTGGGGTACAAGCTGGTGGAAAAGGCGGTATAAAACTTAAATTCAAAAGACAGCAAGAAAATGGCTAATAAACTTGCAATTACTATTGGAGTGCAGAAGTATAAGTTCATTCCTTCTCTCAAGTATGCTGCAAATGATGCTCAAAAAATGCGAGACTTTTTATTTGAGGAAGCCGATTTTGATGAAGTTTGCCACTACTCAGATTATTCTTCTGATTGTCGTGAATATCCAGAACGTTCTAACATAGAAATACTGTTGGAAAAGATTGGAAAATTATCATTAGGGTCTGACGATGACTTCTGGTTTTTTTTCAGTGGTCATGGTTCTATATCCATACATGATGGTCTTGACTACCTCATGCTTTCTGATAGCTATAAAGAAGATATTCAAAAAAGTGGAATTTCAGTTAATTATGTCATTCAACAGCTTAAAAAATCTGGAGCTGGGAATGTTGTGTTGTTTCTAGATATGTGCCGAGACCTGGGTATTAAGAGCATCAAATCGTTGGGAAAACAAACTGAACAAAAAGCTCGCCAAATGGGAATGATTTGTTTTTTCTCTTGTAGTCCTTGTGAATGTTCTCAGGAACTAGAGGAATTCCAACATGGGGCTTTTACTTACGCATTGTTAGAGTTATTCGGCGCAGAGAAAGGAGCAACTGTTAAGGAGTTAAATAAATACCTGAAAGAAAGGGTGAGACAATTAACCAGACACAAAGTACAACAAACTCCTTCTCTTACAGTTGAGCCATTTGAAATGTCTGATGTGGTTTTGATACCAAAGGATGGAACTATAAACGATTATAAAAATGAAATAGAAGAGGACTTCCTGACACCTATTGATGAAAACATTGGATTTCCCAAGTCACTAGAATATTCAACTCCGGTACAATCAGATATTGATCTAGGGAACCTGGAGGAGTATCTTATTGAATCTGAAACTGATAATTTGAATTGGGAGATTGAAGAGAGTAAAGAGGAAGTGATAACATTCCAGATGACACTCCAGGAGATATTGCAAGAAATAGAAATAGCAAAGGAACTAGATAATCAAGACTATGAAAAACAAGAAGAATTAACTCAGTCAATATTTACTACATTAGGTACTCAGAACAACTACTATAAATTTTCCTGGAAAAAAACATTAGGATATGCGATTTCAGGAATGATGTTATTTGTTGGCACTAACCTCGTTAGTTTTGATCGTCAATTACAAATGAGTGCTAAATTGCCTAAAGCACCTGCTCCAATTTTGAACCATGAATATAACAGAGTTAGACTTGTTAATCAGCCAATTAATAGTATCCCAGAACTACAAATCCTGGCAATTAAACAGTTTGAGCAAAATGATATTCAGGCAGGTAAAATGGCAGTAGAAACATTATTAAAACAAGGAGCATTAGTCAAGGCAGCAGAAACAATAACTGCTGTGCCAAAACGACTCAGTGACCATCCAGAAATAAATTTTATTAAAGGTAGATTAGCTTGGGAACTTTTCAAAAATAATAATCAAAATAATCTGATAGATGAAGTTATAAATTGTTGGGAAAAAGCGACTGACAAAAACCCAAATAATATTCAATATCAAAATGCTTTAGGCTTTGCTTATTACACCAAAGGAGATATAGAAAAAGCTTATACAGCTTGGTTAAAAGTGTTAAATTTATCTGGAGAAATTACCCCAGAAATAGAAAAAAATCGTCCTTTCTCTGATAACTACCAGAGCAATTTATCTGTGAAGAACAGAGAAGCTCTAAATGCTTATGCAGGTATAGGATTAGTGAGCCTTAAATATGCTCAAAATTTACAAAAAACTCCTGTTCAAGCTTTTAAATATGCTGGTAAAGTTATGAGAGAGGCTGGTCAAGAGTTTGATATCCTACAACTGCAAAAAAATTGGTTGTGGTCTCCTAGAACTCGTCAAGATTGGGATTTACTATTGAAACTTCGAGATATACAGCTATTTGAACAGAATAAATATTCTGACAATATTGCAGTAATTAGAGATTAAGATTTACCGAATAATTAAGATATAAAGCCTCTCCTATTCTATATAAGGATAAGGAGAGGTAATTTTTTATTAATTGTTAATTATTAATTGTTGAATGATCTTTGAAGAATATATTCTTAGGAACTTTACCTAATTGATAAGCTCCACGACTGTCTAAATATTGATATTCCCCTGGTTGTAATCCCGCATGAAGAAACTTTTTTGGATAACCAATCATCACAACATTACCAGAAGGATCTTTTGGCACAATTTTCTCTAGATATTCTCTGGCATTTGTAGCGCGTCGGAAAAATTTTACTGGTTGTCTAGTATAAAAAACTAAACTAGGTTTTTCAAAGGCAATCATTATTATTTCTTCTCCTGGTTGTCTAACTTCAACAATAGTTTGAGCTAATTGCCGTAAAGGTAATTGACGTTCTTGATCTACTAAAAACATCATTGGATTAATTGTAAAAATTAAACAAGCTACTAATCCAATAAAATTAGCACTCCAAATCCAAGAATTTTGTTTTTTTATCCAAATAAATCCTATGACTATTGCTGTGGTTATGAAGATTAATCCACCACGAATTAATAAACCTGAATTTCTAATTATTTCTGGGAAATATGGCATTGCTGGATCTCTATCTAGCCAATTAAAACTGTAGATAATTCCTAGGGCTAAAATTAGCAAAAAAATGATATTCCCGAGAACTGAGAAAGATAAAAATTGACCTTTTGATTGAGAAGTATTTCCCGTTAATCTGGGAACAGGTTTAACAGAATTATTTGTTGGGTTTACAGATGATTGAATAAAATTATTTTCAGATTTATTATTCTGACTAGAAGCTGCATCTCCATTAATAATAATATCGCTCCAAAATAATCCTACTAATATTGCTGCTGCAGGCATTAATGGTAAGACATAACTAGGTAATTTAGTGGCAGAGATGGAGAAGAAAATAAAGATACAAATAAACCAGAAAAAAGCAAATAAACCTAACTGTTCAGTTCGAGGTTTTCTACGCCAATAACTGCGTTGCCAAAATCTAGTTTTAGCGATCGCTACTGGTAAATAAATAGACCAAGGAGCAAAACCAATTAGTACGACTAAAAAGTAAAAGTACCAGGGCGCTTGATGGTGATTCACAACTTTGGTAAAACGTTCAAAATTGTGATAACCAAAAAAACTATCAATATATTCTTTTCCATTCACCAAAGTAACTAGACAATACCAAGGGAATGTAATGGTTAAAAATATTAAAATGCCACGCCAAATATTTATTTCTTGCCAGATTTGAAAAAATTTACCTACATATAATAGAAAGGAACCAATAATTAGTGCGGGTAAAACAATTCCAATCGGACCTTTTGTGAGAACTGCTAAAGATATTAGTATATAAAAAGCTAAATACCACTTGTTAAATAAGGTAGATTTTCTAGTTTTTGAGGATTGATTGTTATTGGGTAGATAAGAAATATTTTGTCTGATTATTTTGGTGTTTTTTGGCTGAAGAATGTGAGTATTTTCTGTTTGTGAAGCATATCCCATAAAAAAGGCAAATAGTCCCGAACACATACAACCTGTTAATAACATATCAGAAACTCCAATACGTCCCCAAGCAATAGTCTCTGGATTTAAAGCTATCATCGCAGCGCCAATCCATGCTATTAATAATCTCACCATTAAAAACTTATTTTTAGGAGTATATATCTCAGAGTTCAGGTGATAATAACCATATCTATAAAGGATGTAAAAACCAAAACACATTAAGGCAGTTGCAGATATTGCCGAAGGGAGACGGACAGACGATTCATTAATACCAAAAAGATGATAAGCGATCGCCATTAACCAATAAATTAAAGGTGGTTTATCAAAGCGAGTTTCCCCATTAAAATAAGGTGTAATCCAATCTCCAGTTTCTACCATTTGACGGGCAGCTTCTGCAAAAAGTGGCTCTGTTTCATCAATTAAACCAATATTACCAAGATTACAAAAGAAAGCTAACCAAGCAAGTAAGAAAAGCCATAAAAAAGAAAGTCCTAATATTAAGATATGACTTTTTGGTTGAGCTTTAAACCAATTGATAATTTTCAACTTTTGTATTAGTTTCATTCAGATAAGTTATCCCTTTTATTAATGGATAATGGATAATTACTTCTCCCTAAAAGGGAGAGGATTGACTAAAAGGAAAAAAATTATTTTTTCCCCCTTAAAATAGGAGGCTTTTAACCTGAATTATTTAATTAATAATTATTAATTATTCGGTAAGTCTTAAAGTTTAAACCCTAATTGAGCTAGAAATTAGCATCTAAGTATTTAGCTATTAGCGATCATATCTCAGTTTTTTATGAATTAAGTAAGGATTTGTTTAAGAACACTTATTTTAACTGAACAGCTACTTATTTATTCTAGAAATTATCTGAAATATATCAATAATAATTTCTTCGCATCAAGACAAGATACAAGATGAGCCTAATTTTAACGAAGTCAGAATTCAGAATTCAGAAGTCAGAAGTTATTTTTGTAACGGGGATTAGAGCAACGCTCCAAAAATATTTCGCCGATCAAGGCGGGGTTTTAGACCCAATCCTGTTTGATAATCTAGCTGAAGTTCGCAGTTACGACCCAGGAGGCAAGCTAAAAGCTGAGGACTGTTTTGCTGCAAATTCATGTCGCGGAGCATGAGCAGGAAATACTTAAATTAGCAGAGTAGCCATTATTTTTTTGGTTGTCCTGCATTGTAATAGTGAAGATATATATTTTTAAATTTCTTCCCACCCGGACCAGACCTCCGACACTTCCCACCCGGACCAGACCTCCCACCCGGACCAGGCCTCCGACACTTCCGACACTTCCGACACTTCGCACACCTCCGACACTTCGCACACCTCCGACACTTCCGACACTTCCGACACTTCCGACACTTCCGACACCTCCGACACTTCCGACACTTCCGACACTTCCGACACTTCCGACACTTCCGACACCTCCGACACTCTCTCTATCATTAGTGCACTACCACCATTTTTTTCATGGCCTTAAAATTAACTGCCATTCTAATGTTTCTGTATTCCAAATAGGAAAACTTGTTTCTCCCACAATATAAGGCCCCCAATATGAACGAGAACCATCTTGAGCAAAGACAACTAAAATATCTCCTGGTTTCAAGTTTAATTTTGCTCCTGGCAAAGAGAGTATTAATCCTCTACTACTACCTTCTTCTGGAGCAAAATCCCAGTGAACAGATTTTTGGTAAGATTGTTCTGAGGATTTAGCTAATAGTGCGATACGAATTGGATGATATGTACAGTTGCTAACTCGAATAGCTCCTCTATTGCTTTTGACTATAGATGACTCAGAAATATTTGTGGGAATATTACATTCTTGGGTTAATTTTGTTAGAGATTTTGGTAGGGGTGTTGGAGTAGAAATGTTTGATAAAGGAGGTTTTAAAATTGGTGAAGATTTTGATGTTTGTAATCTTGCAGACTCACTTTTTGTCCAGGATATTGTTAACTGGAACCTGCCAATAATTAGTCCTAATAAAAAGAATATTAAAGCAATAATAATTTTTGAGTAAGATTGAAATTTCATAGGAATTTAAATATTTATTTTTCTCCTTTAACTTGGCATCCTGATATTGTTTACCCTTAGACATTACAGCTTACTATAGTCGAAATCAGAAGTAAGTAGGGGTCATTTCAGTTATCAGTTATCAGTTATCAGTTATCAGTATCTCTGCCGCTCACCCAGAGGCTTGAAATAAGGAATATTCTTTATTTTATCCCCTTAAAAGAGGAGGCTTCAAACCCCAATTTTTCGGGGAATGGCTATTTGCCGATACTGGACTGATACAGCTAAAAATGTGCATTAGAGAGTAGGGGAGAAAGATTGTTGTTGGGTTTATCCTGCGGATAAGCTCCGCTAACGGTCTCTCAACCCAACCTACATCTATTGCACCATTTAAGGTGTCTCAGTCTAGTACATTATTACTGTGACTATATTTGGAGAAGATTAACAATAATGGCGACTGGTATATTCTGCTATGTTAAACTACATAATATGTCGCTATGTGGAAGTCAAAAGTCAACAGTGGTGCGACCCCGCGTTGGTGTAATACCAAATCTCAAAAATCTTGCTATATGTGATTGACTGGACGAGGATGGGGAGATGGGGAAATGGGGAAATATAAAAAATTTGGCAATGGCACTCGGATGAAATATGAAGGCTCAAAATCAATTCTCAATTCTCAATTCTTAATTCTCTTTCTAGTGGGTTGCACCAAAGTATTTTTAAGTTGAAAATTATATAAATTCAAAAGATATTTAACATTATTTATGCAAAGTACCCGTCTTAATAGATTACTGAACGTTATTCTGGAAAGGTTAAAACAATGGTTACTTAATCCTTGGCGTCGAATTTCTTTATTAATTATTAGTTTGTTGTTTGGTAATTTTGTAGCAACTGCTGTTTCTACTATCGCTGGCCAAGAAGGTTATTTAGATGTTTTGTATGCTTTAATTTCTTTGGTAATTACTGAAATATTAAATTGGTTAGTTTATGGCAGTAAAGGAAAAATTGCACGTTCTTTGGGTATAGATATTTTGAATAGTTTTAAAATAGGTTTCACTTATGGTCTATTTTTAGAAGCTTTCAAATTAGGCTCTTAACAGTTATCAGTTAACAGTTATCAGTTATCATTTAGCCTCTTTTCCTTTTGGGTAGTGCTATATTTATACCTGTTCTGAACTAAGGCAAACTTGCCTTTTTTATTTCTTATTGCCTAAAACAATTTAGGAAATAATACCAGGTGTGATAAATGTTTGCTACGAATCTCTGTTCCCTGTTCCCTGTTTTCTATTCCCTATAACTATAATTTTTATGGATTTTTTTAACTTATCTCTAGGAGAAATTTTACAAATTTTGCAGCAAGGTAAGTCTCTGGAAAAAAAAGAATTAGAAGCCTTAGCAAATCAGGAATTAATAGAACAAAAACGTGCCGATGTTTTTAACATTACTTCGACAAATGTGAGAGAAGTAATTATGGAGCGATCGCTTCTTTTTCAGTCTGTAATTAATGACTATGATAAGTTTCCTCTCAGAGACGATCAAACTTTAGAAACTTTATGGAAATTATGGTTACCTTTAGGAATAAAATTAGCTAATAAACGTCAAAATTTAGGTCGTTCATTAGTTCAAGGAATTTTAGGCGGACAAGGAACTGGTAAAACTACTCTGGCAAAAATTTTAGTCTTAATTTTAGAGAAGCTTGGCTACAAAACTATTAGCATTTCTATTGATGATATTTATAAAACTTACGCCGAACGTCAACTTTTACAAAAGCAAGATTCCCGATTAATTTGGCGGGGACCTCCAGGTACCCATGATGTTAGTTTGGGAATAGAAATTTTAGATAAGTTACGTCAATCTGAAAATCAAATTTCTGATAATTTAATTCCTATTCCTAGATTTAATAAGTCTCTTTTTAATGGTGCTGGAGATAGAATTGAACCAGAGATAGTAAGTAAAATTGATATTGTTTTATTTGAAGGTTGGTTTGTTGGAGTTCTACCAGTTGAAGAGAGAATTTTTGATTTTGCACCACCACCAATTATTACGGAAGCAGACAAAAAATTTGCCCGTGATATGAATAAACAATTAATCGAATATTTACCTCTGTGGGAAAATTTAGATAATTTAATTGTGTTATATCCAACTGATTATCGTTTTTCTAAACAATGGCGAAAACAAGCAGAACAACAAATGATTGCTTCAGGAAAATCAGGAATGAGCGATGATGAAATTGAAAAATTTGTAGATTATTTTTGGAAAGCATTGCATCCAGAATTGTTTATTAAACCGTTGATAAAAAATCCAGAATTGGTAGACTTAGTGATAGAAATTAATTCCGATCACTCTCTGGGAAATATTTATTATCCAAACTATTAAATGGGCAGTCATTTCAGTTATCAGTTATCAGTACCCCTAGCTGAAGCAAGAGGCTTGGAATACTGAATTCTCTTTTTTTATCCTCTTATACCAATTCCTAAAAGTAACGCTATACTTGGGTAAAACTTCAGTTATTAAGTAATTAACACAGCTCGAATAACTTTTTTTGCTAATTTGAGCCACGAAGACTGTTAATTATTCTTATTTTTACTTCTCCCCCACTCCCCTACTCCCCTACTCAATAAAATTCTGATGCTCCAGGAAAACCTAACCATTCCAATTCAACAACTTCATCTGGCAGTGGCTCCCAGAAATATATGCCTTGTTCATATTTTTTTTGTTCTTTTGATATTCCTTGTTATATTGCTCGATAGCTTTTCTACTTTCTTGTTTCAGGAAACTTTCCCAGTCAAATTCGATCATTATTCTTCTCATTAATGGTGTTTTAGATATTCGTAAATTAATGTATTTTGGTAAATCTTGAGAATCCTCATTTTTGAGAGCCGGAAATTGCATTTGTGCATCAAAAAACCAGATCAAAAGACTTCACTTGGGAAAGGTTTATTGAAGTCTTATATCAAGTCTCGTTAATTAGCCATAATAAAAATGTTCTTCGTCTCTAAGGAAGAATATTTTTCGCTCTTTCCCTTTCTTCCCTACTCCCTAAATTTTTTATTGTGGTTATTCAAAGAGACATGATATTATTAGTAATTTAATATCCAGGGTTGTTATAGCTAAGAAAGAATTGGTTAGGACATAGACTAATGATGAATCTTCGACTAGAAAAGGTTTTTCCAACTATTCCCTATTCCCTTCTATAACAACAAAAGCTGATTAATCTTCCAATTCCGCTATAGCAGTTTCCACTTTTTCCTTACCCTGAGAATTATTCTGTTTCTCAAACAGTTTTAAAGCTTTTTTAAAAGATCTTAACGCTTCTCTGTTACGTTCTCTACTTTTAAGAGCTAACCCCATTTTATAGTGAGCATCTGCATTATCAGGATTTCTTTTAATTACTTGCCGATACATAATTATTGCCTGTAAATAATTCTGCTGTTCTAAAAGTATCTCCGCAGCAGCAAACCTAGCTTCCACTAGATCAGGATTAGCAGAAGCAGCTCTTTGATAAAAATTCAAAGCACCTTGAACATTATTCTGCGCTTGATAAATTTCCGCAATTTGAAACTGAATATCTCCATTTCGAGGTTCTAAAAGAGAGGCTAATTTCAGAGCTGCTAAACCACCATTAGTATCTCCAGTAGCGAGTAGAGCTGTTCCCAATTTGATTTGTATCCCTGCATCTCTCGGTGATAACTGCACAGCTTGTCGCACTGCTGCCAATGCTTCAGAAAAACGCTTTTGCTTCAGTAATACCAAACCCATTGCAGCATGAGCTTCAGCATTCTGAGGATTAGACTGAATTGCTACTTGATACGCAACGATCGCCTCATTGTATTTCTCAAGACGAAACAATGTAGCAGCTAACCCTAAATGAGTATTAATATTATTACGATCCAAGAAAGAAGCACGGCGATAAGCTGCAACTGCGGCCTGATAATTTTCTAATTTGGCCATACTATACCCCAAACCATATTGAAAATTTGCATTATGAGGATCTATGGCGATCGCCTGTTGATAAAACTGAGCTGCTGCTTGGAAATTTTCTTGGAGTGCTTCCAAGTAAGCAATACCGGAATATATTTGTGCATTTTTGGGGTCTAAACGTGCCGCCTGTTGATATATTTTTATGGCAAGTTGATAATTTCCAGCATCTACTAATTCCCGTCCCTGGCGTAGTAGTTGATCTAACTTTGAATTCCCATTTTGATTAACTTGAGCCAATAATTTGACCCCACAAGTTGGAAAAGCATAGGAGGTGTTATTTGCCTGCCTATCTATTTTTTGACAAGGAACTCCATAAGCAATAGAAGGAATAGTGGTTATTATTGTGGCCACCATTAGACTACTGAATATTGATATTGTTTGTTTATACACGGCCAGTCTCAAATATTAGGTACTTATAGAAATTATTAATCATATCACTTTGTTCAGGAATATTTGACTCAAGTTCTGTAGTCTTTTTATAGAGAACAACAAAGCTAAGTCTAGTCAAAAAAAATTAGGAGATAATAAAGATGATTGTAACTACAACTGATGTAATCCAAGGCACTGAAGTTCAAGAATATTTAGGAGTTGTAACTGCTGAAGTAGTTTATGGTAGTAATGCTCTGAGAGATTTTTTTGCTGGAATTAGAGATATCATTGGAGGTCGTACCGGCAGTTATGAAGAAGTATTTAAAAAGGGTCAGGAAGATGCGATCGCCGAACTAGAAAAGCGTGCTAGACGTATAGGTGCTAATGCCGTTGTGGGGGTAGAAATAGATACAGGCACTATTAATGTGGATGAAAAAGGTGCCTTGCTATTAATCACTGCAACTGGAACAGCAGTCAAGTTAGCATAAGTATTTAATTAATAATTAATAATTAATAATTAATAATTAATACAGGACTTACGCAACGGTACTAATTGTAGTGGGAATATCCAGAATAATGCTGGATATATACACCATATATAGCGGTACTGGGTAAGTCCTTTCATTAATGAATAATGGACAATGGATAATGGATAATTACCTCTCCCTAAAAGGGAGAGGATTGACTAAAATAGACCTCTACGAAAATTAAAAATAGAATCAATTCTTATCCATAAATTATCAATTACTTCTCACTATTGCCTGTTATATGTTCCTTGTTCCCTGTTCCCAGTTAAGTGTTCCCTGTTCCCTCTTTTCCGGAGAGGTCTAATGAAAAAAAGATTCAAAAATACTCCCCATCTCCCCATCTATAAATTTTCCACACTCCGCGCCTCCTGACTCCGCGCCTCTTAACTCCTGACTCCCTTCTCAAAACACTATACAGAATGGAAAAGTGGTCATAAGCTGTTAATAGAACCTTAATTTTTTCTATAGGAGCGAGTCCCAATGACTACTACCACAAAATTTAATCCCTATCTCATGGGCAATTTTGCCCCAGTCAGCAAAGAAATAACTGCGGACAACCTGGAAATCAAAGGTGAACTCCCTAGAGATTTGTCAGGAATGTATGTGAGAAATGGCCCTAATCCTCAATTCGCACCTCTAGGTAAATATGACTGGATGGATGGTGATGGAATGCTGCATGGAGTAAGAATTAGTGGTGGTAGAGCAGAATATCGGAATCGCTATGTAGGGACTGGAGGATTTGAAGTAGAAAAAGACTTGGGTTATGCAGTATGGAGTGGTAGATTAGAACCTCCTCAAATGAATAATCCTTATGGACCTTATAAAAATGTGGCGAATAATGGTCTAATTTATCACAATGGCAAGTTATTAGCTCTTTGGGAAGCAGGTTTACCTTATGAAGTTAGAGTTCCTAGTCTCGAAACAATTGGCCCCTATTTGTGTGATGGTTACTTAGATTCTGCTTTCACTGCTCATCCAAAAGTTGACCCGATGACTGGAGAATTGATATTTTTTGGTTATGCTCTTGATGCGCCTCCTTATCTAAAATATGGTGTGATTTCTAGTAACGGCGAGGTATTGCAGACAGTACCTATCGATGTACCTGTGCCAAGTGGTCCCCACGATTTTGCTATCACAAAAAATTATACAATTTTGATGGATTTACCGTTACGGTTCCGTCCAGAACGAGAAGAACAAGGTTTACCTGCTTGGATGTTTGAAACTGGAGTACCAAGTCGTTTTGGTATTTTGCCTCGGTATGGGAGTAATGAAGATATTCGCTGGTTTGAAGCTCAACCTTGCTATATCAATCACATTCTTAATGCTTATGAATATGAGGATGAAATAATATTGTATGCTTGTCGAATGAGTTCAACTCATGTGTATCCTGGTACTTTGAGAGACCCCAATGAGAATATTCCGCGAATGTATGGGTGGGCGTTTAATCTCAAGACTGGTGCAGTGAGAGAGGGAATGTTAGATAAGAGACCATCGGAGTTTCCTTGTATTAATCATAGGTTTGTAGGAGGAGAAATGCGCTATGGTTACACTTCGAGAATGGCATCTTTGCGACCATTGTTTGATGGGATTATTAAATATGACTTCGCTACTGGTAGATCGTTACCCCATGATTTTGGTGAAAGTCGCTATGGAGGTGCTGTGACGTTTGCACCAAGAATAGGTGCTATTGATGAGGATGATGGTTGGTTGTTGACGTTTGTGTACGATCAGAAAGAGAAGCGTTCTGAATTATTGGTGATAGATGCTCAGGATATGAGAGGGGAACCTGTAGCGCGGGTAATTTTACCTCAGAGAGTACCTTATGGTTTTCATTGTACTTGGGTGTCTGAGATGCAGTTGATAGCAAATAGATAACTAGCTATCAGCTTTTAGCATTCAGATATCAGCTTTTTGAACTGAGGAAAAGAACGTCGGGCGATCGCTATTTTGGGTTTACATGAAAGTGGAGCGATCGCTATTTTAATTAACAAATAGATTGAGAAATTTATGAAATTTTTGAAAGCATATTTGGCTGCTTTATTTGATAGAAACTTAATGCCTACAGCGTTAAAAGTTGCAGTAGTTGTGGGTTCTATTTTGTTTATAATTAATCATGGTTCAGCTTTAGTAAAAGGAAAAATGAATCTGGAACGTTGGAGTTCTGGGTTGTTGACTTATTTGGTTCCTTATGCTGTTAATATTCATGGTCAATTTGTTAGTCAAAAACGTCAGGGCTTGTAACTGTTATCTATACTATAATATAGTAATATCATGTCCGGATAATTAGTTATAAAAAAGTTTTTGTTTGTAGTATAACTATGATTATATTGAAATATCTATGCTTCTTGCTCAAGCCCTAGCTAGGAAATAAACTAATTTTTTGTGCTAATTGGACTTAAACAAAATAGAGCCAGAAAATAGGTTCAAATACAGACGGGCAAAGGCTTTTACGTCAAAAAGGTATAAATCCTGAATAAGTACGGGTTCTAGCCATTTTTAAGGTATCGACGTAATTCCTTTACCTAGAGTAGCTTTGACGCATTTTTTCGACTAGAAAATGTTTAAGTACCACTAATCGTAAATCTAACTTTCTCTACTCCTTCAATCATTTCTAAAGCAAATTGTGCAGAGGTAAATGAATTATCATTTGGGAATGGTGATCGCTCTTGAATCTTTGTTTTCAATTCAGCGATATTGATTGTTCTTGTATTTTGATCTTTCCAAGGAATAGGCTCAACCTTTGCTTTAATTTGTCTACCATCTTGATCTTTCAATTCTTTGTAAAAGGTGCTCCCCTCATTATCTGAGTCCAACCCAAAATGAAGGGTTTCTGGCTTTTGGTGAATATCAACTGTTTTCACTTCCCCATGAAATAAACAAATCAATACATTAGCTGAAAGGCGATCCATTCGGAGCAATGTAAGTTTATCTGTGTCAGGAATAGCATTATCATCATTAACTAGCTTGCTATAACCATCAACGAGTAAACCAGGCCAACCTGCTACTACATCAGAGCGTAGTAAAAAGCCAGTTACTTTTTTGTGAAGATTGGTTGTGGGAATGTTTTTATTTGCTTGATCTTGTCGATGATCTGATGTGGTGACTCGCCCAATACTAAATGCCCCATCTAATAAGCATTCTATCCATAATGGATCGATACAGAAGAAACGAATTGATTCTGTGGGTAACATCCGTTCGTCGGAGACTAAATAATTACAGGGTACACCTTTGAGAAGGCTTAAATCTCTAAACCAGGATGATATTTCATCAGGAAGTTGAGTATTGGACTGATTGTAGAAAGGTAAATGACTTTCGGTATTTTGAATTATTTGTCCATGTCTATGGTTGCGCTTCCAGTGGTAGAGACTAATGGAGAAATTTTTACTTTGTAAAGCTAACAACCGTCCTAATTCCCAAGCTGCGGCGTAGGAAATATCAAACATACCGTTATTGGGATTGTAGCGCACTAGCTCATCAGCAGCACGGATGGGTAACGTGATGTTATCGTTAGGATTATTTCCGGTGATTAACGGACTATGATACCAGGAGAATGTTTTACCTCCTTGTCGTAAAAAGTGAGGTAGAGGAAGGTAGCCCATTGACAGGTATTTTTCGGCTTCAGCATTATCAACCTTGGGTAATCTGAGGATACTAGGTTCCCGACGATAAATGTCTAGGCGATCGCCTAATTTTTCAATTGAGTATTGTTCATCATCTTCATTGATAATTCGCCATAGTATTCCTTCCTCATCAACTTGTATTGTTGGATTAGAGAGGGCAATATTTTTGTCTACAAACTTGGGTGTTAAATTCTTAGTTTGGCTAGAGTTTAAATCTGGTATAAGTTCTAGGTTGTTAATACTAAAGAGGAATTCACCCCGGTTAATATGAATCAGTAATCCTTTAAAGCTTTGCTTTTCATCAACGCAAGAAAAACTCCAACTTTTAAGGCTAACTAAGCGAATATAATCATCATTTCCTGCACCTTGAAAGTTAAAACCTTGGTTGTCATAACGCCCTTCTATAGAAACAAGATGAACGGTACTGATACTGCCTTTTTTAGGTAGTCTATTACCAATAATGATTGCTAGTTCATCCCCAACTAACTTGTTTTGAACATCTGTTCCTTGGCGTACATGAGCGAGATATTGTAAATCTTCTTTAGCCGGTAATATTTTATCTAATAACTGTTTTTTGACATCAATTACGGTTAATTTATCGTTTTCGTGTTGTCCGCTTTCTAAGTGCAAAAAAACTTCATTTGTAGGTTGAGTTTCATCTTTGCTGACAACTTTAGGGAATTTCCCGGCATCTGTTTTAGGATTCTTTAATTGCCCAAGAGTGATAATTTTGGGTTTTGGTTTCTCTTCCTCTTCAAATAATAGGAGTGCTAACCAAGGTAAATTATTGCTATTAGTATCAACCAGACGTTCCCAAGGTAAGGTACTGCGGTTTAACACAATATGGGGTAGAACGTTGGAATGTTCGCCTAAGCTACCATTTGGAGGGAATACACCATGAATATCTGTGGGTTTTAAATCAAAGCGTTCTCCAAAAACAGCAAAAGTTCTAGTAACAGTGAAGGAGTTATCTCCTTGAATTTTTGCTCCTGCTGTAACTTCCTGTTGAATATTAATCTCATAGTCACCATCTTTTAAGGCAGGTTGATGGTACTGAATGAATTCGATTTTTGTGGGTTTAGTTGTAGTAGTTTCTGACATTTTTATCTGTAATAATTATCTTTTTTTTCGTAGGTTGGGTTGAGGGACGAAACCCAACAACAATCTTCCCCTCGTGGGAGGAGGGCTATTTCAAAGTATCGCAAGTTAACGATGAGCCAGAGAATAAGAGTCTGATTAAGTCAATGCTCCAATTTTCGGCGAGAGTAAGAAATTATCAGCAATATTTTCACTTAAATCAATTTCTCTAATATCTAAGTCTAAATTCATCGCCCTTAATAAATTTTCTCTGGCTGTTTTGACTGAGCTTTCTGTAATAGTCTCACGAATATCTTTTCCTTCCTCTTCATTAAATACCTTAATCGTTTCCCATTCATAAGCATTATTCACAGACTCAGTAGTAAATTGTAAATCTTGGCGATTAACAGCATGAGTTTCTCCAGGTTTGGGCTCTTCCTTGGGTTTAATTTCAAAGCCAGATAAGGTATTTTCAATAAATTGCTCACTATTCAAATCAGGAGTTAGGGATTCGCCCCAGAGTCCGGTAGGGGCTTTTTTCAAAATGGGGTTACATTCAAATTCTGCTTGGAATTCAACTTCTGTAAGAGGTGTCCCATCTTTGCTAATTGTAACGATCTGAGTTGAAGTTAATTCACCAGATTTAACTTCCATCGAACCAATACCAAATTTTGTATTAGCGTTACCGATGTCAATATTTATAGGAGTCGAATCATTCAGTCTACGATAAACAGCATTTTTTATGGGAATCACTGAATTGGTGACTAAACAGAAGTGTTTGGGATTAATTACTCCTAAGTCTGATTTGTCGTCTTGATTGACTTTTCTAACTAAACCATCTTTGACAGCTACACTACAAATAGTATCATCAGCCGGAAGGAAAGAACTTTTGAAAGTATTCCAGTCAATAGGTGTTGGAGTTTGAGAAGCATTGGCACCAAAGCTAACAGTAAAGGAAATAATCCAAAGATGGATATGAGCTTTACCTGTAAATTCCGGTCCCCAAATATGTAAGTCTGCCCCTACATCTATACTAATGTGATGAGTTCCGAAGAAGTGGAAAGTATAAGAAACTCCCATATCCACAGAGATAGAAGCATCATAATAATAAGGTTTCCAGGAAATAATAAAGTCTGCCCCAAGCTTAAACCAAGCCCTAAGACTACCACTATGCCAAGTGGCTTGCAGGTGTCCTCCTGCCATGAGAGCAGAAGCAGTAAGAGCAAAATAGGCATCAGCTTTGATGTTAATTTCGCTATTAACTTGCCAGTTAAATCCCAGCCGTGGAACTTTCGGATAATGTGCTGGTACTTTGAATTTGGGGTGGTAACCTCCTAGAGTCAGAACAAAATCTCCTTCATGTTCGTTAGGGCTAAACCAGGTATAGAATGCAAATCCTCCAGTAAGGTGGCATTTTTTCGAGAGGATGTAGGAGTTGGGGGTGAGTTGGGCGCGGATTCCTAAAAAGCCTACTGCGGGAAGGAAACTAGCTTTAATAGCAAGTTGGACTTCAGCGAGGGGGGTTTTACCTGCTTCTGGAGGGGCAAGGAGGGTGGATAAACCCAAGAGGTTCAGTTCAAAGCGTTTCCCAAAAGCAATACTTAATAGAGCAAAGGAGTCGATAATTTTGAATGAAGTAAATTTGACTCCCACAGCAAGAAATATTTCTCCAGTTTCAGGAGGAATATATTGGTGAATCTTGTCGAGTTCCTGGGTGAGTTTAGCTGCGTTGTCTTGACTACTGCTAGATTGATTTGGGTTAACCGCTTCCTCTACCAGAGGGAAGGTAGCAACTTTGTCTATAGTGGGCATTTTTAAAGCGCGGTTATAGCCGAAACCTGCAGCAACTCCGGTGACAAAGAAGAATGAGGGGCCGCCGAGGGGATAGTCTAAAACGGCATAAATAAATAAAGAGGGATGTCCTTCGTATTCGGCATAGGAGCCGATGGCGGAGAGGGTAAAGGTTTCTGCCTTAATGACTGCGGTACCATCGTATTCATCGTAAGTTTTGCCATCTGGAGTTGTGCCTTGTTGTCGTAAGAATGCGGCACCAATTTCTAAAGCACTCCCGCTTTTGTAGTCGATGCCTATCCCTTTGAGGTCAAATTCTGGTTCAATTTTGGTAATGGGGGACTTGACAGAGAGTCCATCTAGAGAAATGCTGAGTCCGGCAAGAGAGAGTTCAGCATCTAGCAAAAACCAGATTTTTGAGTCTTTGTAGTTTAAGCCTATCCTTTCAAAGTGGACGGGACCAAAGGCTTTTTGTAGTTTGTACCATTTTGTGCCATCAGGACTGTTGATTTCATCAGAGGAAGCAGGAGATGGGGAGGATGAACTATCAGAGTCAGATTCTGATCGTGTTTCCGTTAGGGCATTATTCTGATCGGTAGCATTTGGATTAACAACAGGTAGGCTCAATTGCTTAGTTTCGCTGCCTAATTGCATTGAAGTGGCAAGGTTTAATCCTTTTGCCACTTTTTGTTCGGGTAAGCTAATACCGCCTTCGGTGTAAAGTTTGTTAAGATTGCCAATTTCATCTGAGGTAAAGATTGCCCTAGCGAATAAGATTTGAAATGATGATTTAATGGTTTGATTCGGTGCGAATTTTTTCCCGACTAAGGGGAGGTTAGAGAGATTAATTGCACCACCAATATTTAACCCAAAGAGGAAATTTTTTGTTGTCGATGACGCCTTTTGAGAGAAGGCAAACAGGGCATCTTTAAGGCTGATTTTTAGATCTTTTGGAATGGATTTTGCTAAATCTGAATCAAGATAGCTGATGAGTTGTTTAATACTTACCTCAGGATGTTCATCGTGATAAGCAGCGAGGAACGTTTTGGAGGTTTTATCTGTATCAAAGATGAGGGCAAATTGTAAGTCACCAATAGTAATATGACCGTCAAAATGCTTATTATAAGAACCGTCTTGTTGTTGGATGATATTAATATTGACTGTAATATCAACTTCTTTCCCTTCGATGGGAAATTCCGCTTTGCAGATAAAAGTAAAGTTTTTGGTTTTAGTGTTGAAGGAGATACCCAGATTTTGAATACTTAGTTCTGCTATACCTTCGGGTAGATTAACTGCACCAAATTTACTTCCTAAGTCATCTGTCAAATTTGGTTTTCCACTGCTACCGTCCGAAGGTCCAATGGGAATTGCTTGTCCGTGTCCTGTACTGCCTTTAAATTCCCAGCCTCCACTTGTGGTATCATAATCTGCAATTACAAAAACATCCATATTAGCTACTCTAAACTCTGCTGAGATAGTGTAATCGCTACCACTACCATCACCATAGCGAGCCATGCTCATCTGAATTTGAGTTAGAGTAATACTTTGCGTAATATCCCAATCGCCAGTAATCTCAAGGTTAACCGAGAAGCTTTTCTCCCGATAATTACCCCATAATTCCATTCGGGTAAACTCAATCTTTGGCAACTCAATTCCAGAAAAGATACGTTCTGCCATAGCAGACACATCCAGTGTTTGTCCTTGAGACATAGCTGCATAGAATGTCATATCTGGATACCGCATACTTGTCTCAAATTGAGTTGAGCCTAAATGCCAAATTCCCTGTAATTCCCCTTCAAATTCTAAGCTTTTTGAGTTAAAGGGATCATAAAAAGTTAGGTTTAGGCTGGGTTTGAGAGAGATAATATCCGCAATCAGAACAATATCATCTTGAGTGGTTACACTTAAACTGAGTTCAGGAACTGATTCATTGGGAAGGTTAATAAATATTCTTAACTCAGATAATTTAATATTCAGTAAACTAGCTAATGTATCGGGAAAATAGTCATTTAAAGTGCCTATATTTAGTAATTTTATCCACTCACCCAAAGTAGGGAATTGAGTTAAAGTAATTGATAAAATTTGGTAGTAAAGGTCAAGAGATGCTGTAACTGAAAAGACAGTATTATTGTTAACTTTAATTGAACCATTAACAGAAACCTCTGGAAAGATTTCAGAACTATGTGTTAATGGAAAGCTCATAGCGATTTCATTAAGTGCAAAAGTCAACAGACCAAAACTTTTCTGTGCGTCAATAGCCTTGCTGAAATTAAAGTAAGGACTAGAATCTTTTAAGTAAATCAGACCAGTGCAGTCAGATTCTTCTGTATAAATTCCACCCAATATTTTAGAGAATAAACCACTAACATCATTGTCTATCTGTAGGTTAACTGGAAAATTGAGTCCTTCTTTAATCTCTTGAATAGACGAAGAAAGGTTGTTAATCTGAATAGTTGTATCGAGTTGTTCTTTTGGTAAATCAACAGAGGCGACAACTATATTTCTATTCTGCTTAGTAAACTCAATTTTTTCAACATAATAGTCTAAACCAATCTCCCTTGGTTCTGTCCGATCTGGTTCTATTTGATATTGCACAAAATAGTCATCAGCAGTCAAATCTGCTGGCGGGGTTATTTGAAAAATACTATGTCGTTCGCTGAGATAATCAAAAAGATAGAAATTTACCTCAATATTTTCCCACGAAAATAATTTCTCAAAGGTTCCATTAAAAGTGAGCTGATTATCTTTTCTTGCAATGTTTTGACATTCTTTGATTGAAAAGTTTTGCTGTTTAAACAGTTTAGTTAAACTTTTATAAAAATCTTGCCTAACTATTTCTGGCGATAGCGATAAAGTTTTGGTATTCTTGATTTGATTCTCGATCTGCTCAAAAGTATTCATTTTGTTCATTATTTGCTTGCTATTTTTACTAGATTTTATTCATAATTCTATTGACTTCTGTTTGATTATTTGGCAGATTGGGAAGCTGATTGTTATTGTGATTGTATACAACATCTAAAATTACACAAAATTTCAAATATTCACCGATATTTTTGCTTGTAATTTTGTTCAATTCTTCAAAGATTTTAGTCAGTTTTTCGTCTGGTGTCATCGCTATATTGCTAAGTATCAGCTTTACTTTGTTTAGAGATCTTATGTTTGTTTCTTGTTTGGTATTGGTGCCTACTGTAACTGTATAAGATGTAGATTTTTCTAATGTCGGGATTAAGTAATTTAAATAAATACGAAGATTTTGAGAAAAATTAGTTCCTAGCCATTTTTGGACTATTGATTTTGGATTATTATTTTGAAACATATCCAACACATTTTCAAAATGGTCTAATTTTTGCCAAGGTGGATTTTCTGGAACATCTGGAAGAGTTGCTGGAGGAGTTACTTCCCATTTTTGAGCCCATTGAATTAGCTTGGTTCGTATATTCATTGGCTCGTGATCATTGAATATACCTGATTCGTCTATATTACTATTATTTGTGTCTGTGTCACTATTATTTTTTGTGTCTGTTTTACTAGGAATATGAACGTAGCCACCTACATGCTCAACTTTAGCAATCTTTAATCGTCTTTTTGTAGTAATCGCATCTAAGCCAAGCACAATACGCCTTGCATAAACCTTACTATTAAATGCATACGCAAAGTCTTTATCCCCAACAGCAGGTGCGCCAAAAGTGATTAAGCTGAGTCTTTCCCATGGCCATGATTCTAGTATGTCTGGCATCTGTCGAACTCCAGTCGCTATCTTACTGTATTCATTACCAAGGGAAACAGCACTAGCAAAATGGGCAGCAAGTCCTCCACCTAGGCTATGTCCCGTGACATAGATCGCTCTAGGTGCGGTATTTCTTCTTTGCTGAATATTTGTTAAACTCGCAATGATTTGTCTGATAATATTATCTATGCTGTCGCTAAATCCATGACTACACTTACCGAATTTACTGATATCGGTATTTTCGACCATATTGAATATAGAGTCTGTATCTGTTACCCAATCAGGATTTCCTTTGCTGCTGAAGAACCCTTCTTTAAATGCCCTAACAACCCAGCCACTTCGACTTCCCCGAAATACAATATGGATGTCATAACCTGTAGAGGATTTTTCTTGATATTCTTTATCAAGTACAAAGCCCATCATGCTTTTAAGACCCCCGTGGCCATTCCTTAGTCCAGTTTCTCCCTCAAAGCAGTATAGATGATCATTCCCATTCTGATGATTATTCCCATTCTTGGGAAAGATTTCTTCTGGCTTAGGATCAAGAGCCATTTTAACTATGTATGTTGTATTGATTGAGTTGGTGATTGCTTGTGGTGCCTGAAATACTGACCACTTATCGCCTGGTTCCGGTTTGGTAAAACAAGGTTTAGTTGGATCTATACGGGTATAGTCGCTGACAATAGGATCTAAATAATCTGGACAGTTGTATCCTTCTATTGGCTGCTTTCTGCGTATTTCAGCCATAAAATTGTCACGACGAGAACGACTTTTTAGTGCCATTTGCTCGTAATAGGGATCCATTGGCCAAATCAAGGTTTGGGCATATAGATGGTAAGAAAGGATACATAAATCTAGGTGATAGACAAGTTCGTGATACATTAATGATTACCTCTAGAATTGGAGTTGAAATGGGAGGCGATCGCTTTTCACTTTTTATTGCCGAACGCCTCTAGAATTGGAGTTGAAATGGGAGGCGATCGCTTTTCAGTTTTTGTTACCGAGCGCCTCTAGTATTTTACCTAGGATAGGGGCGATCGCTTTTCAGTTTTTATTACCGAGGGCCTCTAGAATTTGACCTAGGAAGGGAGGCCATCGCTTTTCAGTTTGGGAATGAGGATAAAATATGATCCACAAATATTGGCACTTGAGTATCCCACTGAAATAATCCTATGCAGAAAATCTGGAAGTTAATAAATCCTCATTCCTTTCATTACTCTTTACCTCTTAATAATTGCTGAATTTGGTCTTTGAGAGCCTTGATTTCAGCCTCCATTTCGGTTTTTAGTTCTGCAATTTGAGTCTTCATTTCGGTTTTGAGCTGGGCGATTTCGGCATCTTTTTCGTGTTTTAGTTCTTTTAATCCGCCTACTGCTAATACGCCAAATTGAGCGTATTTTAATGTTAGCTTTGATTCATCAGCATCTTGGTCTTTGAATTCGCCAACTAGAGCTGGAAATAAAGGCTGAACATCTTGGGCGACAAAACCAATTTCCTTAATTTTATCCTCGGGATTATCTTTCCAACGATAGTTTTTTACATCCAATTGCATTAAACGACTTAAGATATTGCCTTCATTTTTAATATCTGTTTTCAAGCTAAGGTCAGAGATAACACCACCCGCCGAATCATCCCAATGCCAGTTCTTATTCCAAACACGGGTAAAAGAACCAAATTTATTGTAGAAAACCTCGAATCTCAAATTTCTGTTTTTCTCATCTAAAGACATCCTGAATTGATGGTTATGCCCATCGAGTTTCAAAGCATTTGTTGTTGTCGTCCCCTTGACAGATAATTGAGCTGTGGTTGTCGTCCCATCGACAGATAATTGATTTGTGGTTGTCGTCCCATCGACAGATAATTGATTTGTGGTTGTCGTCCCATCGACAGATAATTGATTTGTGGTTGTCGTCCCATCGACAGATAATTGATTTGTAGATAATTGATTTGTGGTTGTCGTCCCATTGACAGATAATTGATTTGTAGTTGTCGTCCCATTGACAGATAATTGATTTGTAGTTGTTGTCCCATTGACAGATAATTGATTTGTAGTTGTTGTCCCATTGACAGATAATTTCGTTTGCGGATTTATCGTTCCAATTCCCACATTTTTACCCTTATACAAAATGGGTGATTTTTCTATAGTACAAACAAAAGTTCCATCCCAATAACCAGGAATATTTTCATAACGTAAATATAGATTCGCTTGACCAGAAGGAAGAGAAGAAACGATATTGCTAATCGTTAATTGCACAACCTGTCCCGGAGCTAACCCAGATTCTGCTTCATTTTGATGAGTTATTGTCCATGTAGGCGTTTCTCCTTCATTTCCCTTAACGATATTCCAATCGTCTTCAGGTTGCTCATTCGGTCGCCAATCTTTCCCTTCGATAGTAATATTCTCTACCTGACTTTTTGTCCCCAAAGCCCAATCACTATCAATATCAAAGGAAATAATCAACTTAGAAGCCTCATCACCCTGACTTGCTGGGTTCAAAGGAATAGATTTATCCTTTAACACATTAGTAATTCGCAAGATCAACTCATTTGCTGAACTCCTATCATTCAAAATTCGATTGGACCCCACAAACCCCACATGAAGAGGAATATTCTTTTTACCTCGATGACTAACGATACTTAGACGCTTTTCTCGGTAATAGTTACTGACAGTTTCTCCCTCATGGGTAAACTGGGGACACTTCAACTCTACCCTGCTTGTTCGCGCTCCTCCTGCTGCTGCCCCATTAATATTTTGAAGGGTCAAAGGTATAGTTCCTCTGGCTCCCAAAGTTGGATTATTAGTGAGAAAATACAGAGAAACCTTCCCATCATCCTGAGTCACAGGGGAACTCATACTCCAACCTTGTTTTATTGCCAAAACCAATTGTTTCAGGGAATTTGGAGATAAGGTATCTGGTCTAAACCTCAACTCAAAATGGTGATTAGTTGCACTCACCGAACCACTCTTAGTGGGCAAAGTAATCGCTTGGTCTGAGTCATTGACGATTTCCAGGATTAACTCCTCTCCCTGTGTATCATTCTCAATAAAGATAACAGGTTCTTTATCCTCACCATCATACAAGTTAAAATCAAGGGGATGAGTTTTGTTAAAAGATGCGATCGCACTTAAATCATCGTTGATATCCTGCTGAATTTCTTCTGGGGATAAAGCCTTATTGTAGATCCGGAGATGGGCAATGTTTCCTTTAAAGAAATTACCTACATTTCCTCTTTTCCCTAGATAAAGGGACGAACTATTTTTTGTCTCGCTTGTGGTAGTATCTTCAGAACTATTTTCTTTTTTCCCATCCAGATAAAGAAGTAGTGTACTCCCTTGTTTAACAAAAGCTATATGATAAAACTGGTCGTGTTTGATCTGAGTTTGACTCTTAACCCCCGGATTCTTAGAGCCATCATATCGTGCGACAACGATTTGCTGTGCATTACGCAGGTATCTAATGACATAGGGATATCCGCCATTATCGTCCCATTTTTCGATAATGTCATTATCGCCATTTTGTATATCTGGTTGTGACGCCGCTATTTTCACCCAGCTTTCAACTGTAAAATCTTGATTAGTACCAAAATCAATCTCATCTGCATCAGAAATTTCTATATAATCGTTGATTCCATCAAAACTTAAACAACTACCAAAGGTTTCGTCTGTAACAAGTTGAGGTTCTCCTTGAATTGTGCCATTGTTTGTTTGGCTAGAAACATCGATTACCTTTTTGGTACCTCCGTCCTCAACTATTTCATCTAATTTTAAGTACAGAACTAAATTTGCCTGTGAATTACTCATAATCGTTATTCCTCAATGATTACTTAATTATTTGAATTTTGATTAGTGTTTGCTGGACTCAACTTCAGCCAACCCTCCCGAATTGCTTGCTGACCTGAGAAAACTGCATTCGGATTAGGTTGAGCAATATTGTCATGGGGAACCTCTAACCATTCCCCTTGTTCCTTCTCTAACCATGACCATTCATAACCAGGCTCCCCTGGTAAAGGTAGATTAATCTTCTTATCCAAAGTTGAATCCCTCAGATCCTTCAAATCAGTCAGAATAGGAGTCGATAAGAAAGTAATCTCAATCTTCTCTAATGCCTCCTGATATTGATCGGGTGGAATATCGATCGCTTTTGTTGGCAAAATTCCGCAGGTAGCATGAACCTTACCCCGCGGATCGATCAGCATAGTAAACAATTTCGGTGCATCTTCCACATTGAAATCAATATGCCAAGCATTCTCAGGGTGATGGATTTTTATCTTAGAAGTACCTTGCCCTAAATCGCTTTGAGGAGCATAAAACTCCTGACTCAGAGCATCTTCCTTTTCCAACCAGTATCCCAACAAACCGTCATTTAATTGCTGATATTCCCCTAAACGGATAGGAAACTTAACCTGATCGAACCCATCAGTATCCCTAGAATCACGCCTTAAATCTTGCCAAAATACATTCCAATCTTGGTTAATAGAGGGAAGTCCCTGTAATTCTAGATTTAGAGAAGCCCGCACTACCGCAATAGGCCGTCCCATCAACAGTGCCAAACCTTGATGTTGGGCAAAATTTTCTGGGTCGATATTTTCTAGGCCACTATCTAGAGCCGAAATCAAATTACTCAGAAAACTTACTGACTCCTCCCTTTCTAAGGGGGGTTGGGGGGGATGTACGATATGCTTGACTACCCTTTTCAAATAGAGATTAGGAATATCATCAATATCATCAACAGAAATTAGGCGATCGCTCCCCAGTGCGGACTCCCATTCAGCTAGCTGATTAATTGAACCCAAAGCTTTACCAAGATTATCATAGATAGCCAGACTATTATCCAAATTATTAGGCAATATCCAACCACAAATGGGAGTCGTTGCTGGGTGACTATTCATTTCCTGTTCGCCCTGACTCGCCGAAAGCCACCGGAAATTGAGACGAGCCGGTTGCACCAAACGGGGTGGTAAGGATACCAGATAGGAACTTCCGGGAGTAGTCATCTGTTCAGTGGTGATGATATTGCTAACATCCAAATCTTTCACCTGTCCAAAGGTATCCACCAACCGCAACCGCAAAATCTTCATTGCCCCAGACCGAATCGGGTTAAAATCATTTAAAGGTTCCGGCGCACTGCGGTTACTCTGTACTATAGCATCGCGAACAACTTCTGTAAAGGGCTGATAATCTGCAAATCCCAAGGGGTCAGCAACTGGTAATTGTAAGGTTTGCTTGTGCATCAACAAAGCTTCGTTAAAACCACCCAGAGATTGAGAGAGACTATTCAGAGTCAGCAGTTTCTGATAAGCTCGAATTGCTGTATAAATAGGTTTTTTAGCTTCTTTTTCTGTTTCTGGTTTTGTTTCATACCATGTCAGAATTGCTTGAATATTATCACTGAGATAGTCATCACTTTGCTGTTCCTTCGGAATTTTTTTCGCTTTGTAATAATCTGGCAGGACTTGTTTCTCTAAATAAACCTCTAGCTCTGCTTTCAGCTTAATCCCTGCATAGGGCGTTAATATACTGCGACCACTATAAACATTAGCAGCTTTGATAATAGCCCCCTTTCCTGACTGTAAAGAAAGGTCAGGCTCATTTTCCCTCAGAACATAATTATCGGTAATAAACTCATTATCATAGTTACTATTGTAACTTCTGTGATTACAGCCCTCTCGGGTCGGGAAAACCTCTACCTCCCACTCCAGCAAAAAAGGATGCCAAGGGGATTGTGTCCAACTGCTAAAGGCAATATGCTCTCCCATTTTGTTTTGTTCTAATTGAACAATTTTATTGCGAATACCACTAAAGCTCTGTTTAGCAATAGGAATTGTTACATCCTTTAGAATCTCACACTCCAGCAATCCATCATCCCTCAACCGTCCATCCTGTCCATGTCGGATCGTAGGTTTCACACCTTCCCCTGTCATTAGCAACGCAGGTTCCTTAGGTTGCCAGTAACGGGGACTGGAAATTTGTTTCAGGGTGTAAGTTGCTTGAGTTTTCTTGACAGTTTCTTGATTATTAAGCTTGGTTATTTCGGCCAGTAACTGATTAATGGCTCCAGCTAATTGAGCAGCGATAGAGGCTGAGGAAGATGCCCCAGCAGAAGCAGTCGTAATTTGGCCAGAATCATTCTCTGACAACATCAGGTTTCCGGTTGTCGTCAGTTTTGCCTTTAAAGGTGGAATCCCCTTGATCTTAATGTAATGCTTGACCTCATCAATATCGGGATACTCATCCCTACTACCTTCCGGGGGATAGGTACTCAACATATACTTATACCAATCTGCAAAGAGTTGCCGACGCATCGACTCTATCTCATGCCAAGCAAAATCATATTCTTGCTGACGAAGGTTAAGCTCATTGAGCAAGTGAGCCATCTCATCACGTAAAGTAATCTGTGCTTGATTATGAGCATCTTCAGCATTAGCCGTTGTCGAACCTTCGCTTTCTAAACGAATAGTCCACATCGTCCCCGCAGCAATAGCATTAAAGCCCTTCTCATGTCGCGCTTCTTTAAACTTAGGAGTTATGTCTAACTGCCGATGTTCAAGACCAGGAGATAAGTGTAGGGCTTCCAACTGGTCTTCAATGATAGATTTATTATTGCCATCAATCTTTTGACCCAAGTAGGCAGACAATGCCTCTGTACCAGTATTACCCACACTCACTTCTACAGAAGCTTGCCGATCTGAGTTGACAGTATTCTGGGAGGCAAACGTCAAGCGAGCATAGCAGATAAATTCGAGTGATGCTGGAAAATTTTGACCAGTCTCCAGATTAACTTTCCACTTAAATTCTTCTTCTATTAATTCTTGATTGGTGGGAGAAGTCCCTTGATCCTGTGGAATGCTTCTTCTCAGTATTTCAAGAAAAGCGTTCAAACGATCCTGTTGTGGCTGAGTGTACCAACCAATCACGTCATATTTTAAGCCATCAGGAATCTGATCAGCATAATCATCGTCATAAAATCCAAAAACACTATGACAATTGGGATAAAAAGCTGAAAAAGTCGGTTCCCCATAACCTACAGCGGTCAGTGAGGGTAAGTATTCAGCATTGGGGTCATTTTCTCGCCAATCAGCTAAAGACACTTTGCGCCCCAGGTAGCGAAATGGTTGATGTTTACCCTCCTGCACCTGAATGGGATAGGCAATACTACCCGTCTGACTTCCTTGACCTTCAGGATAGAGATAATCACTCTCTACCACCCATTGCTTTTCAATCTCGTTATCCTTGTTACTGCGCGTCACTAACCAACGATTAGGGACAGGTGGAAAAACCGTCTGAGTTTCATTATGATCATTAACTTGAATTCCCTTAGTCAAAGCATCTGGTAAAGCCCAATGTAAGTGAATTCCAGCTTTCAGATACAAGTTCTGATTTTGAAAAGGCTGAGAAACGATCTCTTCGCTAATATTGGCAATATTAGGATTTACATCCCGTTGACCATCAAAATCAAAATAAGGAAGACGACTAAAATCTGCCATCGCTTCTACTACAAGGCGGTCTATTTCTAGATGTAAAGCATCTAAGTGAACGGGAACCATTAAAACATTTTTCACTATAGACATCTCCGTTAGTCTACCTGAAACTACTATTTATAGTAAACATTTATCAAAATGGTATAACGCAGCGTGCAACTTTTTCTAATCTATAAATCCAATACAGTTCAGTTAATACTAATTTCCGAAATTCAGACTACACATAAATTTACTTCTAGAGTTTCACGCTTGATAGATTACTTTTACAAGTGTTGTTTAAGTTTATGAAATTGGTATAAGGATAAAGATCATGTAAATTTGGGGAGCGATTTGAGTAGGGGGAGTAGGGAAGTAGGGGAGTAGGGGAGTAAAGAACCCACCCCTAACCCCTCCCAGGAGGGGAATAGAGTTTTGGAGGTATATGGGAGCATTTTTCAGCCTTTTTCTCGTCTTGCCTAATTCCTACAAACGATTTCGCTGCTCAAAAATCAACATTCTGGGCGTATTTACCAAACAGACATCTCCAAAAATCAAAATCGGAAATCATACCATGTCCGGTAGGACCGTTTGTATATAGAATTAGGCGCTGTCGAATTACAGCAGTTTTCATTCCGGTAGACCACAGTAGGGACCTTCCATGGAACGTCCCTACTGGGTTTTGCTTGTGACGATGTGGTTCATCAATCTGAAAAGCGCTGTAAGGGATGAATATTAATATCATGTTCGGATAATCAGTTATCAAAAAATTTTTTCCCTTTGAACCTTTCTTTTCCTTCTGCCTTCTGCCTTCCTTTCTACTAAGTGTAAGTAGGGCTTGCTGATTAAATATAAAAGCATTGACTCCTAAAGGTTTTAGCCTTTTTATGTCTTGAAAAAGTACAAGGTTTTTGTTCTAGGGATCTCAAAAAGTTAGGATTTTGAGTTGACTGTGGCAGAAAAATCAAAGGATAATTTTTCCTCCTGCCTCCTCGCTCATTCCCCATTCCTCCTGACTCCTGACTCCTACCCTCACCCATAAGACTTTTTCAGCAAACCCTAAGTATTCAACCGAACATGATATAAGTGGGAAAGGGCAAGATGTCCCCAAACACAAAACTATTAAAATCCCAAGCGCATTTATGCAACGCCTAGAATGAAGTCACAATTAGAAAAAAACCTTCTGCCTTCTCCATAACTGCTACCGAGATTTTTCTTGAATTTTGCGATCGCATATCACAGAAGGAGTTTCAAAAGGGGCACTTTTGAGATGAACGCGATTGCTATTACAGCACTTTTAAAATTGATGAACCACATCTTCACAAGCAAAACATTGTAGGGACTAACCATGGTTAGTCCCTACTGTGGTTTACTAATCATGAAAACCGCTGTAAAATCTAAGCAATACAATAGACATCTCCAAAAATCAAAAATAAAATCAATTATCGTACAGAAATAATTAATTCTTTCCCCCTATACCCTATTTCCTATTCCCTCTTTTCTGGAGAGGTCTAATTATCTACAGCCATTGGAGCATCTAAATTTATTTCATTGCTTTACTAAGACGACGACTCATCAGATTTTACATTCATATGCTCGGCCCCCCAATCTCTCATGGAAATCATAATTGGTTCCAGAGTACGACCATAATTTGTGAGGGAATATTCTACGTGTGGCGGTACTTCAGCATAGACTTTTCGGGCGACAATATTATCTTTTTCCAACTCGCGTAGTTGATTAGTAAGCATACGCTGGGTAATGCCTTTAATTTTTTTCTTCAATTCGCCGAAGCGTAACACTTCATTCTCCAAGAGATTAAAAATAATCACAGGTTTCCACCGTCCACCAATCACCGATAACGTGGCTTCAACAGAGCACCCATAGGGGCGATCGTAATTATGTTTTTGCATCATAATTTTCTAAATCCTTCAATAGTTACTTTTTAGTCACTATATAAAAAAATTGTACGTACTTGTTATTATTTGCATTTTTATTGTGCTTTTAATCATCATAAAAAAATCGGTAATATCATGTTCGGTTGAATAGACCTCTCCGGAAAAGAGGGAACAGGGAACAGGGAACAGGGAACAGGAAGAAGTAATTGATAATTTCTGGATAAGAATTGATTCTATTTTTAATTTTCGGAGACGTCTAATAGTTATGATTACAGCAGTTTTCATTTCAGTAGACCACAGTAGGGACGTTCCATGGAAGGTCCCTACGGGGTTTTGGTTGTGACAATGTGGTTCATCAAGAAAGAAAAGCGCTGTAAGATATAGATGGAAGATATATCTCAAACCCCTGAGATTGCTTCCTTCCACGGAGTGTAAGGCGCAATAACTTTATAAGTGTTTATCCGAACATGATATAAGTGGGAAACCAGCCTGTTTTAACGGTTAGCATAGAAACAACAAGGGCGGGTTTTAACCTGAATTCATTATTAATTATTCGGTAATTTGGAGGCTAGCAACCAATAATATGAAATCCGGATAAATTCATTTTTTAGCATGGATATAATCAACAAAGTAAAATTGAGGAATTAACCACAATTTCAACCAAGCATAAATTCCCATTCCTAAAAGTGCTGTAATTACTAAAGGTAAACCTATTTTAATCCGCAAATTATCTGGAAAAATAGCTACTCCAGACACAATAATTATGAAATAAGTTATAAGTAAAAATTGTAATCTTTGGAGATTTTTTAAAGCTTGTCGGCAACTACTACAATGCTGAGTATGTTGTTGATAACGATCCAATAGTAAGGCATGATTATTATTTATTAGAGAGTTATTTTTCTCACTAATTCCCACTTCGCTCCAAGGTAATTTACCACCACAATATTTATCAAACCAATTTCTAAACTCAATGACTGAACGATCTGCATTTGTAGGTAATTTATAGGCTGTTTTCCAACTTTCACTTGATTGTTTTTGTTGCAGTAAATATTCCTGCTGATTGAGTAAAATCATATCTCCATCAAAAACCAAGTTGCGAATTTTTATGTGTTCCCACCAACGTGGTGTTAGTCGATGAATTGTTTTAGCAAAGTTCCTCGAAAACTGAGCAATCACTCTAGACTTACCAGGAGATACTGGTAAAGCATAAATCACAAGTCCTAGTTTCTTTTCAGTATTACCTAAACTAATTTCATATTCCAAACGAGAAGGTGGTTCAAAAGTAATTTTTACAGGTAAATTTCCAGGGATAAAAACTTCAATTAAATTGATTGTTGATTGTAAAACCTCCATGACTTTTGCTATTGCTCTGTTTCTATCACCTTGTACTCCGTGATGAGCAAAAGGAACATGACTTGGATCGATGACATTTTCTATGAGAATTTCCCAATCATATTCTAGATCTCGGACATAAGAATACCACACAAAACCTTTCTCAACATCTATTTGTGGTGATAATGGTAGGGGTGTAGTAGCAGCTAAGTCTGCTGTTTTCATATCAGGCCAAACCCAGAGTAAATCATTTTCTTGACGTACTGGTAAGGCAGTTACACAGAAATTTTGCTGATTTTTTTGTATAATTTGCTGATTTTCAGCTTGGGGAATATGAGTACAGATACCTTGAGCATCAAATTGCCAACCATGATAACTACACATTAAATTACCAGTTTTGTCATCAACACGACCTTCGCTTAAGGGCGCTAGACGGTGAGGACAAACATCTAGAAATACCTGGTAATTCTCAGAATATCTTGGTTTCCAGATGACTAGACGTATTCCCAATAGAGTTACAGGAGTAGGAATCTCTGGATCTAGGTCTTCAATAGGTGAAAGCGGATACCAATGTTGAAAAAAGTTGAATTCGGTTTGCATTTTGTTTGTTGTTATAGTTCAAATGTCGGCGTTGGTAAATCAAGCTATGAAATCTAATTTTTTTAAATATAAAATGCCTTTAAATTAGGAGTTAGGCGATCGCTATTCCAATAAAACTTATAGCTAAAATCACCAACGCCAAAATGTATTATTTTCGATAATTTTTCGGTAATTATCAATAATTAAAAATCGACTCTTTTATATTTATTATATCCTTTAGGGCAGTCAACTGAGTTACCATTTATGACTGGAAAGTCTTTCGACCAATCTATGCTATGATGAACACTAGATCGGCAAATTAAACAAGAAAATTTATCTTGATTTGACATGACTGCGAGTCCTACAAAAGTAGACAAAGTTGGTTCTTTTGGTTCTGCATAAATAGGAGCAATTCTGTCATTTTGACCATATTTAATTAAGCCAATTAAATAGTATTTACCCTCGTCTTTGAAATCATTAGTTTTGTTGTACATTCTGCCGTTTTTTAAGTAATGGCTTTCTTGAGCAACACACTGTCTTGTTAATCCATCAATAGCTTCCTGGCGACTTATTTCATTGTCTTTTGGCTCGAATAAATAATCAAGAATGTGAGGAATTAGCAAAGGCAGGAAGCATGTAAACGAAAAAATTAAGAACCGTCTTCCTGTTTTAGTTTTCAATAAACAGTCAATGACAAACTTCTCAAGTATAATTTCCACTAAAAAATCCCAGAGAAATTCCCAGAAATTAAACTTATTAGACATCTGTTTTTATCTCCTTGCATTTTATTTTTTGTTATAACAGGACTTACGCAAATTATTAGATATAGCGTTTTTCAGTAGGCGTGAGGTACATCAACGATCCCCCTAAATCCCCCTTATAAAGGGGGACTTCCAGTTCCCCCCTTCTCAAGCTATGCTTTATAAACATCTTTCTTAACATAAAACTTGACAATATAGACAAGTTATGTTTAAGTCTTGAATCGGCTTTTTCAGGAGAAAAGAGTATTGAAAAATACTCTTTTTTATGAATGTAGACAGAATTCTTCCTCCCCCTCCTCCCCATCCTCCCCATCCTCCCCATCCTCCCCATCCTCCCCATCCTCCCCATCCTCCCCCTCCTCCCCATCCTCC
>NZ_JAAHHT010000087.1:0-14707 GCF_010672085.1 Okeania sp. SIO3I5
CAAGCGCCATACCAAGTAGGGGCGAATGCCATTCGGGCGAATGGCATTCGCCCCCTGCAGATAGTGTGTTGTCTAAGAATTTGCGTAAGTCCTGGGTATATTAAAAAGCGTTCAGCATTCAGCACTCAGCACTCAGCAAGATTCTAAAGTTTTAGAAGGTGATTTAAACCCCTCCTAAAAAACTCTACTTATAAAAACAGAAGTAGGGAATTTTAACCCTGTAGGGGCGAATGGCCATTCGCCCTATAGCTAGCTGTCAATGAAAACGTAAAGGGAAGCCTTCTGGCAACCTATTAGAGGCGTCTTTGACTTCGCCTAGAACTCCGATTTGTCGGAAGTTCTGAAATCCCTACGGGGAATCTCCGTCACTTTAGCGCGGAGAGTAGTCAACTTGACATAAATCGGGAAGCCTGAGAACCAAAATGCTAGATGTTTTAAACACTATTAACTTTTTACCTCTGGCTGAACTAGAAGTTGGCCAGCATTTTTACTGGGAGCTAGGTAGTCTCAAAATACATGGGCAAATTTTACTCACATCCTGGTTTGTGATTGCCCTGCTACTTTTAGCTGCTTTAGTAGCCTCAATCAATGTGCAGCGAATTCCTAGTGGAATGCAAAATTTCATGGAGTATGTCCTGGAATTTATCCGCAGTCTAACTAAAGACCAGATTGGTGAAAAAGATTATCGCCCTTGGGTACCATTTGTTGGTACGTTGTTCTTGTTTATATTTGTGTCAAATTGGTCGGGAGCATTGGTCCCTTGGAAAGTAATAGAATTACCTTCAGGAGAACTAGCTGCCCCTACAAGTGACATTAATACAACAGTGGCATTGGCACTACTGACTTCCATAGCATATTTTTATGCAGGTATCAGTAAAAAAGGCTTAGGATATTTTGCAGGTTATGCCGAGCCAGTACCTTTTATGGTCCCATTTAAGATCATAGAAGATTTTACCAAGCCTCTATCCCTAAGTTTCCGTTTATTTGGTAATATTCTCGCTGATGAATTGGTAGTAGGAGTTCTAGTTCTGTTAGTACCTCTGTTTATCCCCCTACCACTGATGGTTTTGGGTTTATTCTTAAGTGCTATTCAGGCACTAATTTTTGCTACCCTAGCTGCTAACTACATCGGAGAAGCGTTAGAAGAACACGGCGAACATCACGACTAAGAGAATGAAGTAGGCAGTAAAAAAAAACTTGCTAAAAAAAACTCAAAATCTGATATTCTCATGTGTTAGTGGGATGAAAAGTTACTTGATTCACATCTTATTAAATAAAGATAGTAGAGTAAAAAGTCCCCACAAAAAGAAGAATCCAGGGTATTAGAACTCCTGGAGATGTCACAAGTAAAATTCAAAGTTGATGAGTGATGTGAGATAAGAGCAAGAAATTTGAACTGGTTCAGTTTCAGAGTCCACTTCAATCATCACATCAATTCATCTATGTAGTTGATTGCACTACAGTGTAATCAATATATTTCTAATCGTCAAGTTTGTACTTTAGATTAAACAAGGAAAGAGAATTATTATGGATCCATTGATTGCTGCTGCTTCCGTTGTTGCTGCTGCTTTAGCTGTAGGTTTAGGTGCTATTGGTCCTGGAATTGGTCAAGGAAATGCAGCAGGTCAAGCTGTAGAAGGTATTGCTCGTCAACCAGAAGCAGAAGGAAAAATTCGAGGCACATTACTGTTGAGCTTGGCATTTATGGAAGCTTTAACAATTTACGGTCTAGTTGTATCACTGGTGTTGTTATTTGCTAACCCCTTTGCAGGATAAATAAAAACCCTAATCTATAGAAAGTATGGATTTTAGATTTTTGATTTTGGAGGTCGAAAATCTAAAATCTTTAACTCAAAAACTATGGGAACCACCAAAAATTACAGAAAATGATAAATTGCACAATTTTACTAGCTGTTGAAGAGGTAGCAAAAGAGGGTGGTTTGTTTGACATCAATGCAACTCTACCCTTAATGGCAATTCAATTTCTACTTCTGGCTTTTGTCTTGGACAAAATTTTTTATAAGCCTCTGGGTAAAGCTATAGATTCTCGTGCAGATTATATTCGCGACAATCAATTAAAAGCAGAAGAACGTTTGGCAAAAGCTAAACAATTAGCCGAACAATACGAGCAAGACTTAGCAGAAACCCGTAAAAAATCTCAGGCTGTTATTGCTGAAGCTCAAGCAGAAGCTCAGACAATAGCAGCAGCAAAAATTGCTGAAGCTCAACAAGAAGCCCAAGCCAAAAGAGAACAAGCAGCTCAAGAAATAGAACAGCAAAAGCAAGAAGCTTTGCAACAGTTAGAAGCACAGGTAGATTCTCTGAGTCGCCAAATTCTAGAAAAACTATTAGGACCAGAATTGGTTAGATAGGGAAATTCAGAATTTAGAATTTAGAATTTAGAATTTAGAATTCAGAATTCAGAATTCAGAATTGAGAATTATTCAGAATTGAGAATTATTCAGAATTGAGAATTATTCAGAATTGAGAATTCAGAATTGAACAATAATGTTCTAACCTTATTGAGAATTCAGAATTGAACAATAATGTTCTAATCTTTGCTTCGACTCCATTCAGAATTCAGAATTCAGAATTGAGAATTATTCAGAATTGAGAATTCAGAATTGAACAATAATGTTCTAACCTTTGCTTCGATTCCTATCACTAAGCTCAAGATAGAACAAGATAATTAAAGGCTTTTTATTAATTGATAATGAATAATGGATAATTACCTCTGGTTAAAACTGTAACGGAATTGGATATAGAGAAATCTGCTAGCACTTTTTTTCTCCTTAACTGGAGTTGCTTTAAACCAGATTGATTAATTATCAATTATCAATTATCAATTATCCATTGGTAACGGCTGACTATCACAGAATATCATGATCAATGTTTTATGGCTAGCGACAGAAGCTAGCGCCGAAGAAGGTTTTGGTCTAAACCTAGATGTTTTAGACACTAACCTGATTAATTTGGGAATTCTAATTGTAGTTCTGCTCTATTTTGCGCCAGGCTTTCTCGGGAAAATCCTGAAAGAAAGACGCGCTACTATTGAACAGGCAATCAAAGAAGCAGAAGAACGTCAACAAAAAGCAGCAGCAGCATTAGCAGAGCAAGAAAAAAATTTGACTCAAGCTCAAGCAGAAGCACAAAAAATTCTAGCTACTGCTGAAACAAGGGCACAGGAAGTCAAACAAAGAATTGAACTTCAGGCAGAACAAGATGTGGAGCGAATGAAAGCTACTGCTAACCAAGAAATGGATACTGAAAGAGATAAAGCAATTGCTCAACTGCGCTCAATTGTCGCATCTAAAGCATTGGCACAAGTAGAATCTCGACTCAAAGAAACTTTGGATGAAAATGCCCAGAGACAATTGGTAGATCGTAGCATAGGGGTATTAGGAGGTCAATTATGAGTATAATTGCTGGTGAAATTGTAGAACCCTACGCAGCAGCTCTGATGTCTTTGGCTAAATCAAAAGAGTTGACTGAGAGATTTGCTGAAGATGTGCGTGGGCTAATTAATATTATGGATGAATCCCCAGAATTCAAGCAATTGATGGGAAATCCAGTTATTAAGCCAGAGGACAAAAAAGAAGTGGTAAAACGCATGGTGGGAGAGCAAGTCGATCCTTTTATGCGTAATTTTTTAATGCTGCTAATTGATAGAGGTCGAATTATTTTTCTAGAACAGATTGGAAAACAATACTTAGCACTATTGCGGGAACTGAATAAAACTGTTTTAGCAGAAGTGACCTCGACAGTAGAATTAAATGAAGACCAAAAAAATACAATCCGCGAACGAGTCAAATCAATGACTGGTGCAAGGGAAGTAGAAATCGAAACTACAATCGACTCAAGTTTATTGGGTGGTGTCATTATCAAAATAGGTTCTCAGATAATTGACTCTAGTCTCCAAGGACAACTGCGCCGAATTGGCAATAGCCTCAAAGCAGTATAAGAGAATTTAGAATTCAGAATTTAGAGTTCAGAAATTCAATTCTGGCTGTGAGTAGATCTGAATTTAGAATTCTGAATTGAAAATTGAGAATTGAGAATTCAGAAATTCAATTCTGGCTGTGAGTAGATCTGAGAGGAGCGAGAATTTCCTAATCGCCCTGAAAATTACTATGGCGCTGCTCGCTCAATTTTTGTAAAACAACTTGACAACAGAAAAAGAAAATGGTAGCAATCAGACCTGACGAAATTAGCAAAATTATTCGCGACCAGATAGAAGGGTACAACCAAGATGTAAAAGTATCTAATGTTGGTACTGTTCTCCAAGTGGGTGACGGTATTGCCCGTATTTATGGGCTAGACAAAGTAATGGCTGGAGAACTGGTAGAGTTCGCAGATGGTACTATTGGTATTGCCCAAAACCTAGAAGAGGACAACGTAGGTGCGGTATTAATGGGTGAAGGTAGAGAAATTCAAGAAGGCTCTGCTGTAACCGCTACAGGTAGAATTGCCCAGGTACCAGTGGGAGATGCCTTGATTGGACGGGTGGTTGATGGCTTAGGTCGTCCAATTGACGGTAAAGGAGATATTCAAACTACCGACAGTCGCTTGTTGGAATCACCAGCTCCAGGAATTATCGATCGCCGTTCTGTTTATGAACCTATGCAAACAGGTATTACGGCGATCGACTCGATGATTCCTATTGGTAGAGGTCAACGGGAATTAATTATCGGTGACAGACAAACAGGTAAAACAGCGATCGCCATCGATACTATCATTAACCAAAAAGGCGAAGATGTTGTCTGTGTATATGTAGCTATTGGTCAAAAAGCTTCTACAGTTGCTCAGGTAGTGGGTACTCTGGAAGAAAAAGGCGCACTGGATTATACAGTTATAGTAGCAGCTAATGCTAGTGACCCTGCAACTTTGCAATACTTAGCTCCTTACACTGGTGCGACTATTGCTGAATACTTCATGTACAAAGGGAAAGCTACTCTGGTAATCTACGATGACCTTTCCAAGCAAGCTCAAGCTTATCGTCAGGTATCCTTACTATTACGTCGTCCACCAGGTAGGGAAGCATATCCAGGAGACGTATTTTATCTCCACTCCCGTCTCTTAGAAAGAGCTGCTAAACTCAATGACAAACTTGGTGGAGGTAGCATGACTGCTCTACCAATTATTGAAACTCAAGCAGGTGACGTTTCCGCTTATATTCCTACTAATGTAATTTCTATTACTGACGGTCAGATATTCTTATCTAGTGACTTATTCAACGCAGGTTTCCGTCCTGCGGTGAACGCTGGTATTTCTGTATCCAGGGTGGGTTCTGCTGCTCAAACTAAAGCCATCAAAAAAGTTGCTGGTAAAATTAAGTTAGAGTTAGCTCAGTTTGCTGAATTAGAAGCATTTTCTCAGTTTGCTTCTGACTTGGATAAAGCGACTCAAAACCAACTAGCACGAGGTCAACGTTTACGGGAGATTTTGAAGCAACCTCAAAACTCACCTCGATCCCTTCCTGAACAGGTACTAGCAATTTATGCTGGTATTAATGGTTACTTAGATGATATTCCTCTGGAGAAAGTGGCTAAGTTTGTTGCTGGTTTACTAGATTACTTTAACAATAGTAAGCCTAAGTTCGGTGAAATCATCAAGAGTGAAAAGGTACTTACCGATGAAGCACAAACTATTTTAAAAGAGGGTATTACTGAGTATAAGCAGACATTCTTGGTATCAGCTTAGTAAATTTTTTGCTGCCTAGGTTATAGATAGTTAGTGGTTAGTTGTTAATGGTAAAAAAACAATTAGCCACTGATTATTTATAAATAGGTTTACCAAAAAAATACTTGAAAGTAACTCTCTTATTCTAAATTGGATTGTTATCAACACAGGAGGAGGACATCACTTCTGTTAAAACTGCGGTCAGGGTCTCCCAGACTGAAGAATCCCGGGATCTCCATCCCCCCTAACCCCCCTTTGGAAGGGGGGAGAGGAGCGTCGGGAGTATGTCAATCGCTGCTTAGGTCTTAAAAAATAACATTGAGGCTTTTTTTTCTTACTTCTTACTTCTTACTTAAGGCTAGCTGATTAATTTTCAAAGCCTTTACAAGTAAATATTTTAGCCTTTTTGGGGCGAAAAAAGTGCCAGCTTTTAGGTCTAAAAGGTTCAAAAAAGTTAGGATTTTGACCAGATCAGGATAGAGAAATTAAATTAAGGGGGAATTCTGACAACTACATTCTCTATGATTCCCATTTATTCTGACTCCTGACTCCTGACTCCTGACTCCTACCCCTACCATAAGACTTTTTCAGCAAACCCTACTTATTTCTACACAAAAACAATGCCTAATTTAAAAGCTATTCGCGATCGCATCAAGTCGATCAAAAACACGAAAAAAATTACAGAAGCAATGCGTCTAGTGGCAGCAGCTAAAGTGCGTCGTGCCCAAGAACAAGTAACTGCGACAAGACCTTTCGCCGATCGCCTTGCTCAAGTTTTATATGGGTTAGCTGAACGTTTACAATTTGAAAGTGTAGACTTACCCCTACTCAAACAAAGAGAAGTCAAAACAGTTGCGTTATTAGTAATTTCTGGAAATCGTGGTCTTTGTGGTAGTTACAATACTAATGTTATTAAACGTGCAGAAACTAGAGCGCGTGAACTGACAGCACAAGGAATTAATTGCCAATATGTGTTAATTGGACGCAAAGCTATTCAATATTTTCAACGTAGAGAAGCTCCAATTTTACAGACTTATGATAACCCTGAAAAAATTCCTACTGCGGATAATGCTTCAGTAGTTGCTGATGAACTGCTAGCAGGTTTTCTGGCAGGTTCAATAGATAGGGTAGAGTTAGTTTTTACTAAGTTTATTTCACTAATTAGCTCTAAACCTGTAATTCAAACTCTCTTGCCTCTCGATCCTCAAGGTTTAGAAGTTCAGGATGATGAAATCTTCCGTTTAACTTCTAAAGATGGTGAGTTTGAAGTATCACGAGAAACTGTCTCTGCACCTGTGAAAAGTTTACCCCGCGACATGATTTTTGAGCAAGATCCAACTCAAATTTTGGATGCTCTGTTGCCGTTATTTTTGACTAACCAGTTATTGAGAGCGTGGCAAGAATCATCTGCTAGTGAGTTAGCATCTCGGATGACTGCAATGAGTAATGCTAGTGATAATGCTAGTGAATTAGCTGGTACATTAACTCTTTCTTATAATAAAGCTCGACAAGCTGCTATTACTCAAGAATTGCTTGAGGTTGTGGGTGGTGCTAACGCTCTGTAGTCATTCAGTTATTAGTTAGCAGTTATCAGAGGAATATTCTTGTTTATACAAAACAGGCGATTAGCAAACCTCAATTAGTCAAAAATAAGAAGATTTTACTATCAAAAAATAGCTCACTTTTTGATAGTAAAATAAATTATGATTCTCTGCAACAAGTGAGAATTAAACAATAAGCTTAATTACTATGTGATAGAAGTGGTTTACGAATCCATTGAAGTTAAATTAGATTTGTATAAATATCATGTAGCTTAATCGAGATTTGGGAGTGAATAATTTGGCTACTGTAACATCAAATAAGAAAGGTTTTCAACCATTTATTATTAACGGCAGACCAGTCAAATCAATTAATCAATTCTATAATTATAAGAAGGGTAAACTACAGTCAGAATTAAAGAAGACTAAAAGTAGTAATCGAATCAAAAGATTATCGACAAAAAGAAATTTAAAGATTGATGATTATCTGCATAAAACTAGCAGGTATATTATTAATCATCTGATAGGCTCGGAGATAGGAATTTTAGTAATAGGAAATAATCCAAGGCAGGAAACAAGGCATAAATCTTGGCCAAAAAAACAATCAAAGGTTTGTTTGCCCAAATTCCTTTTTTTAAGTTAATTGAACAACTAAAATACAAAGCGAAATTAGTAGGAATAAAAGTAATAATTAAATGAAATATAACATCGAAAGCTAGTTTTTTAGACTGGGACGACTTACCAGTTTACCAAAAAGGTGTCAAACACAAATTTAGTGGTAAACGAGTGAAAAGAGTACTCTATAAAGCTTCAAATGGAGTCAAATACAATTAGTCATGTCAATGGAAGTTTAAACACCGATACGAAAAGTAGTCCCAAACGCTTTTAGCAATGGGATAGAGAAGCCAGTGCGTTGGGCGGGTTTCCCGAAAGTCAAGCAACTGGCGTGGTGTTGTAGTGCCTCCTGCGGAGGAGCTACGCTAACACCCCATTAAGGTAACACTTAATTAAAACACTTGTCTAGGAATATTTTTCTATAGATTTAGTAACTATAACGTTTAGCATGTGGAGGTCTAACCGTTGACCCTGGCTTTCCCATCCCTGAGATCCCCCCCCCTATGCACGGGGGGTTAGGGGGGATGGAGAGCGCGGGACTTCCCGCCAGGGAAGTTAAACTCAAAAAGCTGATAGCTGAAAGCTAATAGCTAATTAAACACCCATTAAACTAAGCTCTTCAGCAAGAGCATCTATAGTGAAGCGAATTTGCTCCTCTGTATGATTACAAGTGATAAAAAAGCGTAGTCGAGCTGCATTTTGTGGTACAGATGGGTAAAACATAAACGGAACATTAATCCCTCGCTTAAATAAATTTTGGGATAATATTACCGACTTAATAGATTCACCTACAATAATGGGTATAACTGGAGAATCTTTACTCATTCCAGTATTTAATCCTCGATCGCGAGCGCACTGCAAAAATAGTCGAGACATTTCTTGTAGTCTTGCTACTCTTTCCGGTTCTTTCTTTAACAACCGAATAGCAGCTAATACTGACGCTGTATCTGGTGGGGAAATACCTACACTATAAACAAATCCTGGAGAAGTATATTTAAGATATTCTACTAATGCTTTACTACCAGCAATATAACCACCGCAACTAGCAAAAGATTTACTCAGAGTACCCATCCATATATCAACATTATTAGGATTAATCCCAAAATACTCACTAATACCACGACCATTTTTGCCAATAGTACCAATGGAGTGAGCTTCATCTACCATTAGAAAAGCTTTGTAATGTTTTTTAATCTCAATAAATTTTGGTAAGTCTGGAATATCACCATCTGTACTATACACACCTTCTATAGCAATAAGTACCCGCTTATAACGATGACGGCGATCGCGCAGTAATCTCTCTAAAGCTTCCCAGTCATTGTGAGGAAAAGCAATAATAGTTGCTCCTGATAATAAACAACCTTGGAAAATACTATTGTGACTTAAAGAGTCATGGAGAATTAAATCATTTTGTCCGAACAAATGACTAATAGTAGTTACATTAGTAGCGTGACCTCCAACATAAAGAATACTATCTTCTACACCAATAAAATCAGCAATTTCTCTTTCTAATTCCTGATGTAATGGCTTTTCTCCTGATAATAACCTACTAGCAGAAACGGAAGTACCATAATGATTAATTGCTTCCTTCGCAGCATTAGATACAAAAGGATCGCCACACATACCCAAATAATTATAGGTGGCATAATTAATCAGTTCCCTACCACCAATAACTGTAGTATTATTATTAATCTGTTCTTGAGGTATAAAGAAAGGATTACCAAGACCAGTAGAATTAATATCTGCTAATTTTTTTTGCAGTTGTAAATATTCTGGATAGAGGTCAAAGTTATAATATTCTAGAGGAATTTCTTCAGTTTCCGTAGTTGGATTAGAAGTTGAGACCTCAACCTCATCTTCTAATTTTTTGTGAATATTTGGCCTGGTATCCTCGGAGGTATCCTCCACCAAATATTCAGCTAAGGACTCAATAGTGGGATAATCCAACAAAAGGGTAGGAGGCAATCGCCGACCCAGAAGATTTTCTAATTCTCCAGAGAGGTTGACCACTTCAATTGAGTTAAGACCATAATCAGTAAAATCCCGCTCAATATCTATTTCATTAGTATCAACTTCTAGCCGTTCAGCTAATTGGGACACCAACCACGACTTAATATTGTCTCTGACTGGAGATAATTCTGGGACTTGCAAGGCAGGGTCTTGATCGTTTTTCACTAAAGACAGATGTTGGCTGTCTTGCTCATTCATAAGCTGGTTCAACAGTTTCATTGTTCACTCCTGCACCACATTAAAATTATTTATCACTCAGTTTTTTCTAGTAGCTTAATAGGCAATGGCACATAATTAGGGTCAAAAAGTCCCTCTAGAAAATCAGAAATCAAATTTCTGAGTTATGGAGAGCAACTTTTGAGTTGTAACAATTACCTGAAATAGCTAACTATTTCAACTGATTGACCACCCCAAAAAAAAGACTGGGGAAGGCATGATGGTTATTGTGCCATGATCTTATACGAAGTAGGAAGGGAGAAGGGAGAAGGGAGAAGGGAGAAGGGAGAAGGGAGAAGGGAGAAGGGAGAAGTTATCAGATTGTTCTGGAGTTACAAATGCTTTGTAGTTCTCGTATCTGGCTACTTCGATTCCTAAAATTTTTAACCGAGCGTAGGGTGCAGGGCGGGAGCGTAGGCCATATCTAGATAACAATTATTGGATATTAATTGTTCATTTTACGGTTCTGTTGTCACGAAACATATTACATAGTGGGCAAAAAAAAACTTCCTCTGATATTGAGGAAGCTTTCAGCATTAATTACCCGACAGAAATTTTTAAGCTGTCAAACTTGATTTAAGAAATGGTAAATTGTTTTTGGTCAACTATTACTCTTCCAGCTAAGATTTTAATCTCTCTCCTCCTCATCGTTTTTCTTACCTTTCAATTAGTTCCCGATAGGACTATTAACTGATTTATAAGGTATAAGAGTTGGTTTACAAAAAACAAGAGTGCTGTAGCAAAGGTCACAATGGTCAAAAAATTGTTCATAAAATAACTCCACAAATTTTTGCAATTCTTTCACAGCAAACAATGTGGGTTTCTACGCCAAGAGTTAATTAATAATTGACAAAAGCAGTTGACACTCATCTACAGAATTGCTATGATGAGAGTAATTTATAGCTATGTCTAAAAAGTCATAACTTTGTTCGTTTGGCTTTATAAGGAGACATGGCGGAAAAACCAACAAATAAGCCGTAAAAGGTAATTGAATAAGGTACAAAAGCACTGGGTCTGGTAAACTATGGTGCTTTTGTTTCCTCTTAAATAGTATTAGATACCTAAACCCTACTCTAACAAACTTTTAGTTAAATGTCAACCTCCTTTTTGTAAAATTTTAATTGCAGATTACAATCTGTTATTAGAAACTATTATACTCTGTATTTCTATTATATTTATCCTGTACTACATAACCACATTCCATATCCTATAATTAAAAACTTGACTTTTTATTCATGTAATCAACCAAAAGCTATTCTTAGTTCCCCTCATCAGAAGCATCACAGTATAAGGTCAGTGCTCGATAGATGGGTTACTTCCGGATTATGTTACGGTATTTAGTAAAGTCTGGTTCGGTTAACCTTAACTTCTATTTTCAGGTGTATAAAAAATAGTATTAATCATATATAGCTAAGTCATTTGTTAGCTCTGAACAGTCAAGGATGCCTAGCCAGAGAAGACATCCATCCCATCAAAAATTGTTACTTGGTAAAGCCAGCAAAACTTTTCCTCTGCATTTCAATTTTAATGCTTTAAACGTATCTGAGAGACACTGTTTTTCTTGCTTCTTCCTTATTCAAATATCTGTAAAGTTCCGGCTAAAAAGCCTTCGCGACAAGCATAACGTTGAACTTTTCCACTAGAAGTTTTGGGAATAGCTCCTGGTTTAAGCAACAATATTTGATAAATTTGTAAATCGTGATTTCTTGAGACAGACCGTTGGATAGATTTAATTAATTCCTGAGAATTATCAAAATTTTCCCTATTAGACTTACCATTACGCTGACTAAACAAACCAACCGCTACCGAACTAACAGATTCATCAGTGTAATTTGAATTTTGAGTTTTGAGTTTTGAATTTTGAATTCCACGAAGCAGTTGACGAAAATTACGTTCTACCTCAGCTACTACTACTAAACGTTCTTCTCCTTCTACCTCTACAGAAAAGCTAGCAATACAACCTGGTCTAATTAGTGGATGACTTTGTTCGACTGTCCATTCAATATCTTGAGGGTAATGATTCCGACCATTAATAATAATTACATCCTTGAGACGACCAGTCACAAATAATTCCCCACCCTCCAGAAACCCTAAATCTCCAGTTCTCATAAATGGCTCTTTTCGGGGTGCTTCAGCTAAATAAGCCTCAAAAGTCTGCTTCGTTTCCTCTGGTTTGTGCCAATAACCCTGAGCAATACTTGGTCCTGATACCCAAATTTCTCCTACCTCTCCCTCCGCACAAAGAGTTAATTTTTCTGGATGAACAATTTTAATCTGTTGCTCTGGTAAAGTTTGACCACAACCTACTAATTTTTTTGTTCCTTCTTTTGGAGAAACTAAGACGATCTGGTTTTGTTCTAATGCGGTTGTCTCAATAGTAGTTTCTACTGGTGGAGAAAGTTTATTACCCCCAGAAATAATTAGGGTTGCCTCTGCCATCCCATAGCAAGGATAAAAAGCTTCCCGGCGAAAACCACAGACAGAAAAGGTATTAGTAAACCGTTCTAAAACTTCGGCACTAATGGGTTCTGCACCATTAAAAGCTACTTCCCAACTACTTAGATCTAAGGTTTGTATCTGTTCCGGTTTAATTTTACGAACACATAAATCATAAGCAAAGTTTGGCCCGCCACTGGTAGTGCCTTGGTATCGAGAAATAGCTTGTAACCAGCGCACCGGACTTTGGAGGAACATTAGGGGAGACATAAGGATGACAGGGAAGCCTCCATACAAGGGTTGCAATATTCCACCGATTAAACCCATGTCGTGATAGGGAGGTAGCCAGATTACTCCTTTACTTTGGGGAGAATGTCCAAAACATTGATGAATCAGACCGGAATTATGCACAAGGTTTTGATGAGTAATCATTACGCCTTTTGGTGTGGCTGTGGAACCGGAAGTATATTGGAGAAAGGCGAGGGTGTCCTGATTAATATTGGGTTCTTGCCATTTCTCGGCAACATTGTCGGGAATATGGTCAGTGGCTAACCAACCTAAATTATCTAATTCTGGGGTTTCTGAGACACGACGTTCTAGGCTGGAGATGATAGATTTAGTTGTTAGAGCTATTTTGGCCTTACTATCTCTAATAATTGCTTGGATACGTTCCAGGGAACGATTTGGTCTGGGGGGGTAGGCGGGAACTGCGATAATTCCGGCATAGAGACATCCAAAGAAGGCCGTAATATATTCTAGTCCCGGTTGATATAGGAGTAGGGCAACTTCTCCTGGTGGACATACTGATTGGAGGTAGGCAGCGATCGCTCGTGAACGTTTTTCTAGTTGTTGATAGGTAAGGCTAATTTTGTCTGTTTCTCCATCTATTAAGAAGCTATAACCTATTTGTTGGGGGTTTTGGATAGCTCTGTTTTGTAATAAATCTACTAATGTTTTAAATTTTTTATCTAAACTATTCATTTTATTTTGGATATATAGCAATTCTAAATAGGTTGTAACATTTTATCGTAGAGGTTTGGTCTCTAAACCCAAGGGGGAAAATGAGATGAAAAGAGCAAACCCCTACAGTTTTTTTTCACGCATCATTTCTTATAGCTATAAAAAAGCAACAAGAATAAGAAATACACGAGATAAATTTTAACCCAGATGTAAGAATTAAGTAGTTAAGTTTAATTAGGGTTTGCTGAAAAAGTGTGTTGGTGAAGGCAGGGAATTGGGAATTAGGAATAGGCAATAGTTACAGGCGTTAATTTTTCTACATTTTTCCAATTTTTGCTCCGAAAAATCCCAAGTTTTCAAGATTAATTTAGTAATTTTTTGACACTTTTTTTGACCAGAAAAAGCCTTGAAGTTTAAGTTATCAATGCTTCCCAATTTAATCAGAAATCCCTAATTAAATGTGAAATAGATTATTTTTCAGAATTCAGCTATTAGCTAGAGAGGGAGACTTCATTAATTGATAATTTATAATTTATAATTGATAATTACCTCTGGTTAAAACCGTTCTTGATTGAATATCAGGAAATATCCTACCACTTTTTTTATCCTTAAAAGGATAGGCTTTATACCTTGATTTTCGGGTGAAAGCAATTGATAAATTCCGAGAGAATTAAAATTTACTGCCAAATTATGCTCCTTGAAATTTAGAAAAATTATTGATTATTTGCGCTCTATTTTACTGCTAATCTCTGAATAATTACGATTATTTTTTGGGTGCATCTCAATTTTAATAAATCAAAAAAATATCGCTTTTAAGCAAAAATTAACTGGAAATAGGGAGTAGAAAAAAGTATTTTTGCAAATATTGAGATGCACCAGATTTTTGATTGTTATGATTGAAATTTGGTCTTGTTAAACCTTTTTTTTGAGTGATTTATAGAGAGTACATTTAGCCAGATAATACTAGGAAAATTAATCTTCAAAAAACCGAGAATTTTTTGAGAGTGAAATATATGGAAATCTGAAATAGGTTGTCACATTTTATTGTAGGATTTTGTCTCTAAACTAATCACCAAAATGGGATTGGAAAACTCAACTTCTACAGCTTTTTTCAGAAATTATTTGATAATAAAATAGTCTTCTCTTTTCAAAGGTAAAAAGTCAAGATAGAATTCTTGATGATTAACTGTTGAAAAATCATCAATGACTGAAAATATTTTATATCTCTTATGCTCTGCACCAGATTTTTGATT
>NZ_JAAHHT010000087.1:14717-34093 GCF_010672085.1 Okeania sp. SIO3I5
TAATAAAATAGTCTTCTCTTTTCAAAGGTAAAAAGTCAAGATAGAATTCTTGATGATTAACTGTTGAAAAATCATCAATGACTGAAAATATTTTATATCTCTTATGCTCTGCACCAGATTTTTGATTTTTATGATTGAATTTTGGTCTTGTTCAACTATTTTTTTGAGTGATTTATAGAGAGTAAATTTAGCCAGATAATACTAGGAAAATTAATCTTCAAAAAACCGAGAAATTTTTGAGACTGAAATATATAGCTATCTTAAATAGTTTGTCACATTTTATTGTGGGGATTTTGTCTCTAAACCAAGCACCAAAATGGGATTTACAAACCAAACCTCTACAGCTTTTTTCAGAAATTATTTCATAATGAAATAGTCTTCCCTTGAAAAGGGTAAAAAGTCAAGATAGAATTTTTGATGATTAACTGTTGAAAAATCATCAATGACTGAAAATATCTTATATCCCTGGAAACAAGAAACTATAATTCGCCATACTCAAAGACTGTTATTGAGTTATAAATATTGGACTGGTAAATCTCTACTGGATATAGATGGAACGCGGGAATTTATGGCTCAAGCATTATGGGAAGCACCATTTGTTATTGCTTCTCATGGTATGGAAGAAAACCCGATCTTCAATTATGGTAATCAGCAAGCGTTGGATTTGTGGGAAATGAGTTGGGAGCAGTTCATTTGTACTCCATCTCGTAAGACAGTACAACCTTCAGAACACGAAGATCGCGAACTATTACTGAACCAGGCAAAAACTCAAGGATATATTAGTGATTATCGGGGGATTCGTATTTCCAGCAAAGGCAAACGGTTTTTGATTTCAAATACTATTGTCTGGAATCTTCTAGATGAAAATCAACAACAATGTGGTCAAGGTGCTACTTTTAATGAGTGGGAGTATATTTAGGGTTTGCTGAAAAAAGCAGAGTGTGGGGAAGATGGGGAGAGTTGGGAGAGTTAATCTTGTCTCCTCAAAATACTAATTTTTTGCTGTTGTAGGAACTGAAAAACTGGTACTTTTTTAGGTTTGAAAAAGCACTTGCCTTTATCTGTATTTAAACAGGGAAAAGTATTTAGATTAAAAAGTTATAAATCTAGGAGCGATCGAGGTTTTCCTGTTGCATTTGGAGCTAATAACCATTTGAGGAATTGTAAAGAATGAAAATTAAAATCCAAAATCTTGGCGTATTAAAGCAAGCTGAATTTACCCTTGCCGATCTGACAATTATTTGTGGAAGTAACAATACTGGCAAGACTTATGCTGCTTATGCTTTATTTGGGTTTTTGTTTACTTGGGAAAGGATACTTTCTATTGATATCGACGATAGAATTCAGCAATTATTTGCTGAAGGTGTGATTCATATTGACATACAAGAATACATTAAACAGAGTCAAAAAATCGTTACTAAAGGTTGTCAAGAATATACCAAGAAATTACCAAATATTTTTGCAGCAGCACCTGAAAAGTTCAAACAAACAAAATTTGATGTAATTTTTGATGTAAATGACATTAATTTGAAGAGGAAATTTGAGTACGAAATCAGTTTGCCAAGTGGTGGGATTTTTTCACTTACTAAAAATGATGATAGTACAGAATTAGTTGTGATTCTTCTAGTTCAACAAAAAAAAGTTAAAATTCCTACTAAGGTTCTTAAGGAGATTGTTGCAGATGCTCTCAAAAAAATTATTTTTTCTCAACTTTTTCCTAAACCTTTTGTTGCTAGTGCAGAAAGAACAGGTGCTGCTATTTTTCGTAAAGAGTTAAATTTTTCCCACAACCTTTTGCTTAAAGAAATGAGTCAGACAGACTATGATATCGATCCAAGAGAACTTTTATTGAGAGGATATCAAGATTATCCATTTCCAGTTGGAAAAAATGTAGACTTTACAAGAGAACTAGAGAGAATTTCCAAAAAGCGTAGTTTTCTTTATAATGAGCATCCTGAAGTTTTGAATGATTTCGCCGATATTATTGGAGGTGAGTATCGAGTTACTTCCAATGACGAACTCTATTATTTGCCACAAGGGGAACAAGTCAGACTATCTATGTGGGAAAGTTCTAGTGCGGTGCGTTCTTTACTAGATATTGGTTTTTATCTAAAGCACGAAGCTCAACTTGGCGACTTACTGATGGTAGACGAACCTGAGTTAAATCTACATCCCGAAAACCAGCGTCGTGTTGCTCGACTATTTGCTCGACTTATTAATTTGGGAATTAAGGTTTTTATTACTACCCATAGCGATTACATTATCAAAGAATTAAATACACTAATTATGCTGAATCACGATAAACCTCATCTTAAGCGCATTGCCGAGGAAGAGGGTTATCAAACAGAAGAATTAATATCTGCTGAAAAGATTAAGGTGTACATTGCTGAAGAAAAATACATTCAGCGAGAAGGTAATCAAAGAAAAACTAAATGCCAGACTTTAACTCTAGCAAATATTGACCCGGAAATGGGTATTGAAGCTCGTAGTTTTGATACAACTATTGAAAAAATGAATCGAATTCAGGAAGCAATAGTCTGGGGTGAAGATTGATGGTTGATTCTGATATTTTTATCCTTAAAAAGATGATTCAACCGACAGCTATAGAAAAATTAGAATCTAAATATCAGAAAAATATTGTAGAACTTAAAGAAGAATCTGATAACTACAGTGTAACTATTCATGGAATGCCGGATGATCAAAAAGTTATTGTGATTAAAGTCGATACTTTTAGCGTACCAAAAGAAATTTTCCAGGGAAGTCGCGGTGAATGTAAACGTGCAGATTTTGTCATTATTGCTAATATTAGCAAAGCAGAAAAATTTATCGTCTGTATTGAAATGAAGGGAGGAAAAAAGACATCTAAAGAGAAAGAGATTATCCAGCAACTAAAAGGGGCAAAATGTTTTGTTGAATATTGTCAGGCAATTGGTAAATCATTTTGGGAGAAAGAAGATTTTCTTGATGATTACAAATACCGTTTTGTCAGTTTTAAGAATATCAAAATACCTAAGAGTAAAACACGATATGAATCTAAAGCTAATATCCACGATACTCCAGAAAAGATGTTAAAAATTAGCTCCCCACATTACGTTCAGTTCAATCATTTGATAGGACATAAAAAATAATTAGCATCAGGACTTACGCAAAACTGAGAAACCAGGTTTGTTTGTTTCTTTGCATAAGTTATATAGCAGAAAAAGAGGAGATTTTGTAATCTACATTCCGCGCTATACAATTTAGTATAAATTCAGGAGTCAGGAGTGATAGGAAAAATTCCTAAATAGGGTTTGCTGAATAAATATCACAGTCTTTATAGATAAAGGTTATAGCCTTTTTAAATCCCGAAAAAGTGCAGCTTTTCCCAATATAATTACCAAAAAGTTAGGATTTTAGGAAGACCAAAGATAGAAAAATTACTTTCACAATTATTCCTCCTAATTTCTTTCTCTTCCCACCCTCCCCACACTTCCCACACTTCCCACACTTCCCACACTCCCCTACTCTGCTTTTTTCAGCAAACCCTAAATATGAGCGTTCGCGGAGCGGAACGGAGTTCTATCGCCCCTTACCAAAAAATCTTTGTTGAATAAAAAGTCATGCATATAGGCGAATTACCCCAGTTAATATTTAACTTATCACAAAAATTGTGAAAATGGAAGGGAAAATTCTTCGACGCGCCGATTTTTTTAGGAGCTTCACAGAATGACAAAGTAAATCAAGATGATTGATACAGTATAAATATTTATCAAGCTACCAATTCTTATATTACTTTTAACGTTAAAAGTTGAGGTGCCGAATGTGGGTTGTAAATAACAAAACCTCTATGGAAGCAGTTAAATTATCTTGTTAATAATCAATTATTTTTCCCTACTCCCTCTTTTCAGGAGATACAGCATATTCCAAATATATGAAGTACAAATATTAACAATTAAATATTCCCTATTGCGGACATCTTTTCCGCGATAGATGTGCCTCATAAAAGTGGAATCTGCTCTATCTATTTAAGTATAGATATAGCAATCCGCGCATAGGTTGTAAAATTTTATCGTAGGGGTTTGGTTTCCAAATCCCTTAGCGCTTGGGGAAAGGAGACCAAACCCCTATTTTTTTTCTCACATCTCATTTCTGATTACTATATTAACAATTAAATATTCCCAGTGCGGACATCTTGCCTGCGATGGATATGCCTTACAAAAGTAAAATATTTTGTATCTATTTCAGTTTTTCCTTTAATTGATTCAACTGTTCAGAAGTTAATTTAACTTGTACTTCTAATAACTGCTTGGCATCCTGAAATAACAGAATATTATTTTCTACAAAAACTTCATGATTATTCAGTTCAATTCTTTGATATTTAACTTTTGGTAATGCAACTCGAATTACCAATTTTTGTTGAGATTGTGGAAAAATATATAATTCCTGACGAGTATGATGTAGTGCTAACTTTTGCACAGTTGTATTACTTTCTGTTGGAGAATTAGGTTTCTTCCAATAAAGAGTAATGCCACGAATTTCTGGTTGAGAAATAGGAAATATTTCATCAAATCTTTGTGGTTCCCAATCAAGTTCTGAAATATCTCCACTATCAGGAATTAGTCGTTGTCGCCAGGTAACTTCTTTTCCTTCTAGAGCTTCCCACCATTGACGAATAGTATCTAGATTATTGGGATTTTCTGGGTTATTACTGCCGATTTGCCAAATAGTTTGAAGTTGCATAATTTTACGGATAATTGTTGACTAAAAATTAATTACTAAGATCCTATAGCATTTTTGACTAAGCATGAGGTATACTTATATTTTTTCTTTCCTCTTCCTGATTCCCTCAAACTGATAATTTTGTATTTCAGCAATGTGGGAATTACTAAAGATGCTACCCGGTTATTCCTTGGCCATGACAAGTTTTAAAGTGTCTATTATAAGCTGATAACTGATAACTGAAATGACACATAGGGCGAGAGAAAAATACCAATTATAACGATCAAAAATACTCACCAACTATTTACCAGTTTCTCAGCTAAGTCTCAGATTTTTCAAAGACTGTTTTAATATCAATTGTAGATACTTTATTCCAGAAGATTGAAATTGATTAATTGGAGCATAAAAAATTATGAAAAACATCAACAAAAAGTTAGCTTTAGCTACTGCTATGACTGGTGTATTAGCTGTTGGTATTGCTACTTTAGGCAATAGTCAGGAAGCTCTTGCTCTAGAAGAAGGTATGGAAAAATGTGCTGGTATTGCTAAAGCAGGTAAAAATGATTGTGGTACTAGCAAACATGACTGTGCAGGTAAAGCTACAAAAGATGGAGATCCAGAAGAGTGGGTTGCGGTTCCTGAAGGTACTTGCGAGAAGATTGTTGGTGGAACTGTTAAGAAACCAAAATAAAATAAATAAGCTCACTACATATTAGATATTAGCTAAAAATTGAAGTTATTTTGACAAAAGTTATGGCATTTTGGAATAAAGCTGTGATTTAAGGTTAATAGAATCAAGAAGAGAAAAATTTTTATATAAGAAATACCTCTTTCTTTATTTCTATTTGCCATCAAATTAGCTTAAAGATTAAAAAATGCTATATCCTTTTTCAGAAAAACAGCTTATGACCAAAAAAATCAGGTCAATAGGTTCCTTTTTTAAGGTGATGAAAAGAAGAAACTTTAGTTATCATTACCTTCTACTGAACTAGGAGGTATTGATAACTTATAACTGATACCAAATCCGGTTATCATGCACCACGTTTTTAAAGTTCTTTTCTAAACCTTCTGCCTTATGCCTTATGCCTTACCTTCAGAATAAAGGTTCTTTTTCAAGAATTAACAATTAATAATTAATAATTACCTCTTCTGTAATAGAAAGATTGGTTAAAAATAATTTTTTTTCTCCTTTCAAGGAGAGGCTTTAAACCTGATTTTTTCGGTAAACCGGATTTAGTATGATAACTGAAATGACAACCGACTTACAATCTAAAAAATTAGAACTTGAGATTAGTTATAAGTGGCAAACAAATCAAAATATTCCCTACATTAATTCACGCTCAATTCAAGGGGCAGGCATTGGTTTACGTTCTGTACATTATCAATATATCCTTAGTCAAAAACCGAAAGTAAATTGGTTTGAAGTTTTATCAGATAATTATTTTTGTGCGGGTGGTTTACCAATATTTCATTTAGAAAAAATTCGTCAAGATTATCCAGTTACTCTCCACGGAGTAGGGATGTCTCTGGGTTCCACAGATCCATTAAATTTAGATTATTTAACTCGCTTAAAAAATTTAGCAGCAAAAGTTGAACCAGATTTAATTTCTGAACATTTATCTTGGATATCTGTGAATAATCACTATCTTAATGATTTAATTCCTCTTGTTTATACAGAGGAGGTAATGGATTTTGTGGCATCCCGGATTCTGCAAGTACAAGAATTTTTAGGAAGGCAAATTTTGATTGAAAATCCCTCCCCATACTTAAGTTTTACAGATTCAAGTATGTCAGAATGGGAGTTTATTGAAGGATTGCTCAAAAAAGCAGACTGTTACTTACTTTTGGATGTAAATAATCTTTATGTTAATGCTATAAATAATGGAATTGAGCCTCTAATTTATCTGGATGGTATTCCAAAAACAAGAGTCAAAGAAATTCATTTAGCAGGTTACGAAGAAAAGGAAAATTATCTATTAGATACCCACGGTTATCCCGTGCATCCTCCAGTTTGGGAATTATATCAAGAAGCATTAATTAGGTTTGGCGCTGTACCGACTTTAATAGAATGGGATACTGATATTCCCAGTTTTGAAGTATTAATGGCAGAAGCAAATAAAGCTGAAAAATTATTATAAAATGTAAGGTAATGGAAGCGATCGCTCTACAAAATTTATTTCTACGAGCTGTTTACGAAAGAGATAATTTAAGCATCGAAGAATTAAGTAAACATATCAAAGCACCGCATAATTTAACACCTGCGGAAAGTTTGGCAATTTACCAAAATAATGTTGTTGGAAATTTAAGTAATACATTAGCCTCAATTTATCCGGTTTGTTCTCAATTAGTGGGTGAAAAGTTTTTTGATGCAACTGCATTAAAATTTATTAATCAGTTTCCTTGTTTATCGCCAGATTTAGGAGATTATGGTGAAGAATTTCCAGATTTTCTGGCTAATTTTGAACCAGTAAAACATTTACCATAAATGGCAGAAGCAAATAAAGCTGAAAAATTATTATAAAATGTAAGGTAATGGAAGCGATCGCTCTACAAAATTTATTTCTACGAGCTGTTTACGAAAGAGATAATTTAAGCATCGAAGAATTAAGTAAACATATCAAAGCACCGCATAATTTAACACCTGCGGAAAGTTTGGCAATTTACCAAAATAATGTTGTTGGAAATTTAAGTAATACATTAGCCTCAATTTATCCGGTTTGTTCTCAATTAGTGGGTGAAAAGTTTTTTGATGCAACTGCATTAAAATTTATTAATCAGTTTCCTTGTTTATCGCCAGATTTAGGAGATTATGGGGAAGAATTTCCAGATTTTCTGGCTAATTTTGAACCAGTAAAACATTTACCATATCTGTCAGATGTGGCGCGTTTAGAATGGCATTGGCATCGAATTTTTTGTGGTGAAAATACAAGGGGTTTGGATTTTCAAGCTTTGGGTGAAATTCCTCAAGAAAAATGGGGAGATTTAATTTTTTATATACCTAAAAATAGCGTGCTTTTAGAGTCTCTTTATCCTATCCATCGAATTTGGCAAGTCAATCAACCTGACTATCAAGGCAATGAGATAGTAAGTTTAGATGAGGGTGGGGTAAAAATATTTTTGTGGCGACAAAATTATGATATGCGAATTGATTTACCTAATGATGAAGAATGGGAATTATTAACTGCTTTTCAAGGAAATTATCCATTTGAAATTATCTGTGAAAAACTCGTTGATGTTGAGCCTCAAGTTGATGTTGGTTCGTTACTTCCATTGTTTGTGCAACGAGGTTGGGTTAGTGATTTTTCTATCTCTTTTTAGGGAGTAGGGAGTAGGGAGTAGGGAGTAGGGGAAAAAGATTATTGTTGGGTTTCTTACTTCAACCCAACCTACACTTATTGCACTTGTATCAACTATCAGATATCAAGGAATTTTTCTCAGGGAAAAATATCAGAAATCTTGTCATTTTCATTAGCTCTAATAAATGCTTGTGCTTGCCTGATTAAATTTTTCTATCCATCCCTCAGTGGCAAATGCCCTACATTTTCATTTTATAAAGCTCCTAAAAAAATCCGCGCGCCAAAGGAATTTTGGTTGTCTCCTCAGAATTTTTGTGATATCATAAAGTTTAGATTGCATCGTTCGCCCATGCACATGACTTTTTATTCAACTAAATTTCCTGATTCTAAGGAAAATCAGAGATCAAGGAATTAATCTCAGGGAAACATCAGAAATCTTGTCATTTTCTGGAGCTTCTAATAAATGCTTGTGCTTGCCTGATTAAATTTTTCTATCCATCCTTCAGTAGAAAATCGCCAATATTTTCATTTTATGAAGCTCATAAAAAAAAATCCTCGCGCCAAAGGAATTTCGGTTGTCTCCTCAGAATTTTTGTGATACTATAAAGTTTAGATGGGGTCGTTCGCCCATGCAAATGACTTTTTATTCAACTAAATTTCCTGATTCTAAGGAAAATCAGAGATCAAGGAATTAATCTCAGGGAAACATCAGAAATCTTGTCATTTTCTGGAGCTTCTAATAAATGCTTGCGATCGCCTGATTAAATTTTTCTCTCCATCCCTCAGTGGCAAACTTCCAACATTTTCATTTTATGAAGCCCCTAAAAAAATCCGCGCGCCAAAGAAATTTCGGTTGTCTCCTCAAAATTTTTGTGATACTATAAAGTTTAGATGGCGTCGTTCGCCCCTAGACATGATTTTTTATTCAACAAAAAAGTATAGCCAACATGAAACGCTGCGCCACATGAAACGGGTTTCGGTGGCCAGAGCTGACATGAAAGGTAGAGCAAGTACGACTGCTATATCGCTAATGTTGTAGGAAGGAAAATCAATATAAAAGATAGCAAATGAGTTTTATAGACGTTGACAAACTAGGTTTAAAAATAGCATCAGAGATAATCCAAATGAATGTAGCCGATTTAGAAGTAGGACAAATAGCAACAGTCGATCGCGTCATAAATACTGATGGGGAACAAGGAATTGTTCAGAGACTAGCAGCAATGGGAGTAGTTTCTGATAAATCAGTGCAAGTCTTACGAAAAGCTAGATTTAATGGGCCATTGCACATTCGAGTTGGAGCAACCACAGAAATAGCTATCCGACCCCATGAAGCAGAAATGATAGTTATTAAAACATATAGAAATGATGAAATAAATTTATACGAAGGTTCTCAAATGATTCCCAAGTCTGTAATAGAGTTAATGGAACAAGTTAAAACTATATCATTATTAATATTAATTTCTATTATTTTATTAGTTACAGCATATTTCGGACAAACGATCTACAAGGTGTGGATAGTAAAATATTAAACATCCGAACGTTAATATTTGTACCTATAATTGATTTAATTTTTTATTATTGGAAATGTCTAAAATGAAATGAGCGGATTGTTATAATTTTTATCCGATTTTTGTTTGGGGAAAGGAGACTAAACTCCTCTAATAAAATGTTAGAACATAAGGGCGGATTACTATAATTTTTATCCGATTTTCCCTTGGAGAAAGGAGACCAAACCCCCTTAGATAAAATCTTAGAACATAAAAGCGGATTGTTATAGTTTTTATCCGATTTTTGTTTGGGGAAAGGAAACCAAACCTTCTACAATAAAATGTTAGAACATAAGGGTGAATTACTATAATTTTTATCCGATTTTTGTTTGAGGAAAGGAGGCCAAACTCCTACAATAAAATGTTAGAACATAAGGGTGAATTGCTATAGTTTTTATCCGATTTTTGTTTGGGGAAAGGAGACCAAACCCAGTTAGATAAAATCTTAGAACCTATCTAGGATTACTAGGGAATAAAAAAATAAAATTTAGTATTTTTAACCTTCTACTTCAGTAGTAAATACTGATAACTGATAACTGAAATGACAAGTCATAACAATACAACAACAATCTCTAAATCATCTACTAATGCAACAAAAAGAGTTGCTTTAATAGGGATGCCAAATACAGGAAAATCCACATTTTTTAATCGCATTACCGGAGTTTCTGCTCATGTCGGAAATTGGCCGGGAATAACAGTCGATATCTTGCAAGCTGAGGTCAAAATAAATAACGAAATAACACAATTTGTAGACTTACCAGGAGTTTATAATTTCAATGGTTTTTCGGAAGATGAAAAAGTTGTTCAAAAATTCCTGGAAAATAATTCTGTTGACTTAATAATAGTAGTTATTAATGCCTCACAAATTGATAGTCAAATTGTGTTGCCACTACAGGTAAAAGCTTTGGGTTTTCCAGCAGTTTTGATGCTCAATATGTCAGATGAAGCTAAACAATATGGGATTAAAATAGATACGGAAGAATTATCTCAACGTTTGGAAATGCCAGTATTGTTAATAAGCGCTAAATATGGCAAAGGATATATGAAGGCATACATGGCAATTTCTGAACAGTTAAAAGAGAGTAAAAATTCAGTCAAATTAGAGATTTTAGAAACAGAGGAAAATATTTCTATTAGTCAAATAGATGCTGTTTTAGATGGAACTGTGGTTATGCCTTCCGAAATGGCAACAAATTTCACAGCTCAAGTCGATAAAATTCTGCTTCATCCTGTCTGGGGTTTACCTTTATTTTTCCTGGGAATGTTCTTAATTTTTTGGGCAGTTTGGAATATCGGACTTCCTTCAATAGACTTTCTCGAAATTGTAGTTGATTCGATAGAATCATCAATTGTTGAACCTCTAGTTCAACCTTTGCCACAGCTACTTCAAAACTTTCTAATTAATGGACTTTGGGCAGGGGTAACTACAGTTGCTTCTTTTGTACCATTAATTATCGTATTTTTTATAATTATGGCACTGTTAGAAGATAGTGGTTATCTATCACGTTCCGCTTATTTAATGGATGCCTTTATGGCAAGATTAGGTTTAGATGGACGTAGCTTTGTACTGCACATAATGGGGTTTGGTTGTAACGTTCCGGCATTAATGGGAACTAGGGTCATGCGATCGCGTGCTTTACGACTATTAACCATGTTAATTATTCCTTTTGGTTTATGTTCGGCACGACTGCAAGTATTTGTATTTATCATTGCAGCAGTATTTCCTAATGGTAATGGAGCGATAGTTTTATTCTCTCTATATATCCTCAGTTTTATGGTTGCTATTATCACCGCAGCATTATTTCAAGGAGTATATAAAAATGAAGAACCTTTCATTTTAGAGCTACCACCTTATCGTTTGCCTACATTTAAACAAATTTTTCTAAGAAGTTGGGGAGAAGTCAGAGAATTTTTAGCTAGAGCATCTGGTTTTATTACTGTTGGTTGTATTGCAGTTTGGATACTCACAAGTTTACCTCCAGGGGCAACAGGATTAGATACAATAGGCGGTCAAATTGGTCAATTTATGAGTCCTATTATGGAGCCTATTGGTATCAATCCTTATTTAACATTATCCTTATTTTTTGGATTTATTGCTAAGGAAATTGTTATCAGTTCTTTAGCAGTTATTTACAGCATGAGCGAACAAAATGTTAGTAGCAATATTACTGAGACAGTTAGCTTTATTCAAGGATATAGTTTTTGTATTTTTTGTTTACTTTATACTCCATGTTTATCTACTTTAGCAACTTTGTTTAAAGAGGCAAAATCATGGAAGTTTTCTTTACTTTCTTTGGTATTTCCATTAACTTTAGCTTGGTTGTTTAGTTTCATTTTCTACCAAGGAGCTTTAGCTTTAGATTTCTGAAATAAAGATAGCAATTCTATTTAAGTTGTAAGATTTTAGTGCTAATTAGGAGTCAGGAGTCGTAGGGGCGATTCGCGAATCGCCCCTACAGAAGTTATTTTTGTAATGGGGATTTGAGCCCCGCTCCAAAAACATTTCGCCTTAAAAGGCGGGGTTTTAGACCTAATTATTTTGATAACATTTGTGCAAAAACTTGAAGAAAGGAAATTAAAATATCTAGGAGGAATTATAAAAAACCGAAAAGTCAAGTAATAGTTAAACAAAAAGCTTACCAGTACAGAAACTAAAATCGATTATCTTAAGTGTAGAAAAACCAAAAATAGTTTGGGTTACAACATTTAGATAATCGATTTCACACCTCAAAAGAGAAAGAACTTTTGAAGTACGTTATAAATGCTAGTTCTATAGAAGAGGCAACAGAAATTGATTGTTTTGTTATAAATCAGGACTTACACAGGCGAACCCAGAAACCGGGTTTTTTCCTCAATGTTAATTGTTAAAAACAACGATTTATTCTAAAAACTCGGTTTCTTTGCGTAAGTCCTACAAATGTTGAGAATTCAAAAGTAACATCTGACTGGATAGTAAACACTTACTCAAACAGAAATTGGATAGAAGTTTTTTACTGAGAAGCGCTTATGATGGTTGGGACTAAAAGAATATCAAGGAGCGAGATAAATGGAGCTTGGGACGCCATTGTATAAGCATTAGTGGAGCAAGTGCGGCAGCTATATTTACCATCTGAATCATCTAGTTTGAGTAATCTTATTCAGTATAGTAAGTTTGCAGACACCTCCTAATTAAATCTAATCAGTTCAAACAGCAAATATTAATTTTATAACCAATTAATCTATGCACAAATTAATATATGAAGAAACTACCACTATATGTCACTATTTCAATTATCTGTGGGTGTAGTAACTTTTCTACTACAGAAAATCAATCATATTTACCTATCACATCACCCACTCCTACCTTTATTGAATGCCCAGAAAAACCAGTAGTCCGTCTGGATAAAACAGAGACTAAATCTTTATCTTTAACTGAAAGTATTATCAAGATATCTGATAGTGTTAACTCCGAAAAACACCTTGGATATAAATTTTATGCCAGAACAGGCAAAGATTTTAACTATAGAATTACAAGCAATGTTTGTATTTGGATATTTGCCCCAAATACCAAATTATTACAACGGCGGGAATTAATCATAGCTGCACAGAAAGATTCTCCTATTTCTGGAGAACAAATGTTTATTAACTTACCTCTAACAGGAGAATATATTGTGCAAGTTTCTAGTCCTACTGAATCCGCAGAATTTAACCTGGAAATGAGTTTAGGCGATCTGCCAATATCAGAATCTTCTGTGGTTAGTTCAAAAAACACAAAATCAACTTCTCCGTCAATATCGAAAGGAGAAAATACCTCAACTAAAAGTTCTGCTGAAGAAGCAGTAAAAAATTATTATTCAAATCTAAATCAAGGGAAATATCAGCAAGCTTGGAATCAACTATCAGTAAGTTTTCAGAATAATCAAAAATTACATCCAGAGGGTTATAATTCTTATTATGATTGGTGGTCAGGAATCAGTAATATTCTGATTCAAGATGTTCAAAAAATTCAGACAAATACAGATACAGCTATAATAGATGTCCTGGTAAAATATACAAAAAAATCAGGAGAAAATCTTACTCAATCTCTGCAGTTATTTTTAGTCTGGAATTCTGCTAATCAAAATTGGGCAATAGATGCCGTTAGACTTAATTAGTTAGTCAAATCAATTCAAAATTATTAATTCAAAATTATATGCCTAAAGTCAGAGGCTTAAAATAAGGAAAATATTTTTGATTTTTTCGTTCTAAAAAACGAGGCTTGAATCCTTAATTAAACAATTATTGAACTTCACTTATAAGCAATTTTTTTTACTTTTAATGCGCGAATTTTTAATTGAAAAAATGGTCAGCATTCAGCTATCAACTATCAGCTATAAGTTATGAACTTATTATCATAGCGAAGGAGGAATTAGTCTTTAAGGAGAATTAAAATTATGAATGAAATTGGTCACCAATTAACCTTAGTAAGTTATTACCTTCAGCCATCTGTTTAGCTGCGCGACATGAATACCTAGCATTTCGCAGGAAATGCTGAATCCTAATAACTAAATGCTTACATTACTATAATTATTATGGTACAATATTCCCTGAGTCTTACCAACAAAAATACTAATCAACAATATAGATATACTGTAGACTTAGAAGAAAATTATGAAAATAATCCCCTAATTTTTTTTACTCCTCTAATCTGCCAGAAAATCAGAGATGAACTAGAAACTAAAAGTGGGCATCAAATCAATGATAGTCACTTACAAATAATTATCAAAACTTGGATTCAAGATATCAAAGAAGGATATAGAGACAGCAGTATTATTCTCGACTTAGTTAAACTTAATCATCAGAATATTCACAATCTTACAGAATCAGGAAATCAAGAAATTCCTTCACTTATTTATCCAGACTTATCTGATATAGAACCAAAAATAGGAGCATTACCACCCCTAGACTTTTATTAAAAAAAGAAGGTATTTGAATAATCAGCAATAGCTCAAAAACTTTATCTCAAATATCTATTGGAAAAACCAGAGAAACTTTCGTTTAATAAATAAGATTCAAGCTATTGCTACTGACTACTGACTGCTCAAGTAATCTTTGTTCTCTATTTTCCCAAAAGAAAGTGTTTGAATAATCAGCAATAGCTCAAAAGATTTATCTCAAATATCTTATCTATTGGAGAAACCAGAGAAACTTTCGTGTAATAAATGAGATTCAAGCTATTGCTACTGACTACTGACTGCTCAAGTAATCTTTATTCTCAATTTTCCCAAAAGAAAGTGTTTGAATAATAAACAATCGCTCAAAAAATTTATCTCAAATATCTATTGGAGAAACCAGAGAAACTTTCGTGTAATAAATAAGATTAAAGCTATTGCTACTGACTACTGACTGCTCAAGTAATCTTTATTCTCAATTTTCCCAAAAGAAGGTGTTTGAATAATAAACAATCGCTCAAAAAATTTACCTCAAATATTTATTGGAGAAGCCAGACAAACTTTCGTATAATAAATAAGATTAAAGCTATTTCTACTGACTCTTGACTCCCAAAGTAATCTTTATTCTCAATTTTCCCAAAAGAAGGTGTTTGAATAATAAACAATCGCTCAAAAAATTTACCTCAAATATTTATTGGAGAAACCAGACAAACTTTCGTATAATAAATAAGATTAAAGCTATTTCTACTGACTCTTGACTCCCGAAGTAATCTTTATTCTCAATTTTCCCAAAAGAAAGTATTTGAATAATCAGCAATAGCTCAAAAACTTTATCTCAAATATTTATTGGAGAAACCAGACAAACTTTCGTGTAATAAATAAGATTAAAGCTATTTTTACTGACTACTGACTCTTGACTCCCGAAGTAATCTTTATTCTCAATTTTCCCAAAAGAAAGTATTTGAATAATCAGCAATAGCTCAAAAAATTTATCTCAAATATTTATTGGAGAAACCAGACAAACTTTCGTGTAATAAATAAGATTAAAGCTATTTTTACTGACTACTGACTCTTGACTCCCGAAGTAATCTTTATTCTCAATTTTCCCAAAATAAGGTGTTTGAATAATAAACAATCGCTCAAAAAATTTACCTCAAATATTTATTGGAGAAACCAGACAAACTTTCGTATAATAAATAAGATTAAAGCTATTTTTACTGACTACTGACTCTTGACTCCCGAAGTAATCTTTATTCTCAATTTTCCCAAAATAAGGTGTTTGAATAATAAACAATCGCTCAAAAAATTTACCTCAAATATTTATTGGAGAAACCAGACAAACTTTCGTATAATAAATAAGATTAAAGCTATTTCTACTGACTACTAACTACTAAATACTGACTACTGAATATTGACTTATGACTATTACTTGTAATTTATGTTTTTATGATAGAAATTCAGAGAAAAACCAATTTTGTGAAATTTGTGGTTCAGAAATTAGATTATCAACTACTTTATTTGAAACTCAAGAAAAAGGTATTCAAAAGCGAGAAATACAAACAGTTATCCAAACAAATCAAAAAACAGTAAACCAGGATAAAACTATTAATCAAAATCTTGAAAACTACTCCCTAACAACATCAATATCTACAAATCTACCTATCAGTAAACCTCCGAGCATAGAAGCAGAGCAAAAAGCAAATATAACACCTAAAAATTCGACTAATCTTACTCTCATTACTAGCACTGTTGTTAAACTTATCCCGAAACAAGTAGGTGCGCCCATATCAGAATTTATTATCGATAATAACAATGCCATTATTGGTAAATTCAACCCAGATATCGGACCAGTAGAAATTGATTTAGATGGATTTTATGGAGATAATACTGTTTCCTCAACCCATGCAGAAATCTATTTTAAAAATAATCAATGGCAGATAAAAGACATGGGTTCGACTAATGGTATTTATATCAAACCTACAGGCAAAACTCGGTTTGGATACCGTATGAATAAACCAGAAATATTAAACTCAGGAGATGAAATTGCTATAGGTAAAATTCGGTTACTATTTCTAATTACTTGAACGTAAATTAACAATTAATAATTAATAATGCAAGAATTATTCGTAGTCGTGTACAAGTAGTGATAATCAGATAAAAGCTCAACTATGGATCTGAGATTATTTTTTTGAAACCTATAATTTAGAGGCTGTTCTGTTCCTTATTCCCTGTTCCCTTTCTCCATCCTAAATCACTACATCTACAGGACTACCGAATTATACCATTTTGATAAATGTTTGCTACAAATAACAGGGGGATTTTTTAGGAGTCAGGAGTCAGGAGTCAGGAGTCGTATGGGAATGGCTTCAATACCACTTTTTAGGCCGGAAATCATCTTTTTTGTCAAATGGATGTCTCCTGAAAATTATTTTTATCGCTCTTAGTATTCGTAACATTCTTTTTTCAAAATGGTATTATTTAATTATTAACAGGAGAGTACAAAGTTCTCCTAAAAAATGATTTACTTTAAAGGCTGAAAATATTACTGGGAAAGGCTTAAATCACATACAGCTATCAATAGAGAGCTTCCAACCTTGAGATTGCTGAAAGCCCTAGCTAGCAATAGTTATTCCAAGAACTTCGCACTGTCTAATTATTAATTATTAATTATTCATTATTCATTATTTAGTAAGCTCCCTATTCTCAATAAAATGTTAATCAAATGCCCGGTTTGTGGCTCAGAAAATCTTCATACACTCATTACTTGTACTGCCTGTGGTTGTGCTTTAACAACTTTAAATTCAGTGGGATATCAACTTCCTAGTGGTACTCTACTTCAGCAAGGTAAATACAGAATAGAAAAAACATTAGGTGAAGGTGGTTTTGGAATTACCTATCAAGCAATTGATTTAGAAAATTTTACTAATGTTGCTATTAAAGAACTTTGCCCAGATAAATTTCTCAGACATGGGATTAATATTATCTGGCCTCCCTCTATTTCACCACAAATTAAACAGGAACAAATCCAAAAATTTAAGACTGAGGCAGAATCTCTACAAAAATGTACTCATCCCAATATTGTCAGAGTAATTAACTGGTTTGAAGCTAACAATACCGCCTATTTAATAATGGAATTTGTGGCAGGCAAACCTCTATCTCAAATTTTGAGAGAAAGAGGTAAACTGCCAGAAAATATTGTCAAAAAATATTTCATCCAAATCGCTGAAGCTTTAAAATTAGTTCACGCCAATAATTTCCTACATCGTGACATTAAACCAGACAATATTATTATTAACTCTCAAGATAAAGCTATCCTAATTGATTTTGGTTCCGCCAGGGAATTTTTAGCAGGTTTAACTAACAAAATGACCGCTATGTTAACACCTGGATATGCACCAATAGAACAATACGCTAACTTTAATAAATCTAATCCTAGTACAGATTTGTATGCTATTTGCGCTTCAATTTATCATGCTTTAACAGGTAAAGTGCCAGTAGCAGCACCCGCTAGGTTAGGGTCAGAAAATTTAATTTCTCCACGCCAAATAGAACCATCAATTAGTTTCCAAACAGAACAAATTGTTTTAACAGGAATGAAGCTGGAAATAGAAGAACGTTTTCAAACTGCTGATGAATTAATTGATGCACTTAAAGGTAAATTTATTTCTCAAAATTTAAAGCAAGCAAGGCAGATTTTAAAACAAGAAAAACTAACAGAAGCAGTCACAGCTTATCAACAATGTTTATTAAAAGAACCTGATAATAGTATCGTCGCAGTAGAACTAGCAATGTTATTAGTTTATATTGACGATCGCCAAGCTATTATTGCAGCTAATCAAGCCATTAAAATTAACCCTAATGATGGTAGAGCTTATGGAGTTTTAGGTTTAATAAATTGTCGCCAAGAAAAATGGCAAGAGGCACTTCAAGAGTTAAAAAAAGCAGTAAAATTATCACCAAAATTATCTTGGATACAAGCTAATTTAGCTTGGTCTTTAGCCAAAAATGGAAGATGGGAAGAAGCTTTAATAGTATGCGATAGCGCCCTAGAACTAGATAATAATTCTGCTTTTGCACTAGGATTAAAAAGCTGGATTTTAGTTAACCAAAAACAGTTGTTATAAGCCATTCGTTATATTAGGCAAGCAATAACAACTGCCCAAAAATATCATAGTAATTATCGGCAAAATTTACTGTCTTGGCTATATCCTTATTTGATAATTGCTCTAGACTAAGAATTAGTAGGTAAAGCAATCTCAAATGTATACATAAGTATTGAATAATTTATTACCGAAAAATTCAGGTATAAAGCTTCTCCATTCATTGAGAAAAAGCGGTCTTTGGATGGATGGATTACCTAACCATATCCAATCAATTAAGAAAAGAAAAAAATTTCTTTTAACCCAATCCTTTTATTACATAAGAGGTAATTATTAATTATTAATTGTTAATTATTAATTATTGAATAAAGTACCTAATAGTAGTTTTGCTTGGGGATACAAAGGTTGGAAACTAGGTTGTAAAAATCAATGGCAAGAGTCGATTATTTTTCTAGAAAAAGCTTCCCATTTAGCAGATCTTCCAGATTGGATATTTTTGAATTTAGGCATTGCTTATGAACATCAGGGAAACTATCAAGCTGCTATTTCAATATATAAAAATATTAGTACAAATCATCAAAATGAAATTGCTCTATTTCGTTTAGGCACATTACTAGCTCGTCAACAACAATGGTTGGTAGCCAAATATTTTCTAGAAAAAGCAATTCAAAAAAATCCAAATTATGCAGAAGCTTATCATAATTTAGGGTGGGTTTTATTAAATATAAAAAATGGTCGTGGAGAAATTCAAAACTTACAGTCAATGCAGTTAGCTTATGGCAAAGCTTTGGAATTGTATAAACAACAGGATAAGTTGACTTTAGA
>NZ_JAAHHT010000088.1 GCF_010672085.1 Okeania sp. SIO3I5
TGTCTAAGAGAGGAGCCGTGTGAGGTGAAAGTCTCACGCACGGTTTTGAAGACGAGTCGGGTAGGGTAACTTACCTGGCTTAGTTTAACTCAACCCGCCCTGAGTCATTCGTTCAGCTTAGTCTGTTCGAATGATAGATGGGAATCCCGCGCTGTCTCGCAGAGCAGCGTCGGGAGGATGTCAAGAGCTTTCAGAAAATGAAAATAACGGATAATGGAAATTTTTCTGCTTTTATTGTTCAACAGACAAGAGTCATTTCATTTGCTGAAGCTCTCGGAGCTGGATACTGAAAAATTTTTCTCCTTCCTCTAAACACAAAATTATCAGCTTCAAGTCTCTTGCCAAAGTTATCAGGACTTACACATTTTTTAGTTCTAAACACTACATATATATAACGTTATAGTTTTTGAACACTCTATATAGTGTCTCTGCTTCATCCTTATCAAGCAAGGGTTTGGAGACCAAACCCCTACAGTCCTACCAATTAATAATTATTAATTAAATAATTTACCTTATCATAAATTTCAATCCAATCCAGCGTCAGTTACTGCTCCTTGACTACTAGAAGAAACTAACTTAGCATACTTAGCCAATACACCTCTAGTATATCGGGGTGTCGGTGGTTGCCATACTTGACGCCGCTTTTCTAGTTCCTCATCAGAAATATTTAATTGTAGTAAACGCTTATGAGCATTAATAGTAATCGTGTCTCCTTCTTTGATCAGAGCGATCGCTCCACCTACTGCTGCTTCTGGAGCCACATGACCAACTACCATACCGTAAGTACCACCAGAAAACCTACCATCAGTAATCAATCCTACTTTATCTCCTAAACCAGCACCTATAATAGCGGAAGTTGGTGCCAACATTTCCCGCATTCCTGGTCCGCCTTTCGGACCTTCATAACGAACTACAATAATATCTCCTGCTTGAATTTTGCCGGCTAATATTGCTTCTAAGCAAGCTTCCTCTGACTCAAATACTCTAGCTGGACCTGTTATTTCTGGATTCTTGACTCCTGTAATTTTAGCAACGGCTCCCTCAGTTGCTAGATTTCCTTTTAAAATAGCTAAGTGTCCTTGAGCATACATAGGATTATCCCAAGGTCGAATTACATCTTGGTTGGCAGGTGCTTGAGAAGGTATGTCTGCTAGTTGCTCTCCAATAGTTTTACCTGTTATGGTTAAGGCGTCTGGGTGGAGTAGGTCTTTTTCTAGGAGCATTTTCATTACTAGAGGGATGCCTCCTGCTTGATGCAAATTTGTTGTAACGTATTTACCACTTGGTTTCAGGTCACACAATACAGGTACTCGCGCCCTAATTGTTTCAAAATCATCTAAAGATAACTCCACTTCCGCAGCATGAGCGATCGCCAGTAGGTGTAATACTGCATTGGTGGAACCCCCTACAGCCATTATTACTGAAATTGCATTTTCGATAGCTTTGCGAGTAATAATTTGGCGGGGTAAAATTTGTTTCCGAATAGCTTCTACTAATACATAAGCAGATTTTTCCGTACTATCTGCTTTTTCTGGATCTTCGGCAGCCATTGTTGATGAGTACATGAGACTCATTCCCATTGCTTCAAAAGCTGAAGACATAGTATTGGCAGTGAACATTCCTCCACAGGAACCAGCACCAGGACAAGCTCTACGTTCTACTTCCGTTAATTCTGTTTCGTCAATTTTTCCGGCACTATATTGTCCTACTGCTTCAAAAGCACTTACAACTGTTAAGTCTTTACCGTTGTAGTGGCCTGGTTTAATAGTACCACCGTAGACGAATATGGCTGGGATATTCATGCGGGCGATCGCTATCATTGCTCCGGGCATATTTTTGTCACACCCACCAATGGCAAGAACTCCGTCCATGCTTTGGCCATTACAAACTGTTTCGATGGAGTCCGCAATTACATCTCTGGAAACTAGGGAATATTTCATCCCTTCAGTACCCATGGAAATACCATCGCTAATAGTAATGGTGCCAAATATCTGTGGCATTCCTCCAGCTTCTTTCGCTCCACTCATGGCTCGCGTGGCCAGATCGTTAATGCCCATGTTGCAGGGAGTAATAGTGCTGTAGGCATTGGCAACCGCAATAATTGGTTTGGTAAAGTCTGAATCTTCAAAACCTACTGCTCTGAGCATAGCTCGGTTCGGAGCGCGTTGTACTCCTTTTGTAATTAATTGGCTTCTAACATTCTCTGGCATAGCATTTTTTCTGTATGGTCTTATATGTTTGATTTTCTCAGAATATCAGGGTGCTATTTGAGATATTTATAATAATTTTGAAGTAAAGTTATTTAGTAGGTGATCAGTTTGGTGTCTGCATTTGAGTCAAGAAAGGTTCTGCAGAGGAAGTAAATTATATCAGGAATTTGTGATTTTCGTTCTTTATTAATGTGATAATGAAAAAAGTTAGGGTGCTAAAAAATGGCCACAATAACATATTGTCAAGCATTACCAGAACCATTAGATGAATTAAATGCTTTAGGGATGACCAAATTTCAGGCATTCTTGGTGGCATACTCCCCAATAATACGCAAGGCAGTATGTGAAACGGTTCAGAATTTATTGTCTGGCAGCTTGTTTAATAAGTCTACCTGGAATACTTATGTACAAAAAGCCTATCAAATTAATAAAAGACACGCTAATGGTGTAATTGCATTGGCAAAAGGCCAGGTAGAGTCTGCCAAAGAGTGTCGCCAGAATCACATTAAGCAGTTAGGAGGAAAATTAAAATCTGCTCTTGATTGGTTAAAAAAATCAGAGAAAAAGTTAAAAGATGCTAGAAAATTTTATCAAAAAAAGAACTGGCAAAATAGTCAAACTGGCTGTGGTTTTCCTTTGTCATGCTCGGTAAAGTACAAGGATACAAATTGGCAAAATCTGAGGTTTCAAATTCACCATAAAAAGCGCTACATTTACCATTTAACTAAGAAGATTGAGCATTTAAAGTTGGCTAAAATTCAAGTAAAAGTGCCTTTTAATCAGGTTTTTATTGTCGGTAGTAAAACAGAAAGTTATGGTAATCAAGTTTGTCAGTGGGATGGTAAGACTATCCGGTTTAGAGTACCTTATTGCTTAGAAAAGAGATTCGGCAAATACGTTGAAACACAGTTGGGTGAGTTCAAAAGAAAGATTAACCGGATGCCGATTGATGGTAGTAAAACTTGGCATTTTTACTACAAACAAAATAAATGGGTAGCCGCTGTTCAATTTACTCCAAAACCAGTTAATCAAAGCTCGCGACCGATTTCTTATGGAGCAATAGGGTTAGATATTAACCCAGGAAGTATTGGATGGGCATACTGTGATGCAGATGGAAATTTAAGAGAACATGGACAGATACCATTAGAAATGGGATTGCCAAAGAATAAGCAAGATGGTCAAATAGTTAAAGCTTGCCTACAAATTCAAGAATTAGCCGATAAATACGCTTGCCCTGTAGTAGTAGAAAATCTGGATTTTGGTAAGAAGAAAGAACAACTACGAGAGGAGGGTAAAAAATACTCTCGAATGCTATCTAGTTGGGGATATAATCAATTTTGTCAAAAATTAGAAGCAATTCTGAGTAATCGGGGTATAGAACTAATCAAAGTCAATCCAGCATACAGCAGTTTAATTGGTCTGGTTAAATATGTCCGAATGTATGGATTAGCTAACGACGAAGCGGCAGCCCTAGTTATGGCTCGACGTGGAATGAGACTTTCAGAACGACTACCGCGCTCCTTAACCGCCTATCCTTTGGTGAAGAAAGGAAAGCACGTCTGGAGCGCGTGGAATCAATTAAATAAAGTGATCAAGTCCTGGGATGGTATAAAATGTCGCCATGACTATTATAGTATCTCAGTCTCTAACTGGGAATCATTGGTTATGCCACAGTGCGAACCTTTTGGCTGAGATTGTGGCAAGTTTTTGGCGTTAATGATTGACTAAACGTGACCGTGGTGTTTTTCCTTTTGATGTTCGCTATATTTGAGCGATTTGATCAGGTTTTTTCAAACGGAGTCCCGAAGAAGTCTATATTTTCTAAAATTTACCCACATTTCCAACCTAGATGTGGTAGTATCAGTTTTTTATCCAAGCAATTTTTAATGTCCTGCTTTAAATATAAAATATAAAATAGAAAATACTTTGAGGCAGAGCAAATGGAGGCTGAGGAACTTTTCCGGCAATATGCAGCAGGAGAAAGAAATTTTAAAGGTATCACCCTGGTAGGAATAGATTTAACAGGGGCTGATTTAAGTAATGCTAATTTTACCAGGGCAAGTCTCCGTAACGTAATCTTGAAGGATGCTAACCTCAGTGGAGTTAACTTTAGAGAGGTGATTTTTACGGATACTCATTTAAGTGGAAGTAACTTGAGTGAAGCTAATTTAATCTCAACAAATCTAGTTAAAGCTAACTTGACTAATGCTAATTTAAGTGGTGCTAATCTACGGGGTTCTAATTCTAGAGAAGCTAATTTGAGTGAAGCTGATTTAAGTGGTGCTAACTTGACGGAGGCTAATTTAAGTCAGGCGAATTTGACTAAAGCTAATTTAAGTGAATGTACAATGATTCGCGTTAATTTAATTCGGTCTATTTTAAGTGATTCTAACTTAGAGTCTGCTAATTTAACAAATGCTTTGATGAATGAATCAATTTTGCAGAGGGCCAATATGATGCATGGAATTCTCAGTGGAGCTATGTTAAGTGGTTCTAATCTCAGTGGAGCTGATTTGAGTAAATCTACTACTATTGGAGCTACTTTGAGCGAAGCTAACCTAAGTGGAGCAAAACTACGAACTACTAATGCTAGTTGGACTACTTTACGAGGTGCTAACCTTTGTGAGGCTAATTTATTTCGAGCTAAATTAAGTTGGTCAAATCTTACGGGGGCAAAATTAATGAAAGCTGTTTTGATTGATGCAAAGCTCAATAAAACTAATTTACGAGATGTACAGATGAGCGGAGCAATTATGCCTGATGGTACAACTTTTCCCTAGTGCCGCTACGCGGAATTCAAAATTCAAAATTCAAAATTCAAAATTCACGCATTATTGCTTAGTAAGGCTTAAGGGAAGCCTGTAACTTGTCAGTTATTTCTGTCATCCTGCACTAGAAATATTGTTGCTGTTAACTGAAAATGTTAAATTATAATGGGTGTTGTTTTTGATTGTTTATATTAACAAATATTCATAAAATTTATCTATATCTAGTCGAATATAATTAGAGTATATTGAGAATTTTATTATAGGTAATTAGGAAGAAAGTAAAATGAATACTGAGGAATTAAAGAGTCGATATTCTCTAGGAGAACGAGATTTTCACAAAATAAATTTGGTAGGAGCAAATTTAAAACATTTCCACCTGGAAAAAGTTAATTTTACAGGTTGTTCTTTGGCTTGTGCAGATTTAACTAGAGCTGTTCTGTCTGAAGCAAATTTTTCTGATGCTTTTCTCTACTCCGCTAACATGAAATATGTCAAATTGGGAAAGGGAAAACTTATTAATGCTGACTTGACAAAAACCGATCTACAGGGTTCTTTTTTGGTTAAGTCAGAGTTATCTGGTGCTAAATTAACTGGCGCTATTTTATCTGGTGTAAATTTGAGAAGCGCTAACCTAGAAGGTGTTAATCTTTGTGGAGCTAATCTTAGTGGTATAAATTTGCGTTCTGCTAATCTGAAAAATGCTAATCTTCGTTGGGCTAATTTGAGTCGCGCTCGACTTAATCAAGCTTTAGTACAAGGTGCTTTTCTAACTGGAGTTAATCTGAGTAAAGCATATTTGATGGAGGTAGATTTACATGAAATGGATTTGAATGGGATTGATTTTAGTGGAGCTAAAATGAAGCTTGCTAACTTGTCTGGTGCAGATTTAACTGCTACAAATTTTAGTGGTACTAATTTAACTTCTGCTGATTTAAAAGGAGCAATTATGAATGGCTCTAATCTGAGAAATGCTGTATTAATTGATAGTAATTTTAGTGAAGCAGTTTTAATGAGAGCTGATTTGTCTTATGCTGTTTTGACTGATGCTAATTTGAGTAAAACTAATCTTAATTTAGCTGATTTGCATAAAGCTGATTTAAGTGGTGCTTGTTTACAGGAAGCTTATTTGTGGAAGGCTGATTTGAGTGAAGCTAATCTTGATGGTGCTGACTTAAGTGGAGCTAGTTTAAGGGGAGCAATTTTGGATGGGGTGGATTTACAAAATACTAATTTAACAGGGGCTATGATGCCAGATGGTAAAGTTAATTAATAATTAATAATTAATAATTAATAATTAATAATTAATTAATAATTAATAATTTAAGAGCTGATTTATAAACTTCGTAAAAAGTCTTAGATTACTTGGCTTTCAGTAATTAACAATTAAATTACCGAAACAATTAAACAATTAAACAATTAAACAATTAAACAATTAAATAATTCAGGTTTAAAGCCTCCTCTTGGATAGGGGAAAAAAATAAATTTTTTCCTTTTAGTCAATCCTCTCCCTAAAAGGGAGAGGTAATTATCCATTATCCATTATCCATTATTGAACTCTCCTTTTTAGAGCTATGCTTTATAAACATCTTTTCAAATTAATTATTATAGAAATTTTCACAACCAATTTAGGTTTACTGTATTTATTGCCAAAAATAAACAAAATTTAAGTCATCATAGGGTATGAAGCGTGAAAATGCCCACAGAGAAACAAGCGGTTAATTGTTTTGTTATGTGTCGAAGAATCACACAGATGTATTTACGGAAAAATCAAGGTTTAAAGCTTCTCCTTGAAAGGAGAAAAAAGAAAATTTTTTTTTCTTTTTAACCAATCCTCCTCTTAAAAAAAAGAGGTAATTATTAATTATTAATTGTTAATTATTAATTATTTACCGATTTATCTAGTTAGACTAGATGAAAGAAGCGATGATATTTTCATTCTTGCAGGTGAAGATATCCAAGTTTTAATTGATAGAAATGGTGAGGTAACAATTCTATAAATTTAGTCTAAACCTCAGGCTTTAATTACCCCTGGTTGCACGAACCTTCGATGATACACTAAATAATTTTAAAATTTGGCGTTGGTAAATAAAGGCATGAAAATAAAAATTGAACAATCTCAAATATTTGTTATTCAATAGTTTAGGAATTACCAAAAAATACAAATCATACCCTAATTTACCAACGCCTAAAATTTATATATAATTTATTTGACTCAGTAATAATTTGAAAATTTCTATATGATTTATTTGACAGATAATAATAGTATTAAAACAGTTATTGAGAAATTGACTCAAGCTAATATACTTTGGATTGATACAGAGGTTGCTGATTATAATACCCGTCAACCTAGATTATCTTTAATTCAATTATTAGCCGATCCTCAAGATTTTTTAGGTGACAATGTTTATATTTTTGATGTTTTAGAAAATCCAGATATAACCAACTTTTTGATCGAGCAAATAATGGTTAATCCTGATATTGAAAAGGTATTTCACAATGCTAAGTATGACATTAAATTTCTGGGTAAAAGTCAAGCTAAAAATATTACTTGTACTTGGGAAATAGCTAAAAAATTACCTTATTATATTTTGCCAGTACCTAATTTAAAACTGAAGACATTAGCTGAAAAATTCACTAATTTTAAAAACATAGATAAAGAAGAACAAGGAAGTGATTGGGGGCAACGCCCACTCACAGAAAAACAACTAGAATATGCCAAGATGGACCCGGTTTATTTAGCTCAAGTACACTTGGCTTTGTTGGAATTAATTAAGCAAAATAATTCTGAACCTGCTAATGATAATTTAGATGAATTAACTCACAGATATCAAGAGATTTTACATCAATGGAAATTGTTAGATTCAGAAATTGATCATATACATGAACGTATAAAATTAGCTATGCAGGCACAAAATATTCCTGAAACTTCGACTTTTAAATTATCATCTGTAGAACGAACTACTAAAAAAGTTAATTTTTCTGAATTGGCAACCATAGTACAAAATCAGGGAATAGATTTTGATTTTCCCATTACTCTAACTCAAAAACTACAAAAAGATTTTGGAAATATCATCGATAAACTTTCGGTAAATACAGAAAATAGTTATAGTTTGAAATTAACTTTTAAGGGTTTGACAGATACTATTGAGCAAGATTAGTAAAAAAAATTTAACAATTTTGCTAGTCCTAAAATAGTCATAATAAAGTATATTTGAAGTATTCGGAAACTTTGGTTTTCTCTATTCCTGATTCTCCACTTCTAGTCATCATTACTTTTTTACGTAAGCATTCAGCCGTCAGCTAGTCTCCTGCGGAGGAACTTAGCTCTTCAGCTATCAGCTTCCGAGACAGATTTACGAGACAGATTTATATTTCACACCACACAATTAATTTTATGGGTTGAAAAGTTAAACTTGTTGTTTTTTTATTTCAATTTATGGCTTGAAAATGTGCTATAAGTTCAAGGAATAATTGCTTGATTCAAAGGTTAGAGTTGAGAGATGAAAGCTAATAGCTGGATGCTTACTTTTTTACCACTACTATAGCACTACAAAAAAGTGTTTTGACTTTAATAAAATTGAAATCCTTTACAGTCAATAGTTTTTACTTTAGCTGAATGCTTAAAGCTATAATTATTTGATTTGATAAATTTTATAGACTAAGTAACTATTCTATTTTACCAATAGTTTTTGCTTTAGCTGAATGCTGAAAGCTGAAGACTTAAAGGTATAATTATTTGATTTGATAAATTTGTAGACTAAGTAACTATTCTATTCTACTCTTAGTTAATAGCAAAGCTACTAAATATTGGTAATTGAAGTATCAATAACTAAATACACATTATTGAGGAAAAGTCAAGATGATGCAAGCTCAAGATATTATGACCACAAATGTAGAGACAATTAAAGGTTCAGCAACAATAGCTGATGCTGTAAAAAAGATGAATGACTTATCTTTGCGTGCTCTAATTGTAGAACGTCGTCACGAACAAGATGCTTATGGAATTATTACAGAGACAGATATTGTTTATAAAGTTGCTGCTTATGGGAAAGATCCAAAACAAGTACGAGTCTATGAAATTATGACTAAGCCTTGTATTGTGGTTAACCCAGATTTAGGTGTAGAATATGTAGCAAGGTTATTTGCTCAAACAGGTATACGTCGAGCACCTGTTATTAAAGATACATTGCTTGGTATTATTTCAATTACAGATATTTTAAGCAAGAGTGATTTTGTTGAAAAACCAAAATCTGTGCTACTTGAAAAGAGAATAGAGGTAGCTATTGAAGAAGCAAGAAGTATTTGTGCAGAAAAAGGTGTTACTTCTAGAGAATGCGCTGCAGCATGGGATATTGTAGAGGAGTTACAAGCTGAAGTTGCTCATCAAAAGGCAGAAAGATTTGATAAAACCGCTTTTGATGAATATTGTGAGGATAACCCAGATGCTGCTGAAGCAAGAACTTATGATATTTAGTTTCAGAATTTTACCTGTATATAGATAAGATTTTTTCTGTTAGCACTGAGAATAATATTCAGTGCTTTTTTTGGCGATAGCTAAAAATAGTAATATTAAGTATAGTTACATTTTTTTCTGTTTTGCTGGTACTGCTGCATAATAATGCTATAGTTTAATTTTTTTTTACTCTCAAAAAAATCTAGGGTATTAGCAGAAATGGTAAATACTATTGTTGGTTTAAGTTGATGAGTCTTTCCTTAATATATAATAATAGTTGAAAACCAATTATTATTCATTTAACCTGTAAAGTCTTAAATAATAATAGTGGAAAGCAAAAAGTTGTACTTATTGAATAAAAATATAGAAACTTTTTGGTCTGGTAGGTCAATGAAGATAGTCAAAATATTTCTTGTTCTGTGTCTTAGTGTGATGCTTTTTTTAATGCAGCCTAAACCTTCTTTAGCTAGTTTTTGGCACAAAATAGACCCTACTAGATACATAGGAAAAATATTTAAAATACCATTTGAATATGGTGGTGAAGCGACTGCTAAGGCAGCATTAGCAGAATTAAATAAATTTATTAAAAGCGACATAAACCCCCTTCTTGATGATGTGTTTAAGAAGGTTGATGATGTAGCAGCAAAAAACATTCTTCGTAGTGAAGAAGCAGCTAAAATACTCATGGAGGATGGAAAAAAAAATATCCTTGAAATTGAAAATGAAGTGGTTGAAGATATCGATCAAATTCTAGAAATAGTAGATGACAAGTATCGTGGTGCTATGCAGGAAACCTTTTCAGAGATTAATCGCGCTCGTGCAGAAGCTCTTATTGATGTCCGCTACACTCTAGGTACAGTAGATCGAGCTGTAGAAGCACGAATTAATCAAATTACTTTAGAAATGATGAGACTTTTGGCCAAAGTCGATGAGATTGTCCAAAAAGCACCAGAGACTCTTTATAATGACCTGTTTTCTCCCACACTCACAAGATTGGAGGAACTTCAGCAAGATACTTTTAACCAGTTAGATGAACTTGTCAAAAAACTTGATTGCTCTACAGTAGGCACAATTAAAGAGGTAAAATTGGGAATTGAAGCATCAGTAAAAAGTATTCGTCCCTTCTCCTTGCCGTTATTTCCTACCTATTGTGAAAAGAAAATGGGTACTTTGGCAGGTACAGAAATTTATCTCTACCGTTTATATGAGTGTGAAATTAATGAGATTCTTGCAAAGCGTGCAAAGACATTAACCATACAACAAATTCTAGACAACTACTCACAACTTGAACTTCATGCAAGTCAAATGGTTTGTTTAGCTAAAAGAAGCAATGCAACAGGGATAATGGAGTCTGCTCAAAGTGACTGGGCAAAATATGGAATGGAATACCGTCGTTGGAGAGACTATCTCAATCAATAGCTCTGAAGGAGAATAACTATGAAACGTTTATTAAAATTAAGCACAATTATATTTTTAGCTATTATTCTGATATTTTCTAATCCTCAGTCAGTAAGCGCTCAAAATAACAGAGAAGGTTGTACGAAAAATTCTACTGCCTTGGAATGTTATCAGGAAGCTTTATCAGTAGTTAGTTCAATCAAGCAAGAATTACAAACCAAACTTGAAGAATTAGAAACTTTAGGAAACAAAGTAGATTCTCTTGAGCAAAAATTAGATAATAAAGTTCAGAATCTATCAAATAAACTTCAGGACTTGACAAATATAGCAGTAGTCCAAGATTCTGATTCTGTTAATAATATTCATCTTTTTCTAGCTGATGAATATGTTAATTTATGGAGACCACAAGATGGTGGAGACCACAATATAGATGTGTCAGAATATATTCCCGACATAGCTAAAGGTGCAGTAATAAAAGTAATTGTAAACTCTCGTGATGTTGGTTCAGCTTCTTTTGTTTGTGCTGATAGGAAGGGTAACTATAGTAAAAAAGTTGACCATTATTTACAAAACGGATATACTAATTATTCAAAAGATCCATTCTGGTCAGGTGGTATAGTCTTTTGCCCCTTTTTTGAAAAGAAAACTTTTAGATGGAAAATGGTTTCTAATCAAAACGATCCTGATTCAAATGTAGTTTCCTACGGTGGTTTGATTGGTTGGTTTTAAGCGTTGCTGATTTCTAGTATGAATTAGCAAATATAATAATCAGGACTTACGGAGAAACCATATATATAGCGTTCAAAACTATAACGTTATAGTTTTTAGACTCTATATATAGTACCTTGGCGTAAGTTCTGATAATTTAACTTCTGCTTCCGAGAAAATACAGCATTTCCCGATGTCCGTGAGGTACACTCATCGCGGGCAAGATGCCCGCACTACAAGACTTTACTATTCACGCTGACGTTGCTGAATCTAAGGTATGAAAATAAAAATTGAGCAATCTCAAATATTTCTTATTCAAGAGTTTAGCAACTACTAAAAAATACAAATCATACCCAAAATCAGAAACGCCCACGCCTTGTACTTCATTTCTACGAAATTTGCTGTAAACTCATATTATTATTCAGCAACGCCGATCCCTCAAAAAAAGCTAGCTAATAGACAACCGACTAACTTCTCTAACGAATATATTCCTTGAGAATGCTATTCCGATTTGGATGTCGTAACTTCCTGAGCGCTTTTGCTTCAATTTGTCGAATCCGCTCGCGAGTCACATTAAATATTTGCCCAATCTCTTCCAAAGTCTTCATCCGTCCATCATCCAAACCATACCTTAAGCGTAATACATCTCGTTCGCGAGGACTCAAACTATTTAAAACACTTTCTAAGTCTTCTCGCAATAAATTTTTGGATACTTCGTCTTCAGGAGTTTCCCCATCTGACTCAATAAAATCTCCAAGTCGAGAATCTTCTTCTTTTCCGATCGGAGTTTCTAAAGATATGGGAAGTTGAGCAGACTTAGCAATAAAACGTAACTTTTCAATAGTCATTTCCATGCTAGTTGCTATTTCTTCTTCTGTAGGTTTGCGCCCCATTTCTTGGGAAAGAAGCTTAGTAGTTTTCTTGATTCGAGATATAGTTTCGTACAGATGAACTGGTAGACGAATAGTACGAGACTGATCGGCGATCGCTCTGGTAATAGCTTGACGAATCCACCAAGTTGCGTAGGTACTAAACTTATACCCCTTTTCATGGTCAAATTTTTCTGCCGCTCGAATTAATCCCAAACTACCTTCCTGAATCAAATCCTGGAATGATAAACCACGATTCATGTACTTTTTAGCGATCGAGACCACTAAACGCAGGTTAGACTGTACCATCTTTTCCTTAGCTCTGCGTCCAAGTATTAACCGACGCTTAAACTTTGACAATTCCATGTCTACCGCATTTGCCCACTCACTGACTTGAGGTTCTCGATCTAAGTGGTACATTAAATCTTCTCGAATTCGCTCCAATTCCAATAAATCAGCAATCTTACGCGCCAATTCAATTTCTTCATCAGCTCGTAATAGCCTAATTCTTCCTATTTCCTGTAGGTAAAGGCGAATCGAGTCTTCTGTGTAATGCTTTTTTTTGCCCGCAGTCCGAGTACGAGATTTGACAACTTTACCAGACTTTAGATCGTCCTCATCAGACTGAGCATCTACATATTCTTCTCTATCTCCAATTAAAAGGTCTAATTCATCGTTTATTTGTCTGGTAGGGGTTGACTGAAATAAATTGCTAGATTCTAGCTCAGGCTGAATAGTGGTTTCAATTACATTGTTAGTCTGGATCATGTCGCGTTCCTCATGCTCCTTAAGTTCAAGAATAAATTACTTTACAGAAGTTTTCTGTCTATCTTAAGACAGTATAGCTAGTAACCAAGCCTATATGGTTTATGTTTTTTCCTACAAACTGGGAAATTACATGAGTTTGCCTGGAATAATATTTACTAATTTAAGGCTTACTTTAATTAATATTGGCTCTTTTTTCCCAGCCTTCAGAGTTCTATGTTCTGGCTAGTTAGTGGTCATGCCAGTATCATAATTCTACATTTTAAGTACCTCAACTCAACTAACTTTGTTATCGTTACTGCTTCATCAAACTGATCTAAAACGTCACGGGTAATAACATTTTAATGTGTACAGACATGCCATGATACTTTCTTACCTTCTGGGGTCACACTGTCGGCAGTAACCTCTACAGGCAATGGTCAAGCATACTCCATCTGGTCAAATTCCGACCTTGCATATCATAGCTAGTTTATAGAATACAAACCACACTTCTAGATTTGCATGACATATCCATTAGATAATCGCAGCACCGTTACAACTCTCAGAAGAAGGAAAAAAATCTATCCCCACTCTACCAATTCAGAACCATAAAACTGAGTTTTATATTCTAGTTGACGCTTGAACTCAGAAAAACACTATCTACTAATTGTTGATTTAGCTAGTTTATGGTTAGCTAGTTTATGGTTAGCTAGTTTATGGTTAGCTAATATCCCAGTAACATTTCAATCTTTAATAATGATAGTGCCATATTTCTTGGCTATATTAAGTCGTCGATTTATGAAGTGCGTCTTTAGCTTTCAACCTCATTAGCAACAAAAGAAATGACACAGCTAATAGAAAAATTGATTAATCGACTACTAACTCCACTAAGTGAGAAGTATTCGGATCTGAAGGGTGTGCTTTGTATTTTATAGTTATCCAACCTTTTCTCCTCACCTAATTATACATATTAGGTGAGGAATTCCAGGGATTTATGTTCAACACCATTAAAACATCCTTTGTTTAGATTGTGAAACTATCAGAAACTTGACTACACAATTACTTATGTTTGGTGATGCTCCTTTTTTTCCTGCTACTTACTGTTGTCATTACATCTTATCCTAAATCTTTTAGATATATTTGTAAGATTTGGCAGATGAGGGTAATTACTTTTATCCTAGCAATAATCTATACATTGATCACCTCCACTATTCATCATGTTGAGTTTAGAAAAATATTGCTAGTTTTTTTAGCCATAGGACTTCATCTTAAATTATACATAAAAAATTTTGCCACATAGCTTATTGTTCAAGTCATTTGTATAGCTTTATTAAAATTTTCAATACTTTTGGTCAATATTTTTATTTATTCCTATATCATTATAATAATTTTTAATCTATCTGTCATAATTGTGATATTTTTTATTGATTCTATAGAATTGAGACTTATAAATTTACTTTTTCTCTTGGTTATATGCCATTGCGAGCTAATTCCATTTTTCAGGTCAAGTTAAAGTTTTTCTTTCACTATGATACTTGATACTACAATATTAATCGTAATGATTAACTTAAGAATAATCTAATTCAAGCTAACTCTAAACAGCTTTATAATTTCTAGTCTAACAGATTATTTTCTCAAGTGCTACTTATACGATCCCGAAATTATTATTTTGTTTTCAAGCATTACGGTCATTACATATTAATGCTATTTCTTCTTCTATTATATTTTTTATTCATCAGTATATGTTAATCAATCATTAACATCTTATATTCAACCTTTATAGAAATCTTCTCTCAGGCCAAATTATATGAGGGTAGGCTTCACATTTAGTTTTTCTACCTTAATAGATCGATAATATATCGACTCATCACTGCATTTAACCCTTATGTATAATTTTGACTTTATATTATTGAGTTAGGCTATGCAATACTACACTTCTTTACATATTTGGTATTGTAGTTGATACTCCTTATATGTAAGTTAGCTCAAATTTTAGCAATTGCAGCTAAATATTACGTTAAGAGAAATTAAGTTTTTAATGTTAAGCAGTCATAATATAAATCGAACGTCCACTTTATATAAACACAAAAATAAAATATTGAACCTAGAAAATACAAAAACAATCAATGACTGCCTATAAATGTTGCCAGATATTTACGGTTGTATAGTTGTTAAGATTTATAGCTTCGATGGAAGCTTTCTCATATTTTATTACCTCTCTTCAATAAGAACCTTTTCTCAAAAATTTGATGTAATTTTCAACAAGAGGACGAGTTATTTTTCTGTTAGTAATTCTCTGTCCATTACGATAATGAATCTGAGCATGGATATGATAACCAGAGGTTCTTCCTGTAAGACCTTGGATGCCAATTGGTTGTCCTTTAGTGATTCTTGTTCCTTTTCTTGGTGGCGAACCTTGTAACAAATGACCCATTAACCAATAATAATTAGTACCATCACACATAAGTTCAACTATTTGACCTGCACCTTGGGCAGTTGTAAAACTACCATTTTGGCCTTGAAATCTAGTTTGGCGAATAGTTCCTTGGCAAGGTGCTGGAATAGGAACCTCTAATTGACCATTTAGCTCTAAGGTAAAATCATAAGCTCCTGGAGGAGTATCATCAATGAAATAGGGAGTGTAAATTATATAAGGGAGAAATTTATCTGATTTCCCATAGTCTGGAGTCAGGAAAGGATTAATTCGAGGGAAATTATCTTCTACCCACTCTTGCACAATGACTATTTTTTTTACTGTTTGTCCTAATATTTTAGCTCCTGTTTTGATTAAGGGAGCTAACACAGTTAGATATATTAAAAATATAAAGATCAAAAAAACAAAAAAATTTTTAACTCTACCACTATTATGATTGTATTTTGTTTGTAAAATAATTTGTTTTATGAGAGAGATAAATAGCAAATTATCTGGTTTTAAATTTTGGTAAAATACCTTTTTATTTTGCAGTATTTGTGGATTTTTTTTTCTAAAAAATTGCATAATTTTGATTTATTAAGGAAAGGGAATAGGGAATAGGGAATAGGGAATAGGGAATAGGGAAACTGATAATACATCAGGATTCTATATTTATTCAGCAAGCCTTAAAGCGTGAAACCAAGAATTAACAAGTTTTTTTGATTGAGTTTAGTTGTTCTAGATATAAACCAAACTATACTATACTATTCAAAAAATTTTGTAATTGCATAATAATCTTATAGCACTGGCTTAAAATGGTTGACTAGCAAATAGCATAATGCTTTTACAAAATCAGGTTTTAGTTGCAGAAGTTCACAGGGACTCTTCTTGTTTAGTAAGTCTTCTGGCTTTGCCAAATTAGTCTAAACTCCAGTGAAAAAAAATAGGCGATCGCTGATGCAAAGCGCAGTATTTTATGTCAGCTCTAGCAGCCGAAATTGCATAAAAAATTAACTAACAGTTACTTAACTTTGGTATGCAATACATATAATTTATTTGTGTAAATCCTGTTAATCTTGACAAGTATTCTAAAGGAATTCTATAAACCGATAATTTTTTTTTACCCAGAACTATTTAGGTAGAAGGTAAATAGTTGTGAAACAGACTTTAATAGTAAACTTAGAGAATAATCTTTAAGATTTATCTGTTTTGGTAGATTTGAGTTTGATATATAATTCTTCATTATGTTTTTGCTAAATTCCAGATGTTGAGAACAGAAAAAAGCAACTTTTAAACTTTTATCTACTAATTTTATATACAGCAGATTCGGTGATTGATGTGGTAAAGTTGACAGGGTTATTTCAGTTATCAGTTATCAGTTAGCCTCCTATGGTCGTAACTACGTTAACAGTTATCAGTGCCTCCAAGTAAACCATTGGGATAATAATGAACCAAGTTACAGCATATTCCAGGTATATGAAGTACAGGTATTAACAATTAAATTTTTATAGGGTGTACCTCACGCTTGGTGGAATCCGCTGTATATTTTGATTTGTCATTAGCTTGGTTAGCACTCCTTAAATCAGTAGTTTAAAGCGAACAAAAACCCAGATTTGACATTTTTGCATAAAATTAGAAACTATAGGACTACTAGGTTAGGAAAATACAGTAGTCCCTCTTAGTCTAAGTAGATTTCCAAACTCTAATACCAAATTCGTAATTAAGTTGCATATCATCAAATTTTAATCAGAGTTTACTTATAGATAGAAACAGAAATATTTAATTATTTACTCCTATTAACAATCATAATTTTCTCCTAACTTTATTATGTGCAACCTCACATCAAATTTATATCCTCAATTTGAATCATTTTGAATTACCCAATTCCATAAAGGATGAGTTCGTCCTTGATGCTTAATCTGTCGTACTTGTTGTTCTAAACGCTTTTTTTCTTCTGGAGATATACCCCAAAGAATATTTCTACTTTGCCAAACTAAAATAGCAGTAGTAGTACCAAGACACAAACTTAAACCAAGGGTAGGTAGTCTATTATAAGCCAGAGCATAACGTACAGAAACCCAAGTAAAATGCTCTACCCACAAATAAATTTCTCTCCGTAAACTCAAGATACTTAAAGAACCAACACTACTCCAGAGCAACACAACTATTAACCACTTACAATAGACTATTAGTCTGTAAAGTCTTTCTACTTGGATTTGTAAAACTGGCTCATCTTTACACATTTTTAGGATGTTGAAAGAATAAGAAATAAGAAAAAAGAAATATAAGATTTTTTTCTATACTAAAGTAACAGTATAAGTTCCTCTAAATTTTTTTTTAGTAAAAGTCAGTAAAAGTATAAGAGCTAATTTATAAACTTAAGATCATAGGGATTTTAAAACTGATAGACTACAGAAAAAATATAAATATGCTTCAACAATGAATAATTAATAATTAATAATTAATAATTATTAATTAATTATTACCTCTTCTTTTCAAGGAGAGGATTGACTAATCATGAAAATTTTTATTTATTATCCCTTTAAAAGAGGAGGCTTTAAACCAAAATTTTTTGGTAAAGAGTGAAAAATTTACCGAATAATTATTAATTATTTAGGTTAAAAGGCTCCCCTTTCAAGAGGAAAAAAAGAAATAATATTTCCTTGATTTCCTTGTATTCTATTATGTTTCAGTTTTAACCAGAGGTAATTATCAATTATCCATTATCCATTAATAAAAGACCTGATCATTGCGGTCTATATTAAATTAATGAAAACTGCTATAAGAGCTTGAGTTTTTTGCTAGATTTAGGTTTAGCAACTTTTAGTTTATTTACTAGAAAAATTATTCATGACAGCAAGAATAAATAAGCGTTTTCCTGCGGAATATTTCATAAAAAGTTCAGTTTACTGATTAGCTCTAAAAATTTAAAAGTTCTAATTTTCTCTAGTTATCAGTTATATCTAAACAGTATTTTCTTGACCTTCTATTAATTGTGAATTTTCTTCTAAGGGGTTGGGGATAGATTCACCAATTCGCTCGCGCCACCAAGCTAAAAGTGTACTAGCAATAAATATACTAGAGTAAGAACCTGCCACAAAACCAATAATTAAAGCCAAAGCCAAATATTTTAAAGTTTCTCCACCAAATATCAGAATACCAACTAACGGTAATAAAGTAGTCACAGTTGTATTAATTGACCGTGTTAAAGTTTGATTAACAGCATCATCAACTATCCGATTAATTGATTCTCCTGGGTAGCGCTTAATTACTTCTCTAACTCGGTCATAAATTACAACCGTATCATTAACAGAAAATCCAATAATAGTTAGTAAAGCAACTAAAAATAAACTGTCTACTTCTACACCAGCTATTAAACCAAGAATTGAGAAAATGCCAACCGTAACTAATATGTCATGGAAGAGGGCAACAAAAGCAAATACGGCATAGTCTAACTGAAACCTAAAAGTCAGATATACAGTAATACCAAAAAAAGCAACCAGTAACGCTGATAGTCCAGAGGTAAAAATTCGTCGTCCTAAAGTAGGACCAACTGTATCAATTTGAGTAGAGTCTGGGTCAAATTTGCCAAATTCTGTACTTAAAGCTGTGATTAACTGAGTCCGAGTATCAACATCTAAAGTTTTTGTCCGTATGTCAAGAGCTTGTTTCTCTTCTCCGACAATTTGAATACTGGTATTGCCTAAATCTTGATTGCTTGTTATTTCTCTTACAGCACCAACTGTAATAGCTTTATTGCAGTTGTTGGGTATTGTGCAATCTAATTCTAGTTGTAACCGAGTACCGCCAACAAAATCTAAACTTGGACGTAAAGGCGCACCAATATTTGGCCGAGTCCAAGAAATAGCCATAGCAATTAAACCACTAAGTATGATAGACCCGGAAATTGTCCACCAAAGCGATCGCTGTTTAATAACACTTATTTTCATTATTTTTTCTAGGATTTGTATGCATTAATTATATTAAGGGCATCTTTATGGAGAATTTGAATACCGTTAAGATGACAGAGAAAAATTATAGTCAAACGGTCTTCTTTTAACTCTTTAAATAAATTTAGCTATCAGCTTTTCCTGTGGAATGCTGCACAAACAGCATTTATCTATCAGCTAAAAATTCAAAGGTTTAATTCCCTGACTATAGCTAAGAAAGAATTGGTTAGAACATCGACTGATGATGGATTTTACACTAGAAAATGTTTTCCCAACTGTTCTGAGTTAAGTTTTGTCTGCTATATATTTGAAAAAGCGCGTGGTGTCTGTTAATGGGAATCAAAAGTTCTATTATAGAATCTCTAAGGGTATCTTTATACATTTATTTTCTTTTGTACAATCTGAGCGATCGCGTTTCATGTGCCTAGCAAAGCGGAATGGAGTTCTATCGCTCAGACAACTATATTATTTTTAGTTGAATAAAAAATCATAACTATGGGCGAGTAACCCCAGTTAAACTTTATAATATCAGAAAAATTGTGAGGATGCAACGGAAAATCCTTTGACCTGCGTTTTTTTCTGGGTGCTTCAGACAATGAAAATGTTGGTGGTTTTACACGCTAGGAGGGAGGGATGGAAAGATTTAATGATGAGAAATACTTGTTTTTCTGGTAGCTCTCAGACAATGAGAATATTTCTAGTATTGCTCCTGGGTAAAATTCCTGAATATTTCATTCTCTCTCAGTATCGAAAATTGGTTGAATAAAAAGTCATGCGCATGGGCGAGCAACCCCATTTAAACTTTATAATATCAGAAAAATTGTGAGGATGCAACGAAAAATCCTTTGACCTGCGATTTTTTCTGGGTGCTTCAGACAATGAAAATGTTAGTGGTTTTCCATGCTAGGAGGAATGGATGGAAAGATTTAATGATGGGAAGATGGGAAAAACAAGTATTTACTGGTAGCTCTCAGAGAATGAAAATATTTTTAGTATTGCTCCTGGGTAAAATTCCTGAATATTTCATTCTCTCTCAGTATCGAAAATTGGTTGAATAAAAAGTCATGCGCATGGGCGAGTAACCCCATTGAAACTTTAGAATATCACAAAAATTGTGAGGATGCAACGGAAAATCCTTTGACCTGCGATTTTTTCTGGGTGCTTCATGCAATGAAAATGTTGGTGGTTTTACACGCTAGGAGGGAGGGGTGGAAAGATTTAATGATGATCAAAACCAGTATTTCTGAAGCTTCAGACAATGAAAATATTTCTAGTATTGCTCCTGGATAAAATTCCTGAATATTTCATTCTCTCTCAGTATCGAAAATTGGTTGAATAAAAAGTCATGTGCATGGGCGAGCAACCCCATCTAAACTTTAGAATATCACAAAAATTGTGAGGATGCAACGGAAAATCCTTTGACCTGCGATTTTTTCTGGGTGCTTCAGAGAATGAAAATGTTAATGGTTTTCCACCCTAGGAGGAGTGGATGGAAAAATCTGATTTTAATCAGAAAAGTAGGGGATTAAGGGAGGATTTTTCAATCTTTTCGGTGTATTGCCTCTATTCTACTCCCGACTCGTAAGTAAAAAATTTAATCGCGGAAAGATGCCAAATAGCTTCTATCCACCTTGAGAATCTAATACCTAATAACTTAGTGCTAAGTGCTACTTCAAGTAAGATTTTTGAAGTTATTTCAACTCTGGACAAAATAATTCTGTCTTACGGAATTGGGAAAATCCGATCGTCCAAAACATTAAAGTCCGACTACAAGTAAGAGCAGTAAACATACTAATTGCTACACCAATTCCCAAAGTTAGGGCAAAACCTTTTACCAAACCAGTTCCTAAGCAGAATAGTGCGATACAAGCAATCAAAGTTGTAACATTACCATCTAAAATACTAGAAAAAGCCCGATAAAAGCCAGACTCCACAGAACGATATAAAGTTTTGCCAGCTCGTAACTCTTCCCTTGTCCGTTCAAAAATCAAAACATTCGCGTCTACTGCCATACCAATACTCAGGATAAAACCAGCAATTCCTGGCAATGTTAAAGTAACACCGAAGATGGCAAAACTAGCAATGGTAAATAGGGCATAAATAATTAGAGCTACATCAGCAATTATGCCAGGCAACCAATAGTACCAGACCATAAATACTAACACTAAAATTAAGCCACCAATTCCAGCATAGACACTACGCTCAATACTATCTTTCCCTAAAGTTGCCCCAACAGTTCGATTTTCAACTATTTCTACAGACACGGGTAAAGCACCACCCCGCAGTTGTACAGCTAGGTCATTTGCTTGTTCAGGGGTAAATCTACCTTGAATAACTGCATTACCACCAGTAATACCTGTTTCTGCAAATTCAACACTAACAGTAGGAGCGCTTAATAATTTATCATCTAAGAAAATACCGATACTACGTCCAGTTCCCGCTAAATTTTTGGTCAGTTCCGCAAATTTCTGTCCTCCTTCAGAGGTGAAGCGCAAAGCTACGTTCCAATTATTAGATCCAGGAGCTTCTGGTTCCGCTAAAGCATCTCTCAAGTCTTGACCTTTAATAGTTGGTTCTTTGAATAGTTGAGCGATCGCTTGATTTGTTTTTTCGATAGATTCTAAATTTTTATCTATAGCTTCTTGGTCTTCACTATTTTTGAGTAATTCTTGCTCTACTAATAATTGTCTTTGTACTTGATATTCAATTCTTAACTGTTGTTCGGTACCTTGTAGTTGTTCTCGGAAGTCTAGTTGAGCTGTTCCTCCTAAAACCCGTTCTGCTTGTTCGGGGTCATTTACTCCTGGCAGTTGGACTAAAATTTGGTCTTGTCCTAAAGATTGGACTACTGATTCTGATACACCTAGAGCATTGACTCTATTTTCTACTATTTTTAGGACTCCTTCCATTACACGTTCATCAATGGTAGGAATTTCTTCAGAGGTTTGTAATTGAATAGTTAGTTGTGACCCACCTCTGAGGTCTAATCCTAAACGAATCGGAATTTGAGTCAATACTGTAATTGATGCGATAACTAGAACTAAGATTAAAGCTATATAAGAATTTTGTTTACGCATGATTTAACTAGCTAAAAGCAGTATTTAGAGGATTAATATTTTGCTTTTGTTTGTTGGCAATTTTAATTTTTCTGATGTTTTTTGAGAGAACTTCTAAACTCAATACTAATGTCTCAGAGAGTATTTGTAAATCAAATAATAAAGTCTTAAATCCTGATGCCTGGTGGGAATGAAAAACCCAAGATAAAAAGGCGTAGATTAATAGTTGAATTTAATAGTGAGCTGCTGTGATTCGCCTTGACTCACCCAAACGGAACCTTTGTTATTTTTATAGATAGCTTCTGAGAAAATGTTTAGAAGAAAATGTTTAGAAATTTAATATATCTGACTTTTTTTCTACTTTGATATTTAAACTAGCAAATAAATATTTTCTGAATCAGATTTTTGAATTTAAATATAGGTCTTTTAAAATTACTGAGAGACAGTTTTTTTATTCTTTTCCATTACCTTTTTCCCGAATTACTATAATCTGTAATGGGACTTGCTATAGTTCTTAATTATAGTTTTTTCATTATAGTTGTACAGATTAAGTAATCAAAAAATTAGTGGAATTATAGAGAAATAAAAAATCAGATCCGCAAGCTAATTGCTACATATAATCATATTTTATTTGTAATATTTTATAGTAATTATTAAATCAGTAGTCAAAATATAAAATCCTCTCAATTGAGCTTAAATATTCTTAAGTCTCTATCAAAATTATTCCTGATTTATCTTTCTCAAATAAATACAAATACTACTTAAATAACATTTATATCAACGTAAGCATTCAGCACCTCAGCTATCAGATATGTTTTCTTAACTGATTATCACACGCTCAGGAGGAATTAGCCTCCTAGGAGAATTAAAACTTATGCATAACCAAGATACCTTATAACTAACCTTAGTAAGTTTTTATGTTTAAAAGCTGAATGCTGACATACCAACAAAAATTTACAACTTATTAGAGTAATTAAAAAAGCAGAAATAGGACTGAAGTAAGAAACATTAAATTGAGGATTTGATAGTAAGGAAGTAAGCAGGAGAAAATAAGAATCAAGAGTTGATTTGACTCAAAAAAATTAATCAACCTTACTTCCTTTTTCCCTCTTACTTCTTCCTTCAAGCTAAACTTTCATTGCCACCATTTTTTGTACTGCTTCAACAATTTGTTCTGGTTGTACAATTGTTAATCTTTCAAGCGTACCATTATAAGGTGTAGGAATATCTTGAGAAGACAATCGCAGAACAGGTGCATCTAGTTCATCAAATAATCTTTCATTAATTGAGGCAATTAACTCAGCAGCAATGCCACCTGTTTTCATGCACTCTTCAACAATAATTACCCGGTGAGTTTTTCTAATAGAAGTACCAATGGTTTCAAAATCCAGGGGTTTGAGGGATATTAGGTCTATTACTTCTGGATCATAACCTTGTTTTTCCAAAGTTTTTACTGCTTGGGTAACATGATGTCTCATTCGGGAGTAGGTCAAAATAGTAACATCTTTTCCACTCCGTACTAATTCTGCCTTATCTAGAGGTAACAAATACTCTTCTTCTGGTAAGTCTTCTTTTAGATTATAAAGAAGGACGTGCTCAAAAAATAAGACCGGATTTTCATCACGGATAGCTGCCTTAAGTAAACCTTTAGCATTATACGGGGTTGAACAAGCTACTATTTTAAGACCAGGAACAGCTTGAAAATAGGCTTCTAATCTTTGGGAATGCTCTGCACCCAACTGGCGGCCTACACCACCTGGGCCACGAATCACTAATGGAATTTTGAAATTGCCACCAGAAGTATAGCGTAACATTCCAGCATTATTGGCAATTTGGTTGAAGGCCAATAATAAAAAGCCCATATTCATACCTTCAATGATAGGCCGTAATCCAGTCAGAGCTGAACCTATAGCCATTCCTGTAAAGCTATTTTCTGCAATGGGAGTATCAAGGACACGTAGTTCCCCATATTTTTGATAAAGGTCCTTGGTAACTTTGTAGGAGCCTCCATAATGACCCACATCTTCACCAAGAACATATACAGTCGGGTCGTGAGCCATTTCTTCATCAATAGCTGCACCGAGAGCGTTAAATAATAAAGTTTGTGCCATTTAACAGGTTGATTATTATGAATTAGGTCTTGTCTTTACCGAAATATTGTGGTTTAAAGCCTCCCCTTTTAAGGGGATAATAAATAAAAATTTTCCTGTTCGTCAATCCTCTCCTTGAAAAGAAGAGGTAATTCTAAATTCTAAATTCTAAATTCTAAATTCTAAATTCTAAATTCTAAATTCTTGAACCCCTAGGATTTTAGCTCTTAGCTAGTTAAATGTTAATATTATCCTTTTGTTGGGCTATCTAAGCATTTTTTTCACTAATTGCACTTTACTTCTATTTTTTATATCATAAAAAGCTATATTTGTCAAACTAAAATTTAATTACTATAAAAGGAAATATAAATTATATTGTTAACTAAATTTCTCTGGTAGGGGTTGGGTTGTCAAACCCCTAAAGTATAAAAAATTTAACTTGATATTTTTAGCAGTATTTTGAGCAAGGAATTAACTTGTTTAGTGGTTCTGATAGACAAATTTTTATTGAATAGTTTATAAGTTGAATTGATTTTTGTACCAACATAAAAAGAGGTTAGCAGTGGAAATTTCTCTTGATAATTTGTGGAACCAAGTCTTAGAAAGGCTGCAATTAAAGTTAAGCAGACCGACTTTTGAAACCTGGATTAAAACAGCAAATGCTGAACAATTAGAAAATAATTGTTTAGTAATTTGTACTCCTAATCCTTTTGCTCGAAATTGGTTACAGAAATACTATATAAAAACTATTGCTGATGTTGTGCATGATATTCTTGGTTATCCAGTAGAAATTTATTTGACTACTTCTGTAACTGAAAATGGTGAAAAAGACAAATCTGGATTTATTTGGTCTGAAAATAAGACAGTAGATATTCCCGGAGAAAATTTATCTATTCCTAAACCTAAACCAGCAAATCTTAATCCTAAATATATGTTTTCTCGGTTTGTAGTAGGTCCAAATAATCGGATGGCTCATGCAGCTTCTTTAGCAGTGGCGGAATCTCCAGGACAAGAGTTTAATCCTTTATTTTTATGTGGTGGAGTTGGTTTAGGTAAAACTCATTTAATGCAAGCTATTGGTCATTATCGTTTGGATATTTTTCCTAACTCTCAAATATTTTATGTTTCTACAGAAAAGTTTACTAATGATTTGATTGCTGCTATTCGTAAAGATAGTCTGCAAAGTTTTAGAGACCATTATCGAGCTGCAGATGTTTTGTTGGTAGATGATATTCAATTTATTGAAGGTAAAGAATATACTCAGGAAGAATTTTTTCATACTTTTAATACTTTGCATGAAGCTGGTAAACAAGTGGTATTAGCTTCGGATAGACCTCCTAATCAAATTCCTAGTTTACAAGAGCGTCTTTGTTCTCGGTTTTCTATGGGATTAATTGCTGATATTCAAACTCCCGATCTGGAAACTAGGATGGCAATTTTACTGAAAAAGTCTGAGTATGAAAATATGGTTTTGCCTAGGGATGTAATTGAGTATATTGCAACTAGATATCCTTCAAATATTCGGGAGTTGGAGGGTGCTTTGACAAGGGTTGTTACTTATATTTCTATTTCTGGTTTGCCAATGACTGTGGAGAATATTGCTCCTATTTTAAATCCACAAACGGAAAAGTTGGAGGCATCACCAGAGGCGGTTATTAAGGTTGTTTCTGATAATTTTAAAATATCTATTGAGGATTTGAAGGGTAGTTCGAGGAAGCGAGAAATTACTTTGGCAAGACAGGTTGGGATGTATTTGATGCGACAACATACAGATTTGAGTTTGCCAAAAATTGGAGAGGTTTTTGGAGGAAAAGACCACACTACTGTTTTGTATAGTTGTGACAAAATTAGTCAGTTACAAAGTAGTGACTTAAATTTAGCTCAAACAATTCGACAGTTGAGCGATCGGATTAATTTTTCTAGTTATGATTAGTCTTACTAAATCTGGTTTATACAAAAGCTTTATTATGAAGGCAAGGTAGATGGCAGATGGGTTAGAAATAAATTTGAAAAAGGTATTTTTGATAATCTGATTTGGTATTAGTAGAAATACAGCAAATTTCAGAGAATGTTTGTAAAAAAAAATCTTGATGTAGCTCTCTTCCTATCTACTATAGGAGAACACAGCGATAGAAATCCATTCCACTTTGCTATGTATATGAAACGCAATAAAATTCCGCTCTTCTTCGCGATCGTCAAAAATTTTTCACTTTGGAAGGAAAATTTTCTAAATTTCTTGCTAGAAAAGCTTCCTACCTTTCTTATCTTAATATTTACTTTACAAATAATCTCTCAGATTAATGTGGTACAACTGACAGGGTAAATATTTTTTGCTTTTTCAAAATCCTAATTCCGATCTTCCCTACTCTCTACTTCCTAAAATAATGAATACATATACCTCATAACTTCAGAAATTGCTGTAAGAATGAGGGTAGTCCTGCTCGCGTAATGGCGAAGATACATAAGTTTTGTAATTTCTTCCCACACCTCCCACACCTCCCACACCTCCCACACTCTCTCTACCATTACTATGCACCACTACCAGAATGAGAAGATTAGAGGACTAGAGAACAAAAAATGGGCCTTATTGGGATAAAGATATTAAGTTTTGATTTGCAAAAACTGTTTTGCCCTGGGAAAATTTGAGGTACTGATAACTGATAATTGAAATGACCCATAAATAGATTTTTCCACAGGTTTTCCACAGGGTCTTTATTGATAAAATCATTGATATAGTAAAGATTTTTTGAAGTTTTCCACATTTTCCACAGATATTAACTTGAGATTTTATTACTGATATTTTACTCCCATTTGAGAGGTCTAGATTGCTAAAGTTAAGAATGTTAGGATTTCAGTTTGAGGTAAGTTTTGTTCAAAAAACCTCCAGTTCATCATATAAATAACTAAACTCCAATGAAATTAACTTGTACTCAGAGTGACTTAAGTAGTAACCTTTCTCTAGTTAGTCGTGCGGTTCCCTCTCGACCTAATCACCCAGTATTAGCAAATGTTTTATTAACTGCAGATTTAGAAAATCAATGCCTAGAATTAACAGGTTTTGACTTAAGTTTAGGTATTCGTTCCAGTTTTCCAGCAGTTGTCGAAACGGGTGGAACTTTTACTTTACCTGCCAAATTATTTAACGATATTGTGTCGAGACTACCAGACGGTAATATCACTATTGATGATGATGAGGGGGAAGCGATCGCTACTCTTACTTCTACATCTGGACGTTATCAAGTTAGAGGTATGGGAGGGGAGGAATATCCAGAGTTACCAAATGTGGAAGATGGGGAAGTAGTAAATTTACCACCGGAAGCTTTGATTAATGGTTTGAAAGGTACTCTATTTGCTACAAGTCCTGACGAAACCAAACAAGTATTGACAGGAGTAAACTTAAAAGTACAACCAGATGGTTTAGTATTTGCTGCGACTGATGGTCATCGTTTGGCAATAGTGGAGACTGAAAGTTCGACACCGGAGGATGAGGAAGAAACAGAGGAAGTTGAAGAGATTCCAGAGTTTGAAGCAACTATTCCAGCGAAAGCTTTAAGGGAAATTGAACGAATGATTGGGATGGGTAAATCTGGTTCTTCTGTGGCGTTGAGATTTGATGAAGGTCAGGTAATTTTTGAGTTGGGAGAGCAACGTTTAACGAGTAGAAAATTGGAAGGTCAATATCCAGCTTACCAACAATTATTGCCTGATAAGTTTACTAATCAAATTAATGTGGATAGAAAACAATTTTTAGGAGCGGTGGAAAGAATTGCTGTTTTAGCTGACCAGAAAAATAATATTTTGAAGTGTTCTATTGATAGTGTTAATCAGGAGATTTCTTTGTCTGTAGATGCTCAAGATGTGGGGAGTGGGAGAGAGTCTATGGCAGCACAAATTTCTGCTGATGAACCGGAAGAAATTGCTTTTAATGTGAAATATTTGATTGAGGGATTAAAGGCTATTCCTTCAGCTTCGGAGATTTCTATTCAGTTAAATAAGGCTACAACTCCGGTGGTTTTAAATCCTTTGGGTGGATTGAAAATGACTTATTTAATTATGCCTGTTCAGTTGAGAAGTTAGAGGGAAAAGTTTTTATTACATAAAAAAAACAAGCTTAAACATTCAAAACATTTAAGCTTGTTTTTTTATAATTTAATACCCTAATTAGGGTTTGCTGAAAAAGTATGTATGGGTGAGGGTAGGAGTCAGGAGACTCGAGACTCGAGACTGGAGGAGTAATACCATTTTCATAAAATATTGCAGAGCGTGACAGAACAGGTGAAAGGAGATAGGGAACGCCGGAACCAGGAAAGATAAATCGACAAAAAATGGAGGAAAAAACTTTAATTTTAATAATGAATGTAAGCCATAAAGTATTAAACTGTAGTAATAAATCACAAGTTTGAATGTAACAACTTTTTTTGAATTTGGTATAAGAAATTTAGAGGAGGCAGAAGGAAGAATTATCCCTTAATTTTTCTGCCTCGCGTCAACCCTTTCATCCTAACTTTATGTAGCTCTTGCGTAGCAAAAACCTTGTACTTTTTCAAGACCTAAAAATGCTCAAAGCTTTATCTATCAATGCTTTAAAGTTTAATCAGCAAGCCCTAATTAACTTGTCAAAAAATATAGCTAAGAAAGAATTGGTAAAGAGATCGACTAATGATGAATCTTAGACTATAAAATGTTTTTCTAACTATTCCTTATTCCCTGTTCCCTGTTATATCAACAAAAGTCTTGATATTTAATCTTAGTTATCACTCGCTTTCCACCACGATTAAACAATTCTTGCTGAGGTTTCATAATCAAACCTTCTGCCATAAATTGTTTATTTTCTGCTATGCGAGAAGTGAAACCTTTTTTGGCAAATTCTACTGCTTGATCGAGGGAACCAATACCAATTATTGGTACAATTTTAACACCAAGCATTTCTGCTATTTCTTCAATACTATCTCTTGTTAACCACCATTCTCCAATCTTGATATCAAAAAGTATAAAACTAACACTATCTGGTAAATAATTTCCTCCTTTATGAATCCCTTTGCCGTAACCTTCTCCATATAAACAAACTTCTGTTTGTTCTTTAAATACTACACTCATTTTATCTACGGTAAATTTATTTTGTAGCACCTCTAATAATGATGTACGAATTTGAGCATTATTAGTTCTACCTCCAAATTTAACTGACTCGCCATCCCACATAATTCGGATGTTAGTACCGTCTATTTTTTCTGTCCAAATCCAGTCTATATTTTTGAGCAAGTCAAATTCTGGTTTAGCAAATTTACCTAGCAGTAAATTTTTATAATTACTGTCAGGATTTCTCAAAAAAACTGTTTGAATTTTATGGTATTCATTCATTCTTTTATCTTTTATCCTACACAATGTATTTTTATTGTAGTACAAAAATACAAATAGAGTTATCTATGTTAATTAGCTAGAATGAATTTTTAAAATTGCTTTTGCCTATTTGACAGGTTAAAATGTATTTTTTGGGAAGACTTTAGAAATACCTGGGATAATTGAGGAATGCTTTCTTATCTTTTATTATTGGATTTTTTACAACCAAATTAAGATTAGTGTATATAAAATAGTGATTAATTAATAAACAATTTAGATATGGTGAATGAATTAAGAGAAGGTGATAATCTCGCTCGTGTTAACTATGACAGTTTATTTGAACAGATTTTGCAGACATTACCGGAACAAAATCTGTTTAAAATATCGAATGATAGCCAAATTTTAAAGATAAATATTGATGAGATAGCTGCTTCTGTTGCTAAGAAAAAAGTTGAAAATCCTATTAGTGATACTAGGTTTGTTCGTTCTGCAACAATCAATTTTGCTAATGAAAAAAAGTTTGGAGAAAAAATTGGAGAAATCAAAGATTGTCTACAAGAAAATCTCAATTCGGCTTTACAAGAAAAGAATTTAGTTAATTTTATAGAAGGTTTAACTACTAATTTAGAATCTTTTCAGGGAAAAGCAAATCAGTTGGGTTTGTCTTATCCTTTTAATGAGCCATATACAGAATTACAGACGCAAGAGTTAATTTTAGACTCTGATAAAAATGGCAGTGATTCTCTACTAAAGTTTGCTAAATTAACAATTACAGTGCAAAATACTCAACAATTTTCATCTCAGTTAAAAGAAGGTGTTAAAAATCATATATCTGACTTTTGTGAAACTGATGATCGAGATGCTTATGAGATTCTAGAGAGTCAAGTTAATGAGGAATTGTCAGATTTTAATTTATTGCAAAAACTGGCGGATAGAGAAACTTTAGGAAAGCTGAAAAGAGAAGCAATTATTATCTATTTAGAACATATTGAACAAAATATTGACAGTAAAGAGGGAAATAATAAGGGTTTTATTTATCTACAGGATTTAATTCGGCGACTCAGATTAATGGAAGAATATTTAGACGAACAAACTGATGATTTTGAGGTTTATTATGCTGGAGTAACTGTTAACTATAAAGATGTTTTTGCTCGTGGGGAAGCTTTTGATGCTCTGCCAATTATTCCTACTATTGAAGGAAATTTAGGGGAAAGTAGAGATAAAGAAACAGGAAAAGTTCAGTTTACATTGGGTTTAAAACTACAGTTAAATGGCAAGGTACAAAAAGATAGAGGTCAAACTTCTTTTGAGTATAATTTGGATATTATTAATCCAGATGATTCGGAGCATAAAGCAAAACTTGCCGATCCGGATATTCAAAGTCGAGAAAGTTTTGCTAGGAAGGTATTGATTAGGGTTTTTTTATACTATTTTATATTCGCGTGCGATGATTCTAGTGCAGAAAATTATAATCTTGATGACGAACTTAATTATGACCCTATATCTAAGTTTGAGCCGGTATTAATTAAGTTGAAAGGGAATGATGATAATGAAAAAAAGGGAATTTTTAGAGGCATAGTCAGAGGTTTGAATGAACGTGGTGTTCAAGAAAAAGTTGAGAGTCTACGGATACTTTTGAAAAATTTTATAGGCAAAAAGGGAAGGTTGCCAGTATGTAATGAAGATCGTTTCATCACTATTAGTAGGGAAATTTTAAACAGAGATTCAGAGAGTCTTTCTACAGGAGATTTTTTTCAGGAAGATTTGAGAGAAGGAAAGAAAATTTTGAAATATATTTCTATTGATAATAGTAGTGTGAATGTTAATGCTCTATGTCAACTACCAGTGAGTATCAAGATAGAAGATATTCGATATTTTGAAGGAGAGAGTACGCCAGAAAAATTCCAATTTGAATATGACATTGAAGGGATTAAAGTATTGCCTGTGTTTTGGATACCTAATACTAATCCTTGTTTACGCTACTATCAAAAATTTTTTGAGCAAAAATACAAACATATATTACTTTGTTATGATAATCAGCGTTTAAACGAAGACAAAAAAAATCAAGAAAATTTCGACTCTACACAAAGATTTGTTTACCGTTTTACTTGGATATTATTGTCTTATCTTTGTTTGTATATTCTTCTAGATCAATGCCAAAAAGAGACGAGAAAATTATTATTTATGCCAATGCTAAGGCTACATCAGGGAACATCAGAAAATCCATTTCATGCCGAAAAATTTTTGGCTAATCTTTCCAAGTTATTGTGTCATATATTCAGCCAAAAATATCGATGTAATTCTCAAGGTTTCCGGGTCAATAAGCTACCTAGTTCTTTTAATATTAGAAATGGTTTAAATTCTCTATATTCTGTGTTGCCTAAAAAGTTCAGTTTAACGGATAATCCTCAATCCCTAAAACTGGAAAAATTAGCAATTATTATTGTATCGAGTAGAGAGAGCGATGCAAAAAAGGATAATAAAAATTCTCAGGATAGAAAAGTAACTTTAATAGGAGAAGTTGTAGGTGTTGAAAGATTGGAAGATGGAAGTGTAAAAATTCAACCTCTAAGAACTTTTGATAGTAATTACTCTCTCAGAAATATGTATGGAAAACCATCAATTTTAATTCATACTGTAAAAGACCTTTATTCTGAGGGATACCAAGATTTTTTATATGTTGCTCAAGCAATTTACACCAGTACCCTACATATTACTCAGAGAGAAGAAGATGAGGAGCTATATTTTATGTCACCTAGTATTATTAAGGCAATGAAGCAAGGTCAGAAACACATTAAAATATATCCAGTATTTTACGATAAATATTATGTGCGTCCCCTTCAAACTATTAAGACTAATTCTTTATACATTCAAGACACTAAACAGTTAACCAATATTGCTGAAGATAGTAGTCAAGAAGCGGTTGTATTTTTCAATTTGTTTAATGGCATTTTTGTAGGCAATAAGGAGGAACGAATTTATCGTGGTGTGATTTCCTATTCGACTTTATTAGGAAAATTTTATCCTGGAGTTATGGATGATGCTGATATTCGAGAAGCTTTAGTTTTAGATTCTCAGCTTAAAAATGACATTTTACAATATCTGACATTTTTCCACTTTTCACGATTTGAGAGACAAAGCAAAGTTAGTCTAAAATTAGACCCCTACGAAAATATTATTGGTGATGAAGGAGTCGGTGCTTTATCTATATTTCCACACATTACAGAAAAGATAAATTTTAATGGGTTAGCATTTTTGACGGAGGTTAGTAAAATCGTAGATATAGATTTTTAAAAGGAGAAAAGAACGTGGGTTTCCCGATTCAATATTTCGTCGAGACTGAGCATCCTACTATTAGATAAATTTTCAGAAATTAGGATTTTTGAGGAAGGTGAACAAAATGGTAGAGGGAGATTTTTCCAAGGAGAAAAGAACGTGGTTTTGCCGATTCAATATTTCGTCGAGACTGAGCATCCTACTATTAGATAAATTTTCAGAAATTAGGATTTTTGAGGAAGGTGAACAAAATGGTAGAGCGAGATTTTTCCAAGGAGAAAAGAACGTGGTTTTGCCGATTCAATATTTCGTCGAGACTTCCCGATTCTACTATTAGATAAATTTTCAGAAATTAGGATTTTTGAGGAAGGTGAACAAAATGGTAGAGCGAGATTTTTCCAAGGAGAAAAGAACGTGGTTTTGCCGATTCAATATTTCGTCGAGACTTCCCGAT
>NZ_JAAHHT010000089.1:0-29293 GCF_010672085.1 Okeania sp. SIO3I5
CCTAAAGGTTTTAGCCTTTTTATGTCTTGAAAAAGTACAAGGTTTTTGTTCTAGGGAGTTCAAAAAGTTAGGATTTTGAGTTGACTGTGGCAGAAAAATCAAAGGATAATTTTTCCTCCTGCCTCCTTGCTCATTCCCCATTCCTCCTGACTCCTGACTCCTGACTCCTGAGGACTACCCTCACCCATGCATACTTTTTCAGCAAACCCTATATATTGATTCTTCTGTTCTAGCCAAATTTGTGAACAGATGCAAAATCTTTGTTCTGGTAGAAGTGGTATTATTTTTAATGCTGGTGTGGAACAATCTCAGCACCAAACTAAATTACTTCTCAGTCAAGGTATTAAAGCTGTTCATATAGATAGCGACACTCCATCTCGTGAACGCAGAAAAATATTTGACGATCTTGAAAAAGGTGAAATTCAGTGTATTAGTTCTGTTGGATGTTTAACTGAAGGTTTTGATGTTAAATCTATTAGCTTTATTATTCTTGCTAGAGCTACTAGATCGAGGGCTTTCTATATTCAAATGGTTGGTCGTGGTCTCAGAGCTTTTCCTGGTAAAAAAGATTGTTTGGTATTAGATTTCGGAAATAACGTTAACCGTATTGGTGAAGTAACTGATTCTTTTAAAATACCCTTATTTCCTCCGAAAAATCTATCAGTTCAATCAAAGATTTGCCCTAGATGTAGCCATGAAATGCCGGAATTTTTCAATATTTGTCCTAAGTGTTTTTATCGGTTTAATGATAGTCATTCTTCTAGAGATTTTGATGGTAATGATGAACGAGATGCAGATTTTATTAATCGTAAATTTGGTGAATTAATAAGAGATAAGGAGTATGTTAGATATATTCGTAAACTGCGCCGAACTAGATTTGATAAGTTTTTCAATGATAAAAATTATAGGATAAAAGAAATTGACCCTGATGGAATATGGGAAACTGTTGATGCAAAACATAAAGATAAAGATTTTAAGGATGCTTGGTTTGAAGGAGCTTTATTTCAAGCTGAATGTTCTTTAGGTCAAGAACAAATTTTCCTGAGATATATATACGATATTAAGTCAAAAACTAATAAACCTCCTAATTGGATTGAACGTCAATTATAGATTAGAGTATCCTAAATCTAAAGTTCCTGATTTATTGTCCTGGCATGAAATATTAAAAGTTCCTCCTCATGTTAGTAAGTTTGAAGTAGATAAAGCCTTTATCAACTTTTCTGACGAACAAATGAAGAAAGTTCAGGAACTTGACTCAGAAACTGAAATGATAGCTAATTATTATTTATATCGTTTTGCTTTAGATGAGTCTGGTTTTTTCTATTCTTAAATAAAAGGCACTAAAACCCTACAACATAAAACCCATCGACTGTAATATTTCCCTAAGTCGCTTTGCTTCGAGAGGGTTATATTTTTCATGCAAACTAATAGCTTTCCCAAACACTTCTAAACTTTCTGGTACTTGACCAACCTTCAACAATACAACTCCCAAATTTTGATAAGCTTCTGCATAGTTAGCATCAAGTTGAATTGCTTTTTCATAGGAGGCGATCGCTTCGGTAAACCAACCCATTTCTTTTAATACCATGCCTCGGTTGTAATGACCAACTGTAAAATTAGGATCTATCTGTATAGCAATTTCATAGTTAATTTTTGCTTTCTCTAAATTTCCTTCTTCTTTCAACAAACTACCTAAATTGTTGTATGCTCCTAATTTCAATTTAGGCAAAATATTTAACTCTGTTGCTATTTGATAATGACGCTTTGCCATTTCTTTTTCTTGCTTTTGCCGATAAGCAATTCCTAAGTGGTAATGTAGCTCATACAAAACTGTTTTATCTACCTCTGAATCTTGCAAACCTCGAAACAACAATTCCATCCCTTTTTCTCTTTCACCAACTTCTAAATATAAAGCTCCCAACTTACTACAAACATAAGCATCATTAGGATAGTCGCTGATAAAACTTTCCATCGCCGCTTTTGCTCTTTCCAGTTTATTTTTAGAAGTAATTTCTCCCTTTTGATAACCCTCATGTAAAACTGCTATTTCTGACAAAGAAGCTATTTGCCAATGAGATTCTTTCGCTAAAATCTCAGAAATACTATCATCAACTATGGCATGATAAGGTCGAGAAAATTTTATCTCTGGATGATTTCTAAATAGACGAGAAACTAAAGAATAGGGAGATTGTTGCGCCCCTATTTCCTCTCTAACTAAATTAATTAAAATGTAGCGATCGCTCTTTATTGCTTCTTTAATATGTGGAGCTATTTTTGGTGAGAGATATTCATCAGCATCTAATACTAAAACCCAATCACCCGTAACGTATTTCAAAGATTCATTTCTTGCTGCTGCAAAATCATTACACCATTCAAAATAATGTACTTTTGCACCAAATTCTTGAGCTATTTCTGGCGTTTTGTCCGTTGAACCTGTATCTAAAACCACCATTTCATCTACTATGTTTTTCACACTTGCCAAACATCTTGGCAAATTTTTTTCCTCATTTTTAACAATAATGCAAAAAGTCAAATTCATATTAGGGAATAGGGAGCAGGGAATAGGGAATAGGGAGTTGAATATTTATAATTCATATCTAGATTATGCAACTCTTTAATGCCATTCAGTTAATAATTTTTGAGACAAACAGATTAATTTTTGTTTGATTTGAACCGTCTTAGGCGACAATATTAAATTTGCTTATCAATCAAGAGCTACTTTTTCGCGCCTCCTAAATTATTCTACCTTCTATAGCAATAAGAAATAATTGGTGAAAAAAAATGTAGGGGTTTGGTCTCCAAACCCAAACGCAAATGGAATAAAAATACTCAACTTCTATACTATATAGTAATCGAAATAAAGGTTAGGATATTTCTCAATTCTCACGCCTCAGTCTATAGATTTTTTTACTGTTGCATAAGTGACTTTTGCCTTGCACTTACTGCTATATAACTTCTTCCTTTAATTCTAGAATACTAAAAAACCTCATTCTTACAATACTTCCGAATGAGGTACGTTCAAATATTTCTATCTTTTGATAGCGATCGCTAAGAATAGAATCTAATAGTAATTATCTGGATGGTATAATTACAGAATCGATAACATGAATTACACCATTAGTTGCTGGTACATCTGGAATAATTACATTAGCGTCATCCACCTTTACACCTGCATTGGAAACTTTAACGTAGATATCATCACCTTCAACAGTTTTTACTTTTCCAGATTCTAAATCCCCAGACGTTACCTTGCCAGGAACTACATGATAGGTCAGAATTTTGATTAATGTATCTTTGTTTTCTGGAAGTAATAAATCTTCTACTAATCCTGGTGGTAAAGTTCCAAATGCTTCATCAGTAGGTGCAAATACTGTAAATGGACCTTCTCCTTGAAGCACTTCTACTAAACCAGCAGCTTTTAGTGCCGCAGCTAAAGTATTGAATTGGCCTGCTTCTACTGCAGTTGAGACAATATCTTGAGCGTAAGCAATTTGTACAGGTTGATTAACTACTTGCTGATTAGCTACTGCGGGTAGGCTATAAAAGGCACTAGCAAAGATTAGCCCTAAAGTAGCACAGATTAAGCCCAAGGTATTGATGGACTTTTTGAAGAGAGTCTGAAGATTTTGGGTATTCATGTTTTCCCAATTTCATTAACTACATTATTAACAGTAGTGCAAAACGGGAACTTATCTGAAAAATATTTCATATAGTAGGGAACACTTAACTGGGAAAAGGGAATAGGGAATAGAGAATAGTGGGACGTGACATATTTCAATTACTTTCCAGGGAATTCAGAGATAACTGGTCATTTCAGTTATCAGTTATCAATACCTCCGACTAAAGGATTGGGATTAATATATGTATGGCGAATATTTTTTTCATCCCCTGAAAAGGGGGGGGGCTTGAGAACTGGTTTGTTGGTCAAATCTATAACTTAAGACTTCTATTAATAAACCTTCCTGGGGTAGATCGGATTTAGCAATGGAAATCCTGTCCTGATTTATAACTCTGACTGGACTTCCCTCCATTACACTGAGAAAATCTTCCAAAGGAGCAATCTCACAGCTAGTCTCATCAGCAGCTTCAGTTTTGTAGTGAGTAGGAATTACAATTCTGGGTTTTAGCACTTCCAATACCTGTTTTGCTTCTAAGGGGGTGTAAGCTTTTGGACCACCACCTACAGGAATTAGTAGTAAATCTGGACGGCCAATTAAAATCCGCTCTTCTATACCAATAGGACTAGCTAATCCCCCTAAATGCAAAATCTTAATTCCTGCCTGTTGCCATAACCAAGCGACATTAGTGCCAAATCTGCGTCCCCCTTCTCTATCTTTAACAGTGCGAATTCCTTGAATTTGTCTACCATTAACTTGATAAACTCCAGATTCAGATAACAACAGTGGTGGGGGATTAGTTGTAAAACCTTCTACTACTCCTTCATCTAATAATCTACTGCTAATCAAAATTAAATCTGTATCTACTTTGGGGTCTCGATATCCGGCAGTACAACCTATTTGGCGAAAAGGATTTACTAATACTTTAGTACCTCCACCTTCAAATAAAAAGCAAGTATGTCCTAACCATGTAATAGTTAAAGATTCTCCTGTTTGTGCCTGAGAAGGGTGAAGTTTAGATGTTAAACCTGTTCCTATCGAAGCTAATAAACTTGTCTGTAGATAACGTATAAATTTTCGCCGTTTCATCTTCGTTTGTTTGACTATAAGTTTGACGCTATTTTCTCTTTTTAATACTATACATCTCTGTTAGAGTTGTGGGAAGACTTTTTTGTAGGTAAGGAATAAAAAAGAGAGTCAAAAGTAGAATCAATCCCGAAATTAAATTCTACAGATAGATAATTTTTACGAAGAAATAAACTACTGATGAGCAGGGAAAAATTTAGGGTTGTTTCTTGCTGTACTATTTTTTTGATAATTACTAGAAAAACCAAGATGGTCAAAAGTAGAATTAATCCAGAAATTAAATTCTACAGATCAATAACTTCTATGAGGAAAAATGCTCCTTGTGACTAGGCAAAAATTTAGAGCTGTTTGAAGACTTTTTTGTAGGTAAGGAATAAAAAAGAGAGTCAAAAGTAGAATTAATCCAGAAATTAAATTCTACAGATAGGTAATTTTTAGGAAGAAATAAACTACTGATGAGCAGGGAAAAATTTAGGGTTGTTTCTTGCTGTACTATTTTTTTGATAATTACTAGAAAAACCAAGATGGTCAAAAGTAGAATTAATCCAGAAATTAAATTCTACAGATCAATAACTTCTATGAGGAAAAATGCTCCTTGTGACTAGGCAAAAATTTAGAGCTGTTTTTCGTCAGACTATTATTGTTGATAATTACTGGAAAAAACAAGAAAGTCAAAACAGGAGGAAAGTCAAAAGTAGAATCAATCCCAAAATTAAATTCTATAGATAAGTAACTTCTAGGAGGAGAGAAAATTCTGATGAGTAGATCAAAATTTAGGTAAGCATTCAGCTTTAAAAAAAAAATCAAGCAACTACTTCACCCCTACTAAACATAACCTTTTTCTTGATAAATTTTAATTCTTTTTACAGACTAACTTATCCTTCGGTGTAATAATCAGCTAATAACTCATAGCTGAAGTTGATAGCTGATGGCTGACGTCTGAATACTGACAAATTTAGAGCTATTTTTTGTCGGACTATTCTTGTTGATAATTACTAGAAAAACCAAGAAAGTAAAAACAGGAGGAAAGTCAAAAGTGGAATCAATCCCAAAATTAAATTCTATAGATAAGTAACTTCTAGGAGGAGAGAAAATTCTGATGAGTAGATCAAAATTTAGGTAAGCATTCAGCTTTTAAAAAAAATCAAGCAACTACTTCACCCCTACTAAACATAACCTCTTTCTTGATAAATTTTAATTCTCTTGACAGACTAACTTATCCTTCGGTGTAATAATCAGCTAATAACTCATAGCTGAAGTTGATAGCTGATGGCTGACGGCTGAATGCTCACAAATTTAGAGCTATTTTTTGTCGGACTATTATTGTTGATAATTACTAGAAAAACCAAGAAATTCAAAAGTAGAATCAATCCCGAAATTAAATTTTATAGATAGGTAACTTCTATAAAAAGAGAAACTCTTTGTGACTATACAAAAATTTAGTTCTCCTTTTTTAATAATTGGTATACTACCCTAAGACGTTACCCTTAAGGGTGAGGTTGAAATAAATTGGAGAAACTAACAAAAATTATGGCATTTCATCCAGAAAAAATAGGTGGTAAATCTTTCTATCAATCTGAACCTTTAATAGCTCGTCTCAGAGGAATTATTCGAGATTATCCAGAGGGTGTTGGGATTCTCAAAGAGTTAATTCAAAATGCTGATGATGCTAAAGCTACAAAGGTTGAAATTATTTTAGATTGGCGGATACATCAATTTCAAAATTTGCCTGATAATCGGATGGAAAAATTGATAGGACCAGCAATTTTAGTTGACAACAATCAAGTTTTTAAAGACCAATATCTTGAGAGTATTAAAAGTTTAGGGTAAAGCAAAAAATCCCAAAATTCACAAAAAACTGGTCGCTTCGGAGTAGGTTTTAATGCTATTTATCACGTTACAGACTTTCCTAGTTTTATTTCTCGGCAACGTCTGAACCAGCTAACTTTTTAGTCTCACAAAAAAACCTAACCATATACTATATATTTTGATTTAACTACAACGTCTTAGTTATGATATTTTAGATACTTGTCTGAGCGATCGCCTCCTTATCTAAATAGTATTAATATAACTCAAACGTCTTAGTTAAATTTTGAGACTTAGCTTCTGAGGAAGGTGAGGAAATATCATCCTTTAATATTATTGCTTTTTAAAATTCAACTTGAGCAAGCCAACCTTTTAGTCTCATAAGAAAACTAACTATATATTTTGATTTAACTAAAACGTCTTAGTTATGAGATTTTAGATAATAGGTTTGAGCGATCGCCTCCTTATCTAGACAGTATTAATATAACTCAAACGTCTTAGTTAAATTTTGAGACTTAGCTTCTGAGAGGTGAAATATCCCTCTTCTTTCTTCCTTCTTCCCTCTTCCTTACTTCTACCATTAAAATTTTTATAACTCTGCCAAAAAATTTCTCAATAACGACTTTCCAGAATTAGTCAAAATACTTTCGGGATGAAATTGTACTCCCTGAATATGAGGATAATTTCTATGTCTAACACCCATAATAGTTCCATCCTCAACCCATCCTGTTATTTCTAACACTTCAGGAAAACTTTCCCGATCAATAACTAAACTATGATATCTAGTGGCAATTATCGGATTATCTAATCCTTGAAAAATTCCTACTTGATTATGATAAATCTCTGAAGTTTTACCGTGCATTAATTCTGGAGCAGGAACAATTTTTCCTCCGAATACTTGACCGATACTTTGATGACCAAGACACACTCCTAATATAGGTAAACTTTCTCCTAATTCTTGAATTAATGCTTGAGAAATTCCCGCATCTTCTGGACGCCCAGGACCAGGAGAAATAACAACTCCATCAGGTTTTAATTCCCTAATTTCTGCCACAGAAATTTTATCATTGCGGTAAACCTTAACATTAGCTGCAACTGTTAATTCTGTACCCAACTCACCCAAATATTGTACTAAATTGTAGGTAAAACTATCGTAGTTATCTATAACTATAATCAAAGTATTTTACTCCTTTATTCCCTAGATGTATTTAATCATTTTACATAAGAGCGAGCGCTTATTTCTATTACAAGCTAAATAGGTAGTTCAATAATTAAAAATTAACAATTAATAATTACCTCTTCTTAAAAATAAGAGGATTTGTTAAAAGCAATTTTTTTCTTCTCTTGGTTGATTGGATATAGCATTAGCGGAGGGGAGCTGAAAGAGTAGGCAACCTAGCCATCCCATCCTAGGGAATGCTGCGCAAAAGACCGCTTTTTTTCTCCTTGAAATAATACGCACAGGTCAGAAGTCAAAATTTCAGAAGTAATCCCTAACTAAGTTTTAGGAATTATAAATGCCCGCCCCCTATTTACCTAGTGCTATATCATTTGGAAAAAATCTTGTTATAAATACTATCAGATCGGAATCAGGAAGACCGAAGTTACAAGAATCAATAAAGATTGAATAAAAAAATATAAATAATGATATATCAAGGTAGCTTCTGTAATTTTATAACCTTCTTCTCGCACCCACCAATATCCAAATTTCAAAAGTAATTTTTCATAACTTAGTTGAAAAAATGTTTTTGATTTTTATTGCTGGTAGTTGATAGCTGAATACTTACCAATTATTGGCAGTTTTAGAATTAAATATAGAGTAGAATAAATTACTGTATTTAATAACTCCATTACAGTTATTTTTACTAAAGTTCTATGAAATAGAAAAAAGAATCCTACGAATAATTTTGGTTTCTAAAACACTTTACTCATAGATTTCTCTTTGATTAAAAATATTGTTTTAATCTCAGACTGTAAACAGCCTAAGTTTTTGTAGCAAAAATTTTAGTATTTCATATTAGATATTTTCAAGTTAAAGAATGGTAAACAACTTAATTTCTAGCTGCCAAGAGCAGAAATAACTATATCTAATAAAGGAGGTAAAATCAGATAACTTGCCACAAGGAATGCTACTATTGCTGAAACTAAAACTGCACCTGCCGCACAATCTTTAGCAATTTTAGCTAATTCATGGTAATGCTGTTTAACCGTTAAATCTACCACTGACTCAATAGCAGTATTCAACAATTCCATAGCCATTACTAATCCAATTGTTAATAGAATAACTACTGTTTCTATAGGTTGTAATTTCAAGAAAATACTCAAACTAATAGCGACAATACCGATCAAAGTATGAATCCGAAAATTACGTTGAGTCTGGAAAGCATAAGACAATCCTGCCCAGGCATATTTGAAGCTAGTCAAAAGACTATATGCTACTTGCCAAGATAATTCTCTGTTAAGTGTCACTTTCTTTTTAGAAGTATTTAGTTTGGCAGTAACAGAATTTTGGGGTTGATTTATAAAAGGAGCTTCATCGTAGGAGATTGATGACTCATCAAGTGTCATAAAGTATCCACCTCAGTTGAATTTTATCAAAATAATTGGGTTTAAAACTTCGTCTTTTCAGGCGAAATGTTTTTGGAGCAGGGCGTAAATCTCCGTTACAAAAACAACTTCTGACTTCTGACTTCGTTAAATCCAAGGCCCAAATCATAAGAGACTGGCTCGATTAATAGTTTATCCAAAAAGTCAAAAACTGACTTTGAGTCTGGTCAATTATCTTGAGTGATCTGTCCCTCAAGAGTAATTCCAACGGCATGAAGCAAAAATAATTGTTGTTTGACCATTTTTTGCCAACTTTCTTCATCAAGGTGGTCCCATCCAAGCAGATGTAGAAAACCATGGGCAGCTAGCCAAGCTAGTTCTGTTATTAGTGGATGCCCCTGTTGTGCAGCTTGCCGAAATGCTGTTTCAATGGAAATTACTATATCACCCAGATATATTTGTATATCGGAATCTACTATTTCTGGCTGAGGAACATTTACTTCCAGAGTGGCAAAGGCTAAAACATCTGTTGGTTGATTCTGATCACGATATTGACTATTAAGGGTTTGAATTTCAAAATCCCCAGTCAGACGTAGACTAAGTTCGTAGTTTTGAGCAACAGGAATATCTGGTTTTAGGATTTCTAGCCATTTCTGGAACCAATATTCCCAATTATGGGAGGATATGGGACAACTTTTGTCCCTATCATCTTGAAGTTTTAACTTTTCTACTTCTGATGGAGCAGATGACCAAAAACAGTCCTGAATATTTATTTCCAAGTACAACCGTATAATTCTCCTTTCCGGTAAAAAATGGAGTTTTAATTATCGCGTTAGGTAGGCAAGACCAACTAAAATGCCTATAAGTGCAATGGTTGTCAGGGCAAAATGTTTGAGGGATGTAGCACCTTTTCTAACCATATTTCTCATGGCGAGTTTGACATAGCTAGGTTTTGGTTCGGTTGTAGAAACATTGGTTTCTATCTGTTTTGGTTCGGAGTTTTGAGCCGGTGAAGATAAGTTATTCATAAAAATCAATGGGTTAAAGTTTTCCAGTAGTTGTTATTTCTCAAAGATGAGTTGAAAATTGATTAAAAAGTTAATACTACTATAACAATGATATTAAGTTTTGTATCATTATAGAATCTCTGAGAGGATGGGGAAAGAAATTTCACACCTTTTTTTTTGTATAATAAAGCACACTTTTACTGAGATTTTATATTATAAATCTCAGAAAATAGGGAACAGGGAATAGGGAAAAGGGGAGAGTAATTGATAATTTATGGATAATAATTGATTTAATGAGTTATTTTTTGAAATGTCTATTGAATAAAAGCTTTCGGGTCAGTGGAACGGAGTTCTATCGCTCACTACCTTTGTTAAAAACTTAAAGTTTCCCCATCCTCCCTATCCTCCTCATCCTCCTCATCCTCCCCATCCTCCCTACTCCCTATTCCCTTCAGTACGTTTAAGGTCAAAAAATGTTTCAAAAATTTGCTCTCCCGTTTGATTTATCTGAGTTTGTAAATTGTCAAGAAATTCGTGTAAACCAATATTAATTATTTCTTCAACAGTTAAATAATCTAACTCAGAACGTAAACGACCTAATACTTTTTCTACAGGATGCTTTTTAATATCTTGAGTTGGTCTAATAACTTGATGGAGCGATCGCTCTGCTTCACTCAAACAATATTGAATTGAACGGGGAAACACTCGATCTAATATTAAAAATTCTACTATTCCATTAGGAGTAATTCGATGTTGCTGACGTTTACGGTACATTTCATAAGCACTTGCTGACTTTAATAATGCCATCCATTGCACTTCATCTAGTGGAGTTCCAACATCATTAATAGAAGGCAAAAGAATATAGTATTTAACATCAAGAATACGGCTAGTTTTATCAGCTCTTTCTAAAAATCTTCCCATTCTACCAAAATGCCATGCTTCATTATGACTCATAGTGGCATCCATAATTCCGGAAAAGAGATGCCCTCCCATTTTTACCTCCTGAAAAAATTCTGGTAATTGAGAAGTTTTTAAACCACTATTAGCTACATCTTTTACCATTAAATAAAATGAGTTAACTTGCTCCCACATTTCTGAAGAAATAATTTCCCGAATCGAACGAGCATTTTCTCTAGCAAACCGTAGACAGGAAAGAATAGAGTTAGGATAATCTCGGTCAAAAGTGAGAAATTGAATTACATTTGCTTCTGTTACTTCACCATAACGTTCTTGGAATAAAGGCAAATCTCCAGTAGTAATAACTATAGGTTGCCACTGTTGAACTAAACTAGGAGAATCTAACAGTAAATTTAGATTAACATCAACAAATCGGGCAATATTTTCTGCCCGTTCAACATAACGATTTAGCCAATAAATTGAATCTGCAACGCGACTTAGCATAATTAATTAAGGAATTTAGAATTAAGGAATTTAGAATTAAGGAATTTAGAATTCAGAATAGGGAGAAGGAGTAATATCAGGTGTAATTAATGTTTTTACAAATGGTACAAGTAATACCATTTATCTGTAACAATGCGCTTAATAATTCTTACCCAGACCAGGATTTTAAGGAATTTAGAATTTAGAATTGAGAATTAAGGAATTGAGAATTCTGAATTTAGAGCTGATTTGTAAACTTCGCTAAAAGTCCTATATTACCTAGCTTTTGGCAATTATGAGCGTACTTGACAATAACCCCTAAAACCTTAAGTATAGCAAGTGATTCAGCGGTTTAATATTTACTTTATAAATCAGCTCTAAAAGGGAGAGGATTGACTAAAAGGAAAAAATTTATTTCTCTTGGTTGATTGGATATGGCGTTAGCGGAGCGGCTCTGCAAGAGCGGGAAACCTCGCCATCCCTCAACCGCTTTTTCCCTTTTCAAGGGAGGCTTTCAAGCTGAATTATTTAATTATTTAATTATTAATTATTCGGTCAATATTTACAAAAAGAGGAAAATAATATAAAACTATCTAAAAGAAATGATAAAAACTATTTTCAACCATCTTCCACAAAGACGTACTTTTTTGTAGTATTTTTTTTTAAGTGATATTAGGTGTTAGGTAGCGTCCGAAAAATAGTCAAAGATAAAGTCATTTTTTAATCAAGTAAAAATGATTGATAAATTGTCTTAAGAATTAAGAAGGAAAAAAGAAAAACAAATAAATATAGTATTTATATATTAGTGGCAATCATAAATTCAGATGTAATAATTTGACTTTTTCCTAAAAGTATAGAAGATAGGAATCCTCATATTCAAGTGAGGTACAATTTAATACTAATCTCTATTCAGCATTCCCTAAAAATGAATGAATAAAACCCTACCAACCAATATATTAGTAACAATATTACAGAACTTTTTAGGATAGTGAGGTAGAATTTAATACTAATCTGTATTCCCTATTCTCTAAACTTATAATTATAAAACATTCAAAAATTAATTAGATAAAACCCAAGTATCTTTACTCCCGCCACCTTGGGAAGAATTAACAACTAAAGAACCTTTTTTCATTGCCACTCTAGTCAAACCACCTGGATGAACATAAATTTCTTTTCCATACAAAATATAAGGGCGTAAATCAACGTGACATCCTTCAAATTTATCCTCAAATATAGTTGGCACTCTAGATAAAGATAGAGTAGGTTGAGCAATATAATTACGCGGATTAGCTTGAATTTTTTCTGCAAATTCCGATCTTTGTTCTGCAGTTGATTGAGTACCTACTAACATTCCATAACCACCAGCTTCATTAGCTGATTTAACCACAAGTTTATCTAAGTTTGCCAATACATAATCTAACTGTTGTTTTTCCCAACATAAATAGGTAGGAACATTAGGTAAAATTTGCTCTTCGCCCAGATAATAACTAATCATTTGAGGCACATAAGCATAAATAACTTTATCATCCGCTACACCAGTTCCCAAAGCATTAGCAAGGGCAACACGACCATTACGATAAACCTCCATTAATCCAGGTATTCCTAACAGAGATTCAGGATTAAAAGCCAAAGGATCGATAAAATTATCATCTATACGCCTATAGATAACATCTACTCGCTGTAAACCTTTAGTAGTTCTCATTTGCACATACCCATCAACAACTACTAAATCTCTACCTTCAACCAATTCTACTCCCATTTGTTGGGCTAGAAATGAATGTTCAAAATAGGCAGAATTATAAATACCAGGAGTCAAAACTACCACAGATGGATTTGACAAATAAGACGGTGCTAAATTCAGGAGAGTTTCTAATAAATAACTAGGATAATTATCAACAGGTCTAATTCCTAAAGCAGCAAAAATTTGGGGAAAAGTAGTTTTCATTACCCTCCGATTTTCCAACACATAAGACACACCTGAAGGGCAACGCAAATTATCTTCTAAAACAAACCATTTACCGTCTTTATCCCTAACTAAATCTGTCCCCGTAATATGACACCAAATTCCTCCCGGTGGTTTTAATCCCATACAAGGTTTGAGAAATCCAGAAGCAGAATTAATTAACTCTAGAGGAATAATCCCATCCTTGATAATTTTTTGTTCCCCATATATATCTGCAATAAATAAATTAAGAGCATGAATTCTTTGCTTCAAACCTGCTTCTAAAAAATTCCACTCCGAAACAGAAATTATGCGTGGTACAACATCAAAAGGAAAAATACGTTCCGTACCTTGACTATCACCATAAACATTAAAAGTTGCCCCAAGCTTCATCATTGCAACTTGTGCAGCTTTTTGTCGCATCAATAATTCTCCTCTAGACAGAGAATTAATTCTTTCTATCAATAATTTTGCTTCTGGGCGAGGTTGATTTTTAGTGATGAAAAGTTCATCATAGAATTCACCTGGATCGTAAGAATCAAATCGCACTGTTTTTCTTTATAATTTATTAACTACTTCAGCATCTAATAATTAAACTTTTGTTATTATATGAGTAACTATAAAATTTACATGATTTAATAACATTTTTATAAGATTGTTATAGTAGACACAGTAAGTGGAAATAAGTAGGAAAAATTAGGTGTAAAAATTATGGCTTATAAATGTGAACTTGGTAATGGCCAGGAAGTTTATATAGAAAATCAGGGGGTACAAACTTTGGTAACTCTTGCTAGTAGTGGCCCTGGTCAACAACAACAGGCAAGTACAGGTTTTCAAACAGGTAAATGGACTGTACCACCAACTTTGTTTAGAACTGCTACTGGGGTAATTTTGCGGATAGAGTCAGAACAGGGACAATCATTTGTGCAGTTGCAGGGAGGTGGGATAAGTACCATGAGTGGAACACCTGCTTTGAGTAATGCCGAGGTTTTGTCATTACAACAAGTAGAGACTAGACCTAACAAAAGTATGCCACCTATGGAACCAATGAAACCTATGGAACCAATGAAACCTATGGAACCGATGAAACCAATGAAAATGGGCAATATGGAAATGAATATGAATCCAATGCAAATGCGAATGGGTAATATGTCAATGCAAGTGGGTTCAGGTTCATCCGCAAGTTTCGGAAAGCATTTTTGTCCTCAATGTGGTGCTAGTGTCACACCTAGCGATCGCTTTTGTTCAAATTGTGGTCATCAATTGTAATTTCCATATTGAAATTTCATCGGATAAAATATTAAGTCTTTGGAGGAGTTAAAACATAACTCCTCCAAAGACTTAATGTTCAGTTAAATACTGATAAATAATACTAACCCTTGATAACTTTTTCCCCTTGAAAGGGGAGACTTTTAACCTAAATAATTATTAATTATTCGGTAAACGTTAAGAATAATTAATAATAAATTGCTAATAATTATCGAAAAAGTTATTCAGTATGTGTTAATTACTTCATAATTGAAGTTCCATCTAAGGATAGCATTAATGCCTGGTAATTGGTATAACTAGGAATGAGTAGAGAGGAGCATCAGAAAATAAAGAGGAAAAAAATTTGAAAATTTACAATAGACCTCTCCGGAAAAGAGGGAACAGGGAACAGGAAGAAGTAATTGATGATTTCTTGATCAGAATTGATTCTATTTTTAATTTTCGGAGATGTCTAATTTATGCCAGGTATAAATTTTATAATTATACGAATAAATCCTCAATTAATATAAAATCCAGTTATACAGTAATCGTAAAATTACTTCCTCTTAATACAACAGATGTTAAGCATGAATACGAATTTAAAAATTCATGCTATTCAAATCCAATATTCTCCTGACTAATGACTCCTGACTCCTCAGCAATACGATAACTAATTACCCGGATTCTATATTAAGATATAATATAAAGTCTGGATAATTAGATATAATAATTCTCCGAATCCGGAATTATTTACATCGCTAAGGCGACTACTCTCCTAGCTGAATCCTGACTCGTACCTTTTTATTTATAACTATTTAACCGGAAATGACATAACTTCTATCCTTGAACTTAGTACAATTTTAATCTTAGAAAATAACCAGGAAAATAGACTATGAAAATCGATATTGATATAATGACTCGCTATTTACACAGAATGCGAAATCAACCAGGATGGGATTCTCTTAATGAAGTTGCAGCATCTTTAAATATGGATAGAGCTACATCTAGACGCTACACAAAAACAGCAGAAGAATGGGACTTAATTGAACGTCAACAGTTAGAAAATCAACCCACTCAAATTCAAGCAACTCAGAAACTCATGAAATTAGAACCTGGAGAAGTCAGAAAAATTGTACAGGCAAATTGCCAAGAGTTTCAGCTTTAGAAATTGATATTTTATTGATAAATATTATAGCAGGGAACAGGGAACAGGGAACAGGGAACAGGGAACAGGGAACAGGGAACAGGGAACAGGGAACAGGGAACAGTTGGAAAAACATTTCCTAGTCTGAGATTCATAATGAGTTTATGTCCTAACCAATATCTTTCTTAGTTATAGCTAATTAACAATTAACAATTATCCCTTTTTTTTAAAAAAGGGATTGACTAAAAGCAAAAATTTTTATTTTTCTATCCTGAAAAGGATTAGCTAATTAATAATTAATATCATGTCCGGATCATCAGTGATAAAAAGCCTTCTGACTTTCAACCAATATTCTTTTCTTTCCCTTTTGCCTTCTACTTTATACCATTTCGACCTGATGTTGTGCTTAATAAAAGATAACAGTTATTTAGTAAAATCAAGGTCTAGGTAAGAATTATTAAGCGCATTGTTAGAGAGAAATGGTATTACCTTCTCCAAAGTGTAAGTCTTCAACCGGACATGATATAACAATTAACAATTATCCCTTACAGTGCTTTTCAGTTGAGTAGAGCACAAAACTGTTGTAGGAGTAATGAGGTAGGCACGTATTGCTGACGCTTTCGCTCCGCTAACGCTGCGCGACATGTAACGCATTAATGTTCAAGCAACGTCCGTAGGTCCTAATGAGCAAGGAATAAGGAGTAAGGAGTAATGAGCAAGGAATAAGGAGTCAGTATGATTGTGGTTTATTCATATGAAAACCGCTGTAAAAAAAAATGGGATTGACTAAAAGCAAAAGTTTTTCTTTTTCTACCCTTAAAAGGATTAGCTAATTAATAATTAATATTAAATCTGGTAGTATCGGTATAAAAAAGCATAGAAGCAGGGTTTGTATCAAATCCCCTACAATACTAATATTAACCTGGCACAAACCCAGTTTCTTATAACGCTTCCGTTGCCAAGCGGATTTGATATAATCTCATGTCCGGATAATCAGTGATAAAAAACCTTCTGATATCATGTCCGCTTGTATCGTTTGTGTAAACCCAAAAGTAAGTATCCACAGGAAATTTAAGTTTTTTTTCTTGCTCTTCAGTATTCCTCCCAGTTAAGTGTTCCCAGTTAAGTGTTCCCTGCCTTTGCTATACAATACCGATGCTACCGGACATGATATGACTTTCAAGCTTTCTTTTCCTTTTACCTTACCTTATTAATTATTAATTATTAATTATCAAGAACACTACAAATCAATTGACCAGCACCATGAGATGTAAATTTCACAATAGTACCATTTTTTTGAATTTTTTCTTGAGTGCGACAATTATAAATTTCTAATGGTTTTCTAACACCATTAATACTAACTTCTGCTCGATATTCCCAATAGTTTTTAGCACTGCGTTTAATGTTGAGAATACAAATTTTGTTACCGTTATAGTTACGACAAAAAGATGCTGCTGCGGGTGGCACAACAGCAAAAAACAATATGAATAAAACAATTGAAAAAATCAAGTATTTCCGCATTCCCAAATTTGTTTGCTACATTTGTTTGCTACATCTGATATCAAATTCGGGTGTTGCTGAACCTTGGGATGAATATTTTCAGAAAAGGTAAATCCCATCTTTTACTTCCTCTTTCTCTAAAAGCATAATTCATCCCGCAAATATGCAACGCCCAAATTCGGTAGTATTTTTGTAAAAAAGCAGAGAAACTGGGTTGATCTGAAATGCTCACTATACTGAATGCCCCCATAAACCCGGTTTCTGATCACACTTCCATTGCCAGCGGATTTGATATGAAAAGAGTGGGAGGCATAACTGCGCTCCCTCCCTCTTAACTAATTCTAACCCAAGATGAAATTCTCAGCAGCTAACCCTGGCGCACCTTCTAATGTAGCAAATTGACCGCCACTACCGAAACCGGGAATGCTACCATCAACGTTATAGTACAAATTACCAGTTGTACTATCGTAAACAATGAATCCTTCTGATGTAGCAGCATCACTTTCACTACCAACAACAGCAAAATTCTGTTGTATATCCTCTGTTGTCTCAAATGCGGTGAAAGTCACAGCTTCAAGTTCGATTAAATCTTCTGTTCCATTAAAGTCAGTTATAGAATCAATACCTAAAATATTGGCATCGAATACCTGATCACTGTCGAAGACAAATAGATCGGGATCTGCTCCACCAGTCAGGACATCATCTCCTCGTTCCCCATTCAGAATGTCTGCTCCTTCTCCACCTGTCAGGATATCGTCACCTTTTCCACCACGGAAAGAATCGTTTCCTGCACCACCATTCAGGACATCAATACCCAAGAAACCTTGTAACGAATCGTTACCCAAATTACCATTGAGGGTATCATCTCCTTCTAGTCCATAGATGTTGTCATCATTATCACCCCCATCAATACTATCATTTCCTACAGTACCAATTGTATTGCCTGCGAATAAATTTCCACCCCGGACCTGAAATATATCGCGAGTACCTTCTTCATTTTGAACAAATAAAACTGGTTCGCCCCGTTGATTACCAGGAACGTCAGCAAAAGTACCAGATAGATTTGTGATATCACCTTCAGGGGTAAATGCAGCATCTAGACTAACTGGCAGCTCGGACTCTCCTGCTTCGGCATCGTCATCATCACCCTCATCATCATCACCCTCATCATCATCACCCTCATCATCATCATCATCATCATCACCCTCTACTTGACTCATTTCTATGCCTTCCATGTCATCCATGTCATCCATGTCATCCATGTCATCCATGTGTTCCATGTCATCATCACCATGTTCGTCATCATCACCGCCATGTCCACCGTGGTGTCCACCTCCAGTGTAAGTCCAAATTTTCACCTGCTCATCACCCTCTGCTAACTGCTCCTTATCGACAGCTAATGTAGTAATGTTAGCATTATTAGTTTGAACAGCAGTATTAAAAGAATGATCGTCCAGAGCAAAATCTTCAGTAGGAGGATTATCATCTTCAGGTTCGGGGCGCTGGAGAACATAACCAGAAGTAACCTCAATCTCCCCTGTATAATCTTCTCCATAAGGACTAATACCCTCTTCAAGTCCTTCTGCTACTACATCACTGAAATCAATTTCTTCACCTGCCCTGATCTTTTTCTCAATATCAATACCACTCAAAACCGTTAATTTGCCATGATTAGTAATATAGATATCCTCAAAGTTATCTCCAGCAGCATCTCCCACCGCTACATTGAGATTATTCTCTAAATCATCATCATCATCATCAGAGATCAATCCATCAACAAGTATACTGGTAAGCAGCTCAAAATCTTCACCATTATAAATCTCAATCAATACCCCGTCTTCTGTAACTATACCAGTAACTATGTCAGCAAAGCCATTTCCAAGAATATCACCAGTAGCAACAGATCCTTTTTCCCCTTCAATATCATCTACTCCTTGAAAAGCATTAAACTCAGCAATTTGTAGGGTGGTGTCATCACCATCAACATCTGTTATACCTTGTGCTTGCAGATTAAATAATGACCTGCCATCAAATACTCGAACTGTATGATCCCCTTCAATCTCCATAGCAATAACATCAGTTGTATTATCAGTAACGTTATTGCCCTCAAAAGGTAGCAAAGAGTTAACATCCTCAATATCAATATCTACCCCACCTGTAAAATCTGAACCAAAAGGATTCAAATTAAGGCTTGGTCCTGTGACACCGCTACCCCGGAGTAGTTCTATACTGGTACCATCAGCATCTCCCTCTTCATTGCTCAAACCCAACCAAGTATCATTTGTATTCAGAATCACCCGGACAACTGCCATCATACCTGCATCTTCATGGAACAGAATATGGCAATGGTTAACAAAGCTGCCATCAAAGTCATTGAACTCCATATACATTCTGACTAGGGAAGCTTCACCATCAAATTCTGCTACGCCGTAGGGGTTCGTTTCTGTGACTGTACCATCCTGATAAGTGGGAGGTAGAGCAATGGTATCCCCTTCTATGTAAGGTAGATAGGTATTATCTAAATCTGCAAGTCGCTGACCATTAATATCTATAACTGTAAAAGGATTTTGGTGAATGTGGAATGGATGCCATTCTAGGAGCGGAATATCAGGAACACCCTCTGGGAAATTGTCTTCGCTTAACCCAGAGATGTTAAATACATTCCAGATTTCTGCTGTATCTAACATTGGCAGCGCTATTGGAGTATAATTTCCCTGCAGAAAATACCCGCCATTAATTCGGTAAGTTCCCTCGAATGTCTCTACCTCTAAGTCATCTGGATTATTACCTTCGGCGATCGCGCCACCAATATTTGCACTCCAGATATATGTACGTTCCCGCTCTACACCAACACCATCCTCTGCTGCATTTACTGTCTCTATTAGATTTTCAACTCTTTCTTCAAGACTATCATAAGCTTCTGGAATCGGAGCCGGAGCAGTTTCTGGACCAGTTACATCAAAGGTCATCATCACCTGTGGTCCCCAAGTATAGTGACCGTCATCAAACCCTTGAGATGCCGTACCTTCTGGCAGTTTATTGGTCATTGTCTGGATCAACTCTGGGCTATCTTCACCCACAATTTCTGGCGTACCATTAGACAGCAAATAATACTTGCCTGGTTCAGAAAAAGAATGATCTATAGTTATCCGTTGCCCTGGTTGAAAGATTGGCGAATCCTCCATAGTTCGGCGGACTTCTTCTGTCGCCCGACCAGGAAAAGAGTCACCATCAAGGCCCACATAAGTCATGTCCTGGAGTTCAAGAGTCACCTCTCCATCAGGACCGATCTCTTCTTTGTATAACTGAAGAACATGGTGAGCATTAACATCTGCATTCAAGAGTGAAAATGTTTGTAACTCACCAGTTTGTAATTCAAGTGTGGGGTTGTATTGACCGTTGACAGTGTGAATAACGTTTTCTGCTGGTGCCTCCAAAACACCACCGCCATACTCAAATATATCGGCATTATTTGTACCATCTGCGTTTCTACCCAGAGGTCGTTCGGGGTCATAGAGAACTGGTTTAGCGTTATAACCTATAAATACAGCATCGGATAGTTCATAGATTGGCAGGCCATCTTCTGTGAATCCTTCAATTTCTACAGGTGTACCCGCAGGTAATGAAACATCAGGGTCTTGGTTGAGGGGGTCATCTGGTGAACCTGGTCGATCTACTTGCTGAAGACCATAGGTATTAACGGTGATCAAATAGAAATTTTCCGAGGTTGGGTCCCATTTATCTAGGTCTGGTTCATCATACCTTGGTAAGACTTCCAGTACACCTACTAACCCTGCTGCTAGTTGAGTATTGGTATATCCATGAAAATGAGGGTGATACCAACTCATACCCGCAGTTTGGTCTATGGGAACGGGAATCTCATATTCAAAGGTTTCTCCAGCAGCTAATAAATGTAGAACATTATCACCACGACCGAGAGGGGTTGTATGGTAACCGTGGGTATGTAGGTTAGAAAATGTGTTAGCTTCAGTATTTCCTGCTTCTTCTACCTTAGTTAAATTATTTGTCAGACTAATTTCTACTTGGTCTCCAGGATCGGTAACTATTAATGGGCCTGGAATCTTTAGCTCTGAAGTTGTACCGTCAGGAGCCGTACCTTGATAAGCTCTGAGTAGTTCATAAGGAGTGAAGCTAGCTTGAGCTTCTCCATTTTCATCTAAAACGACTTCGCCATCAGGACCCAAACTGGTAAGAAGAGGTAACCAATCAACTAATCCATCTCCTGACTGGAGAATTCCTAAACCTGGTATCTCTAATTCATCTAACTCTTCCATTGAGAGTTGTGCTTCTAATACTTCATCTGGACCCCAACTCGAAAAGAAATCTCCGGTGTTTCCCTGTGGGTTATTTTGCCACTCTTCAATAGGGTTATAAAAGGGAACTGCTACATCTGGGTGAGGCAATACATCAAGATAACCATTTGGATCGAAGCCTTGACTCCATAATTCAAAGTTTTCTTGACCAATAATTTTTGCGTCTCTTAATGCAACGTCAGCCATAATTAATTATTTCCACTCCGTAAAATTGATAGATACAATTGAGTCATACTCAAGGGATCTGTTAGATGCTATACAAACGTTATCTGCAACGTTCGTACTGCTATAACCAATGACTGTCGGTAGTATTTCTTCCACAGACATTCACAGGTTTTGCCAATCAAATTTTTTTTCATTAGCTAAGGCTTCAAATTTCGAGCATTTTGATGCTCAATGAAACCTTCTTTATCAAACTGATACAAGGCATCACATAGTGTGACGTGACAAATTGATTTTTACTTCCTGCTTCTACTGAGGCCGTCGGCGGTTACTCATCCACAGGCATCGACGGGTCTTGCCCAACCGTATTTCTCGCTCTTGATACTTCCATTCAAATCACGATCACTATAGATACACAGCATTCAGGACAATGATATAGCAGTTGAAGCAAAGGGTGCGGACACATAAAAAGCCTAAAACCCAGACAAAGCCTTTTCCTTCTACCCCTCTTTCAAAGCAGGGCTGTTTTAAAGTATTGTAGATTTAAGGATGCGCGGAAGAACAGGAGTAATAGGGATAGTGGAACAGTGAAATTTGCCAAAACTTGCCTATTTTTCAGCCAATAAGCGTCTTTAAACTTTGAGAGAATATTTGGTTCAACGCCGCTTAAAAGCCTCCATCCCCGTGTCTAGTGTGTCTGGTGTGTCTGGTGTGTCTATCGAGAATGAAACAGCCCTGCCCTTTCAAAGGCGGGGAGGGGGGATGCCCTCTGCCTTCTGGCTTTTGCTATAAGTTCTCAGATTTAATGCCATATAGATCGTGACCGCAGTTAAACTCATAAAAACACTCCCACAAAAAATCAAAAACAATTAATTTAATCTGATGAGTATGGTACTTGCTATTATTTGATTTTCTGTCAGGCTTTATGTTGCCTTTTTCAGGCTACTCGAAAAAGCATTACAGGTATGTTTACTTAGATACAGATTGAGACTTATGACTCCCAAAAGCCCAATATGTTAGGTATTTAATCTGGTGTAGATAGTGAAATAGAATTATTCCATTTAACTCCGAATTAACTTCTTGATCTAATACCAAGCTCTACAATTTCAATTTTACGGTACTTAACCATTGAAGTTGACTAATATTTATTACTCAAATGTTAACTTTTTTAACTAAATGTTTTTTACAATTCACATTAAAAAAATAATAAATAAAATGTATTAAGTGCTATAATTAGTTAATTTTTAAGAAATTTCAAACAGCCTCAATCTGAGGATAACTACAGGGCGATCGCTAAGACAAATTTCATCCCTTGATTGACTAACGCCGACAATATGACTCCCTAGAAGTCAAAAAAAATCACAGCCATAAAATTTTTAATCAAAACAAAAAAATGTAACTTAAGGTGATAGTCTAGTTCATAGAAAAAAATTGTCTGGCACAAATGCCTAAATTGGGTTTTTATGCCAAAAGTCGATCTAATAAGTCAGGAGTCCGGACAATTATATTGGATCAAAAAAAGTGGCCGTCATCTGCCTACTAAAAAACCAATCGATTCCTAACGGATAAAATGTTAAATTGTTTGAGAAAGCGATTATGCTAGGCAATAGCGATAGAATATTGCTAGGCTATGCTGGTGCGATCGCACTCCTTAAACAGAGAACAAAGACTACAGAACTGAAAAATTAAGCAGATAACTATGGCATACAAAAACGCAGTATTGGACGACAAAGCACTGCAAGAAGGCTTAAATAGTATCAACCCCAAATTTGGGGACTTTTGTACTCGTGTAGCAGGTGAAGCATGGGGTCTACCAATAATAGACCAAAAAACCAAAGCTCTAATTACAGTAGCAATAGATGTAGTTAATCAAGATCATGTAGGTCCAGGAAACCCATTTGGCGCTCACGTTAAGATGGCAATGTCTCAAGGAGCAACTTTTGAAGAAATAGAGGAACTGCTAGTATTCACCTGTGTTTATGCAGGCTTTAATAAAGCAGCAGGTTGCTTTGGCGCTCTCGGGGAATTAAAAGAGGAATTAAACGAATTATTCCCACCAAAATAATCATAAGCGCTTAAAATAGCTTCCATCAACTGGGATAATTATCGTTTGTTTTCTCTAGATTATTTGCCAAGAATTGAAAATCTTGGTCGAAAATCAAGTAACAGAACTGTGGTAGCATGGTTCTTGTTGAAGCACTGAAGCTTGATTAGTCTAGCTTCAAAAACCTTGACTTTGGGTGACTTCAGCAGAACCATAGATAAACTCGTAATATCTGAAAAGCAAAGGCAACAAACTATGCTATCAACGATCAATAAGGGAGAATTTGCTGACTATTCCAGTCGTGACTGGGAAGTACAACTTGCTTTCTATGTTCTTCTGTGGAAAAGAAAAGGAATAAGTCAAGAACTATTTGATGATTATTGGAGAGATGTTCACGGACCAGTTTGTGCCCGTCTACCAGGTCAGTACCAATATTGGCAATTTCATGTTGCCCATAATGATGGGGGATTATGGCCTAGTATCGGAGACTTAGTGGATGCTTCTTCTCCAGAAGAAAACTTTGATGGTATTGCTGAGTTAACCTTCAAAACAGTAGAAGACCGGGAAATATGGTTCAAAGCTGCGGCTATTTTGATGGATGATGAGCATAACATCTTCAGCAAAGCCATAGGTTATAATACCAGCCCTGGTAACTCTATTACTTTCAAAGATGGAATTAAGAATGGTTCTCCTAATGGCCATCAGGAGTTAGAAAAGTACCACTGCATGATCAGGAAAGCTGATGGAGTAAGTGTGGAAGATTTTCGCGGATACTTTAAAGAGAGGTTTGCACCAGTTCTCGCCAAAATGGATCATGTGTTGAAACTGCGATTACATCTATTTGAGGAAGTTGATAACACTAGGCCAGATGCAGGTGGAGTATCCCACTCTGAACCACCAGAACTAAATTATCAAGCTGCTATGGAGATAGCTTTCTGGAACCGCTTAGAACTAGAACAACTTTCCTTATCTAAAGAATATCAAGAGTTAGTGAGCGAACACAGTAAGTATGTCAAACAAATAAGACCATTTCCCGAAAAAACTGCTTACACATTTGTGAATGATGGTAAAATGACCCTGGCAGGTCAACGAAGCTCAACAGTAGCACAGTTAATTATGGATATTGGAGCTGCCAATCAACTACAAAATGATGTAGTCGATCTAATGTTGACTAATCAATTGACTGATTAATTCTTAGTTTAAACCAAGTAAACAACAACTAATAGGGATATTATGGCGCGCACAAGTTACTACAAAGATTTAGCAGCAGATTACTCTAGAGCTATTCCAGTAGCTGCTGATGTTGCAACAAAAATGATTGCTGAAGCTGAAGAAATCTGCAAGATGAAAGAAGCAACATTACCAACGATCGGTCCTGACTACACATTAGAACAGATAGAAAAAGAAAATAAAGACTGGTGGCCTACTCATTGTGAAGCTTTGAGACAAGGACGTGGTGATATTTTAACCGATGAATATCGGAGTGATTTAGTTTATTTTTGCCAAGATGGACCTTATCAGGGTCTAGAACAACAAAAAGAACGGGAAAAGCATTGGTGGGCGTTGATTTCTCAACCAGGGGTTATTATGTGCTGGCCAATTGTGATGTTCTATGGAGAACATACATATTTTGAATGGAAGAGTGTGGATCTGGAAACTAACGAAACTATTGCTAAGGGAAATGTGACTTGGGTACGTCGGGGTCACAGAGGTGGTTGTTATTTAAAAACTGAACAATTAACGTTCTACCGCGATGTGTTTGCAGATGAATCACTATTGAAATTGATTACTACATGATCAGACACAATATTTAGATATCTCTGAAAAAGAGGTTCATTTCGGGAGAATGAAAATTTAGGGGGGTTCCCCCCCTGTATTATCCTCCTACATGGAGCGGACACAGGAATACCACCCCTACACATAAATCCTACATAATGGATAATTACCACTCCCTAAAAGGGAGTGGATTGACTAAAAGGAAAAAATTTATTTTTTTCCCCTTTATTGGGGAGACTAATAAAGCTGAATTATTTAATTATTAATTATTAAATATTCGGTAAATTCAATCTACCTTTAGTTATTTTGGTACAGAAGGTATCGACTTTTGATGGAAATGTCGTTGGAACTCTAATATCAAGTTCAGATGAATAGTTATTTTTTATTAGATTAGACAACAATCTGTAAAATTATAATAGTTATTCAGAAATCTTGACTAATCAATTGATTGAAAGTCAAATTACCCCTTGATGTATACCATAGAAAGAAAAAAGATCAGGAGAAAAAAAATATGGCAACAGCAACAAAAGGTAAAATAGGAGTCTTAATTGAAGACCACTTTGATTCTACAGAATATCGTAAATTTAATGAATTTTTTCCCACAAAAGGCTATGAAGTAGAATATATTACTCACTTATGGGGACAAAAAGAATTACATTTTGGTTCTAACCCAGAAAATAATATTGTTGAAGAACAAGTTACTGTCACCACAGAAGTTAACGATATTAAACCCTCAGATTATAAAGGTATCATCTGTATTGGTGCTTATGCAACGGATAGGTTGCGTTATCAGGTTAACCCCAAAAAAGGTGAAAAAAACCAAGCACCAGCGGTAGCATTTCTCCGCAACGCTGTCAGTTCTGACAACGTAAAATTAGGAGCAATTTGTCATAGTTTATGGCTGTTTTGTGCTGACAATGAAATGCTGAAAGATAAAAAAGTAACTTGCGCTCATAATATCATTTGTGATGTAGAAAATGCTGGAGCAGATGTAATATTTGATGGAGACCAAACAGCAGATTTAGTTATTGATGGGAACTTAATCACAGCAAAACATCCTGGTGTAACAGATGAATTTATGGAAAAATTTGTCGAGGCGATCGAAGCTAATAATTAGGGAATAGGGAATAGGGAATAGGGAACAGTTGGAAAAACATTTCCGTTGTCTAAGATTCATCATCAGTCTATGTCCTAACCAATTATTTTTTAGCTATATGAATATTAATAGCTTTTCTGTTCAAAACTTGTAAACACAGTATTAAAGATAATCAAAACATGAGTATCCCAGTAGAGTTTACCTTCTCCGACCTGATCGCCGGGTATGTTACCAAGTACGACTCAGGCACAGATATTTTTGGCATCAAAACAACAGATGGCAGAGAATTTCAAGCTAAATTAACTCCTACCAGTTATGCCAAGCTAGTACAAAACTTAGACGAAGCATACCCGGATGCCACAGGTTCCATGCGCTCAATGTTAGTACCTGGTCGGTATCTATTCACTTATGGAGTATTTTATCCAGATAGTCCTATATTTGAAGCGAAACAAATAGTATTTGTGGGTCGCCAAGCAGATGACTACATATTTGAAAAACAAAACTGGTGGGTAGATCAGGTTCGGTCTCTAGCTAATTTTTATGTGAAAGCTCAATTTGGTGACGAAGAAATAGACTACCGCAACTACCGCACAACTTTAAGTCTGTCTGGTGTCAAATCAACGGTAAACTTCCGTCAAGAAACTGATACTATCTCCCGGATGGTTTACGGGATGGCAACAGGATACATGATGACTGGGGAAGAAATTTTCCTAGAAGCAGCAGAAAAAGGTACTGACTATCTACGAGACCACATGAGGTTTGTGGATTTAGACGAAGGTATCGTTTATTGGTATCACGGTATTGATGTGCAAGGGGATCGGGAACAGAAAATTTTCGCTTCAGAATTTGGCGATGACTATGATGCTATTCCTGCTTATGAACAAATTTATGCCCTCGCCGGTCCGTTGCAAACTTATCGTCTCAATGGCGATCCTCGGATCATGGATGATACTGAGAAAACCATTAAGTTGTTCAACGACTTTTTCCTAGATAAAAGCGATCGCGGTGGTTATTATTCTCACCTAGATCCTATTACCCTGGATGCAGTGAGCGAGTCATTAGGTCGAAATAAAGGTACTAAAAACTGGAACTCAGTTGGTGACCATGCACCAGCGTATCTAATTAATCTCTGGTTAGCAACAGAAAAACCAGAATATGCAGATATGCTCGAATACACTTTTGATACTATCGAAAAGCGTTTCCCCGACTACGAAAATTGCCCCTTTGTGAATGAAAAGTTCTTTGAAGACTGGAGTCCAGACCAAACTTGGGGATGGCAGCAAAACCGGGCAGTAGTTGGTCACAACATGAAAATTGCTTGGAATTTGATGCGGATGAATAGTCTCAAACCCAAGGATGCTTATGTTGATATGGCGAAGAAAATTGCTGAGGTGATGCCAGCAGTGGGTAGTGACCAACAACGAGGTGGTTGGTATGATGTGGTAGAAAGAGCATTAGGGGAAGATGAAAAGACTCACCGTTTTGTTTGGCACGATCGCAAAGCTTGGTGGCAGCAAGAACAATCTATTTTAGCTTATTATATTCTGGCAGGAATTCTCAAAGAACCAGAATATCATCGGTTGGCGCGGGAAGCTGCTGCTTTTTACAATGCTTGGTTCTTGGATACAGAAGATGGTGGGGTTTATTTCAACGTTCTTGCTAATGGTATTCCTTTCTTGGCAAGTGGTAACGAACGGGGTAAAGGTTCCCACTCCATGAGCGGTTATCACTCTACAGAATTATGTTATCTGGCTGCAGTTTATACTAATTTGTTGGTGACTAAGCAGCCAATGGATTTTTATTTTAAGCCTATTCCTGGTGGTTTCCCTGATAATATTTTGCGAGTGTCGCCGGATATTTTGCCTCCTGGTAGCATTAAAATTGGTTCTGTAGAAATTGATGGTAAACCCTACAGTGATTTTGATGCGGATAAACTTTTTGTGAAGTTGCCTGAGACTAAGGAACGGGTGACAGTTAAGGTAAATATTGTACCGAACTGATCCAATAAGAAACTGGGTTTATTGCATTATTGTTGTTCAAATCACGAAATTTTGTTGATAAACCCGGTTTCTGTATAACCCAACCTAGTGTCGTGTCAAGCTTGAAAATGTGGGTTAAAAACCTAACCCCCCAACCCCCTTCCTATCCCCCCTTGCCCCCCTTTGAAAGGGGGGAGGAGGGAAGGGGGGTAATCCCCTCTCCTCGCAGGAGAGGGGTTAGGGGAGAGGTCTTCGTTTGTTGCTCGCTCCTAATCCACAATTTTAGTCTTGACACGGCAGTAGGGTGTCTTAGAGAAGCGTAACGCAGCGAAATATATGGGAGAGGCAGTGCTAAAGTTTATCCATAAAAATATATGGGAGAGGCGGTGCGTTAATCAAATTTAACGCACCCTACTAGACCCTTAATCCGTATATCCGTGGCATAATCCGTGTGAGCAAACCCAACCAACATCTAAAAACCTGAGGGAGAGGCAGTGCTGAAGTTTATCCATAAAAATATATGGGAGAGGCGGTGCGTTAATCAAATTTAACGCACCCTACTAGACCCTTAATCCGTATATCCGTGGCATAATCCGTGTGAGCAAACCCAACCAACATCTAAAAA
>NZ_JAAHHT010000089.1:29303-33550 GCF_010672085.1 Okeania sp. SIO3I5
TGAAGTTTATCCATAAAAATATATGGGAGAGGCGGTGCGTTAATCAAATTTAACGCACCCTACTAGACCCTTAATCCGTATATCCGTGGCATAATCCGTGTGAGCAAACCCAACCAACATCTAAAAATCTGAGCATTATTACACTAAATCAAATGACAATTGAAATTAATATTAAAACAGTAGAAGAAATTAAAGTAGTAGAACTAAATGGAGACATCGACGCTAATACAGCACCTGATGTTCAAAAACAAGTTGTACCCCTAGCTGAACCAGATAGCAAAATTCTGATGGATATGACCCAAGTGCCATATATGTCTAGTGCAGGGTTACGAATGTTACTATCACTGTACAGACAAGCAGAATCTAAGAAAGGAAAGGTTGTATTAGTAGGACTTTCTGAAGAACTTCAAGATACTATGTCTGTGACTGGGTTTCTAGACTTTTTTACAACTGTTGAAAAAGTTGAGGAAGGAATGGAAAAACTCAAGGAATAAACAAACTCAACCAAATAAGCTACTAATTGATAATTAATAATTAATAATTAATAACTAGAGATTACAAAGTTCTTCCAAAAAACGATTTGCTTATCTGACTGAAAGTATTACGGGAAAGAGCTTACAGTACCTACAGTTCTGAATAAAGAGTTTCTAACCTTGAGATTGCTGAAAGCCTTAGTTAGCAATAGTTATTCCAAGAACTTCGCGCTGTCTAGTTAATAATTAATTATTAAAGATACGCCATGTGCAACTTTTTCCAAGCGAGAAGGTTTACAGCGGTTTTCATTATCAATTATCCATTATCAATTATCCATTATCAATTATCCAGAAGTCATGTTACAAGAGCGTATTGATATCCATCCTACCCATAGTCACGGTGATTTTAAACTGCGTAGGGGAAATCCTTTTCCATTCGGTGCAACTATGGTGCTTGGAGGAGTCAATTTTTCTATATTTTCTTCTCATGCCACATCCTGTACATTAGTCTTGTTTCAAAAAGGCGCTCCACAACCAATGGCAGAAATTCCTGTTCCTGAAGAATTTCGGATAGGAAATGTTTATTGTCTGATTGTCTTTGACCTTGATGTTGAGAATATCGAATATGGTTACCGCATGGATGGACCGAATAATTTCCATGAGGGTCAATTGTTCGACAAAAGTAAAATTCTCATGGACCCCTATGCTAAGGTTATTGGGGGTCGAGATGTTTGGGGAGAAACACCAAATTGGGATGATATTTATCAACACCGGGCGAGAATTGCTTATGATGATTTTGACTGGGAAAATGACCGCCCTCTGGAAATTCCGCCACAAGATCAGATTATCTATGAAATGCACGTTCGCAGCTTTACCGCTCATTCCTCTTCTGGTGTCAAACATCCGGGAACATTTGCTGCTATCCGGGAAAAAATTCCTTACCTCAAAGAATTAGGCGTTAATGCGGTGGAGTTGATGCCCATCTATGAATTTGATGAGTTTGAAAATTCTCGCCCTAGCCCCATAACAGGAGAAATGCTCTACAATTATTGGGGTTATAGTACGGTCGGATTTTTTGCTCCTAAAGCTGGATACGCAGCTACAGGTAAGTTGGGAATGCAGATAGATGAGTTAAAAAATCTAGTTAAAGAGCTGCATAAAAATGGGATTGAAGTAATTCTGGATGTTGTGTTTAATCACACAGCAGAAGGAAATGAAAATGGTCCGACAATTTCTTTCCGGGGTATTGACAATAAGACATATTATATGTTAACGCCCGAAGGTTATTATTTTAACTTTAGTGGTTGCGGTAATACTATTAACTGTAATAACCCCATTGTGAGAAATGTGGTATTAGATTGTTTGCGCTATTGGGCAAGTGAATATCATATTGATGGTTTCCGGTTTGATTTGGCTTCAATTCTCGGACGTGACCCCTGGGGCGCACCATTAGCAAATCCTCCACTGTTAGAAACTTTGGCTTTTGACCCAATTTTAGCTAACTGTAAGTTAATTGCAGAAGCTTGGGATGCAGGTGGTTTATATCAGGTGGGTTCTTTTCCTGCTTTTGGACGTTGGGCAGAATGGAATGGTAAATATCGCGATGCGATTCGGAAGTTTATTAAAGGTGATTGTACTGTAGGGGAAATGGCGCAACGCATACAAGGTTCCCCTGACCTCTATGCTTGGCAAGGTCGCGCCCCGGCAACATCTATTAATTTTATTACCGCCCATGACGGTTTCACTTTAGCTGATATGGTTTCCTACAATGATAAGCATAATGAAGCTAATGGTGAAAATAATAATGATGGGGCGAATGATAATGAAAGTTGGAACTGTGGCGCCGAGGGTTGGACTGATGACTCAGGGATAAATGCTTTGCGTAGTCGTCAGATGCGAAATGCGATCGCAATTATGATGGTTAGTCAAGGTGTCCCGATGTTACTAATGGGAGATGAAATTGGTCGGAGCAAAAATGGTAATAATAATACTTATTGCCACGACTCCGAACTAAATTGGCTAAATTGGAAATTTCTAGAAACTAATGCTGAGTTATTTAGGTTCGTGAAGAATTGCATTGCATTTCGCAAAGCTCACCCAGTATTGAGAAATCGCCACCATTTCCGAAATCAAGATTATGCTGGTAGTGGAAATTTAGATATTACTTGGCATGGTACTCAGGTTTGGAATGCTGACTGGTCTGCTCATTCTCGGACTATTGCTTTTATGCTTTGTGGTAAACACGCCAAAGAAGCAACAGAGCAAGATAATGATATTTATGTAGCAATGAATATGCACTGGGAAAGTATCTGGTTTGACATTCCCGGTTTATCAGGTGGGAAGAAGTGGCACGTTTTTGCTAATACTGCTTGTGCCTCCCCAGAAGATGCTTGGGAACCAGGGAACGAAGCTGTGTTAGAAAATCAGCAAGGGTTATTGGTTGGCGATCGCTCCGTAGTCATTCTGGTAAGTAAATAGGATTTAAGGAGTAGGGGATTCATTAATGAATAATGGATAATGGATAATGGATAATTATCTCTCTCTAAAAGGGAAAGGATTGACGCTTAAGAAAGAAACTTATTTTTTTCCCCTATCCAAGGGGAGGCTTTCAAGCTGAATTATTTAATTATTAGACAGAGGCGTGAAAATTGAAAATCAAATCAATTATTATCCAGAAATTATCTATTCTTTCTTCCTGTTCCCAGATCCGCTGTTCCCTGTTCCCTCTTGATCTGGAGATGTCTATTAATTATTTGGTAATTTTTTTACCCTTGTCTACCTTTGATACTAACTTTCTGCTAACTTTCTGAACGTTTGAACTGAAACAGGTGGCACTTTTTTTAACCTAAAAATAAGAATTTATCCTAAAAACCCGGTTTCTTTGGATAAGTCCTAATGATATTATAAAGAGGCCAAAAATTTCACCTCCTAGTGAAATTGCTAAAGAAACCGGGTTTATTACCCTGATTATTATTCTTGAAATAACGAAATTTCGTTGAGCAACCCAGTGTCTGGGTAAGTCCTAAAAATCAAAAAAAATCAACAACAAAGGAAAAATTATGGCTTTTACAGCAACCCTAGAAACAATCAAAGATAATATTGCTAAAATAACATTATCTGGAGAGCTAGATGGAGCTACAGCTCCTGACTTTAAAACAAAAGTAGAAGAAGCAGCAGCTACAAGTCCGAGAAGACTTGTTTTAATGATGGAAGAACTAGAATTTATGGCAAGTGCGGGTTTACGGGTATTGATTTTTGCTAAACAAAAAATGGGAACAAATGTTGATATTTATATGGTAGGTGTTCAAGAAACAGTAAAGGATACTATTACTAAAACTGGCTTCGATCAGAGTGTTTATTTGCTGGATGAATATGATGCAGCTCAGATAGAAGCGGTTTAATTAACTTTCCTGGCTGTTGTCCCGCGCTCTCCATCCCCCCTAACCCCCCGTGCCTAGGGGGGAGGGGAGCTCAGGGATGGGAAAGCAAGGGCCAGGATTCGGATACCTTCATAAGCTAAACGTTCATATGCCCAAGACACAAGCTAGGAGCATTTTGTTATTATCAATGTCAACACAGGGGGAGGACATCACCTCTTTCATGCGCAGTGGTCAGGGTTTCCCAGACGCTCAGAATCCCTATTTTTCCATCCCCCCTAACCCCCCTTTGAAAGGGGGTGTCAGCCCAACAACAGGGCAGATGGAATTTCACCACCAAGGTAATAAGAGTTATTCACAAGTCGAGGTTTCCCCTCATGTATTGACTTGGAACGGC
>NZ_JAAHHT010000009.1:0-24943 GCF_010672085.1 Okeania sp. SIO3I5
CTGGATTTGATATTACTCCTTACTCCTTACTCCTTACTCCTTACTCATTACTCATTACTCATTACTCATTACTCATTACTCATTACTCCTCAGTAATACGATAACTAATTACCCGGATTCTATATAACCCCCCTTTGGAAGCTATGCTTTATAAACATCTTTCTCTTTTCATAAAACTTGACAACATAGACAAGTTATGTTTTAGTCTTGAATCGGCTTTTTCAGAAGAAAAGTGTATTGAAAAATACACTTTTTTATCAATGTAGACAGGATTCTTCTTCCCCATCCTCCCCATCCTCCCCATCCTCCCCACCCTCCTACAAGGGTTTCAAGAGTTCCTTATAAGGGATAGCTTTGGAAGGGGGGAGGGGAGCGTCGGGAGTATGTCAAACCTAGGATAAATATTTCTTGAGGTTTTAGGCAAATGATACCAAGGGACATGATATCAACTGAGACGGCCCAAACGTGAACCAAGAAGTCCACCTGAACCGAGAGGTTTCAAACCTCAACTTCCTCAAAAGATACGCTTAGGAGTTCTACAATTTCCATTTTCCCTTACTTCGCTTTATCCCCATGCACCGAGAGACAGAGTTGCTAAGGAATGAAACCTGGGAGATTGGAGCCACACGGCCTCCGCCTGGGATGTTTTGAACCTTCATGAATATCAGAGTTATCCAGGTATTGGGACTGGCTAAACCTAAACTAGGTTGACTTAGGCCAAACGAGTCGCACAAATCTGTCAGCTATGACTAACTTGCTTCCATACCACTCACACTTGTATGTAAGTTGACGTTTGAACTCATAAAAACCACAGTTCGCGCAGCGAAATGGCCATTCGCCCCTACAGAGTTTTGGTTATGACGATGTGGTTTATTAATCTGAAAAGCACTGTAATTTAATCGGGGCAAATTGAATAAACTAAGAGTTGAGAAATATAGGAAAAATACAATTATTATACCTCTACAAAAATTATATATTCTGTTAATTACCTCACTTTTGAAGAGAGCGATTGCACAACTTTTTCTAAACTCAATAATCATGGCTTTTTATTGAGAATTTTAAAGATTTGTTCCTGACTAACTGTTTCAGTGTTTTCATCTTCTTGAATAGCGTTTTTTATGAAAATATCTTCTAAGGATTCATAAAACTTTTGTGAATAGATAGCTACTGAGAATTTAGTATTTTTTCTGTTTCTTGTAAAACCTCATTAATATTAGGATGAGTATTCGCCTTTACTCCTGCTACTAATTCCTCCATTGCCTGAGCCACATTAGGATTTGCTATTGCGGCCTTCTCCACCTCCAAAATGGCCAGACTATAATCCAAAGGTTTCTCTGGAGCTTTTTCAATAGCAGTTACAGTACCAGGAGATTCAAGTTTCAGAAATTCCAGAAACTTAGCAGTTTGATCCCAAAGTACCTCCCTATATTTAACCCAGTTTTTTCCAAAGCTTTTTTAGCAAGTATAGTAGAAACTGCCACTGTAGCTGTAGTAGCTATAGTAATAGCTTCCATAATTTCCAGCCTCCTAAAATTAGACTCAGATTTATGTTAATTGTTAGATAATATTCTAAGATATTTGATTAGATTAGAGTAAATTGAAAAAACTAATTAAACGAATTTATGAATAATCATTCTATCCAAACTAAAAAACTTAATTTCTGGACAAAATTAGCTTATGGTGCTGGCGATTTAGGTACAGCTATGTGTGTTAATATCCAGGTATTTTTCTTATTATTTTTCTTCACTAATGTTGCTGGTTTACCTGCTGGTATTGCAGGTAGTATTTTGATGATTGGAAAAATTTCTGATGCTATTAATGACCCGATAATTGGAGTGATGAGCGATCGCACTGTTCATCCTTGGGGTAGACGTTATCCTTGGATGGTTTTTGGTGCTATTCCTTTGGGGATTTTGTTTTTTTTACTATGGATAATTCCTAGTACAAATCAGTCTTTTTTATTTTGGTATTATGTAGTAATTGCTGTTCTATTTAGCATTGCTTATACTGTTGTTAATTTGCCCTACGCTGCCCTAACTCCAGAACTAACACAAGATTACAATGAACGTACGAGTTTAAATAGTTTTAGATTTGCTTTTTCTATTGGTGGTAGTATTTTTTCTTTGGTTATTGCTCAATTAATTTTTTCTATTTTCAAAGATAATCCTACTCAACAATATTTAGTCTTAGGTATAGTCTGTGGCACAATTGCTATTTTACCTATTTATTGGTGTTTTTTTGGTACTCGGAAACGCACACTTTCTAATAATACAAAACAGGAGGAAAATAATAATACTAATTTACCAATTGTTGAACAAATTCGTATAGCTTTTAGTAATCGTCCGTTTCTATTTGTTATCGGAATTTATCTATGTTCTTGGTTAGCAGTACAATTAACTGCTTCGGTTTTGCCTTACTTTGTAGTTAACTGGATGCAGCTACGTCAAGCAACTTTTCCTCAAGTAGCGATGGCTGTACAAGGTACTTCTTTAAGCATGTTATTTGTCTGGAGTTTTGTTAGTAAAAAGGTGGGTAAAAAAGCAGTTTATTTTATGGGTGTTTGTTTATGGATAATTGCTCAGGGTGGATTATTTTTTATCCAACCAGGGCAAATTGGTTTAATGTATTTTTTGGCAGTAATGGCAGGTTTTGGAATCTCAACTGCTTATTTAGTTCCTTGGTCATTGATACCAGATGTTATTGATTTAGATGAATTAAATACAGGGCAAAGAAGGGAAGGAATTTTTTATTCTTTTATGGTTTTTTTGCAAAAGATAGGATTAGCTATTGGGTTGTTTTTGGTAGGAAAAGCTTTAGATATTGCTGGATTTATTGAAACTGCTTCTGGGGAGACTCCACCTATTCAACCAGACTCAGCACTTTTAGCAATTCGGGTAGCGATCGGTCCTTTACCTACTATATTTTTAATAATTGGATTATTGTTGGCTTATTTATATCCTATTACACGAGAAGTTCATAATGAAATATTGTTGAAGTTGCGGGAAAGAAAGTAAGAATTCAGAATTTAGAATTCAGAATTTAGAATTAGGAATTTAGAATTAGGAATTTAGAATTATCTCTTCTATCATAGAAGGATTGACTAACAAGATTTTTTTCTTGGGCTTTACTTTGACTAGAAATTAATTTCACATTTCAAGGCAAAAAAGTTAATATAGCAATCCTAAATAGGTTGTCAGATTTGATGGTAGGGGTTGGTTTTTTTTCCCCAAGCGCAAAGGGATTTGGAGAGCAAATCCCTACAGTTTTTTCTCACAAATCATTTCTTATGGCTATAAATGAAATTGAAACAGTGCCAATTTATCTGCCTTTAAAGATACAGCTAAATATGGTCAAAACAATTGAAGATTATTAATTAAAAATTCAAACTTACTTCAGCATGAAGTCTAAGGTTTGGATTCAGCAATTAATAATGCAAGAGTTCTTTAATTATTAATAGGTTAGAGCCAACAGTTTTGAACTTTGAATTTTGACTTTTGAATTTAAAAATTATGCGCCCTATTTTTATCCTCATCACAATTTTTACTGCTCTATTTTCCCTCATAAGTTATCTAGGGCAATTTCACCAAATATTTGAACTAACTTCTCATTTCAAATTGCAATATTTGATAATTAGTTGCTGTACCTTATTTTTCTGGATAATAACTCGCAAAAAATTATGGATTTTTGTGAGTTTAGGCTGCATTTTGCTCAACTTATTGGTGATAGTTCCTTGGTATTTACCATCATCACAAATAATTGTTGGAGACGAGGTAAATAAAATTAGAATTTTACAGTTAAATGTGTTTATTAATAATCAGCAATATAATCGAGCGATCGCTTTAGTTAAAAAAGAAAATCCTGATGTGGCAGTTTTCCTGGAAGTTGGTGAAAAATGGGCGGAAGAATTAAAGGTTTTACGCCAGAGTTATCCTTATGTTTTTCATAACCAAGATAACCGCATATTTGGCAAACGCATATTTGGCAAATTAATTTACAGTAAAATTCCCCTAGAAAACCAAAATATAAAAATTATATCTAAGTCTTATAAAAGAACAGCTCTAGTTACTCAATTAAAAGTTCCTGGAAAACCTATTTTCTTAATCGTAACTCATCTGGCAATTCCTATTACAAAAGTTAGTTTTCAGGTGCGAAATCAAGAATTTGCAGTCTTAGCAGATTATGTCTCAAAACTTCAATCTCCGGTAATAGTAGTTGGGGATTTTAATACCAGTTTATGGTCGCCTTATTATCAACAGTTTGTGCAGAAAACAGGATTAAGAAATGGGCGACGTGGGTTTGGTATTCAACCGTCTTGGCCAACATTTTTGCCACTATTTTATATTCCTATTGATCATTGTTTAGTAAGTCCTGAAATTCAGGTTTTTAATAGTTATACTGGTAAAAATGTAGGTTCGGATCATCTACCATTAATTACAGATTTGGCTATTTTCTGATGAAACATTGTATTTCTTAGACAGTATTAAAAACTCTTTCTTCTGACTTAATACTGACAAAGGAGTTAAAACAATTTTGGTCTTGAACTTCTAATACTAGACAGTGCAAAGTTCCTAGGATAGCCATTGCTAGCAATGACTATTAGCATTCCCAAAGTTAGAAACCTGTATTCACAACTAATATATGCTTTCAACAATTAATAATGAATAATGTTGAAAAGAAGAGGATTGACTCATGCATACAATTTTTATTTATTATCCCCTATCCAAGGGGAGGCTTTAAACCAAAATTTTTCGGTAAGTATTTACCAGTAATACTTTCAGTTAGACAAGTAAGTCGTTTTTTAGAAGAACTTTGTACTCTCCAGTTCTAATAAATATCTCCAATAATAAAAAATAAAATCAATTATTGTAGGACATTCCTCTATTCCCTATTGCCTATTTCCTATTGCCTATTTCCTATTGCCTATTTCCTATTCCCTATTGCCTATTCCCAGTTAAGTGTTCCCTGTTCCCTGTTCCCTGTTCCCAGATAAAATTGAATAGGCAAAAATAGCAGCTTGAGTGCGATCGCGCAAATTTAACCTCCGCAGAATATTAGTAATATGATTTTTGACAGTTTTCTCAGAAATGTAGAGAGTTTGAGCTATTTCTCGGTTATTTGCACCGGAAGCAATTAACTGTAAAATTTCTTGTTCTCTTGGTGTTAAATCTTGCCAACTTTGGGGAGGGTTATTAACAGGAATTAAGATTTTAGAAATGACTTTTTTACCTATACCTGGTCCTAATTGTGTATAACCTTTATGTACAGATTGAATTGCCTGAGCTAATTCTTCTGAAGGTGTATCTTTTAATAAGTATCCTGCTGCTCCATATCTCAATGCTTGGGTGACATATTCTTCATCATCAAATGTGGTTAATATTAATACTTTTATTTCTGGAAAACGCTGAGAAATTTCTTTAGTAGCAGCTACTCCATCCATGATTGGCATTCGTACATCCATTAAAATTACATCTGGTTGTAAATTTTCTATTTGGTTTATTGCTGTTTCTCCATTATCCGCTTCTCCCACTATTTCTAAATTGTTTTCTAACTTTAATAAAGCTTTTAATCCACGGCGGATTAAATTTTCATCATCAACTAATAAGACTTTAATCATAATTGAGAATTGAGAATTGAGAATTGAGAATTGAGAATTGAGAATTGAGAATTTAGGTAGTCCTTTGATGATTGTGATTTATTGTGGAGAAAGGGAACACTTAACTCTTAACTGGGAACAGTAAAGTACCTTCAATTCTTAGTTTCAAAGAAATTATATTCCCTTGAAAATTTGACTTTTTTTAGGATATCACTACTTGTACACCACTACCAAAATTTAGAATTGAGAATTTAGAATTAACAATATTTAGACAAACCTGCTTTTATATAGGGTTTCCCAAGCTCTCGGAGGTACATTATAATTTAGAATTCAGAATTAACAATTAACAATTAACAATTATCTCAAGAATTTATAATTTAAAATTTAGAATTAACAATTAACAATTATCTCAAGAACTCAGAATTTAGAATTAACAATATTTAGACAAACCTGCTTTTATATAGGGTTTCCCAAGCTCTCGGAGGTACAGTTGTTTTTCTTCTTTATCTATTCCTACCGAATCAGAATTACTACTTCCTACTCCCTATTCCCAGTTAAGTGTTCCCTATTCCCTAAAACCAAAGAATTTTGTACCTCACGCTTTTGGGGAATTGCTATATTCGAGATTTATAATAAAATGTGCAATTAATTTTGCATAAACACTAATGTGTAATTAATTTTGCATAAGCACTTATGAAATACAAAAAATTTTCCTACTTATGAATTGCTCCATTTTCCCATCAATTTTTGGTATAGCTAAGAGACTGTTTGTAAAATAAATATTAAGAGAGCATCACTTGTGGCTAAAATCTAAAAGCGGTAATACTTCAAGGGATTGAAAGAAGGTAGATAGAGAAGTATTCAATACTTATGTTCCGAGACTTTTTCAGACAAATATTTGTCTTGATTGTTTTCTCCTTATTCCCTATTGCCTATTGCCTATTGCCTATTCCCTATTCCCAGTTAAGTGTTCCCAGTTAAGTGTTCCCTATCTCCTTTTTATATTTCCTGATACATTCAATCTTTAAGAAAGAATTGGTTAGGACTAATTATGAATATTAGACTAGGAAGTGTTTTTCCAACTATTCCCTGTTCTGTTCTCTATTCCCTATTCCCTGGCATAGAAAACATTAGCATATTTTATAGAAAAAAGAAACGCTTTTTTCCTCCCTATTCCCTATTCCCTAAAAGAGGGAAAATTAGCAATTATTTTACATCCTGAACCGGGGTCAGTCAAAATCTTCAAATCACCTCCTAATGCTAAAGTACGTTCTCGCATTCCCTGCAAACCAAATCCAGTAGTATTTTGTTTTAAGTTGAATCCTTTGCCATTATCTTGAACAATTAAATGTAAATTTGTGGTAGTGAAAACCTGAATTTCTACTGTAGTTGCCGAGGCATATTTATAAATATTAGTTAATGCTTCTTGCACTATACGATAAACAGCAATTTTTACTTCATAATTCAGAGAATAATTGATACTAATATTGCTTGTAGGTAAAATACCAGTAGACTTATAAAAATCTGCTATTAAATTAGTGACCGCTGATTCTAAAGATTGATTTAGCCACCAATTATCTCGTAATGCTGCCACTGAATGACGTACTTCATTTAAAGCTTTGGAACCAAGTTGTTTAGCATCTGCCAAAAATTCCATTGACTCTTCCGGTTCTGATTTTCTCAGTTTCCAAGCTGCCTCTAAACTAACATTTAAAACTGTTAAATAATGCCCTAAAGAATCGTGAATTTCTCTAGCAATTCGATTTCGTTCTTCTAGAGCGACAATGTTTTCTATTTTTCTGGCATATTGTCGTAATTTTTCATTGGCAATTGCTAGTTCTTCTCGACTTTTTCGTTCTGACATTACTGCTTTTACTAATAGTTGAAGAAAAATTATTAATAATCCAAACAGAATTATTGAGCTGAATAGAACTAAGATAAATCTTTCTCTAGCAAATAATGGTAGTCTAGTCAGTTTTTGTAATCTTTGAAGTTGAATAAGTATAAATAAAGAAAAAACAAAAATATTGATAATTATATTTTGCTTTTGCTCAAAAATAAAACAATCCCGAATCACCAAAATCAAACATAACATTGGAGATAAATGTAAACCACCCAAGAATGACATAATAATTATTAAAATAATTTCGACAGTGGTGTAAATAATTTTATGGTAACGAGATTTATTAATAGGTAAACACAGTCCCATTATGCTAAATATTATCAGGAGAGAAAGATTGATATAGAGTAGGTTTGATACTTCTGTTGTGTGAAAAAACTGTCTTCTAGGACGACCATATAAAGGGAATTTAAAAATTTGACTCAGAGCAATGATTATCAATAAAATCCATTCCAAGTACAGTAAAAAACGAATAGGATGTTTAGCTATTTTGGGAAAATTAATCATAAGTCTGTCGAGAGTTAATTTGTAAGCATTCAGCCATTAGCAGTCAGCTATCAGCTTTTCCCGCCGAATTGATTCGTATTCAGCTTTTAAAAGCAATAATTTACTAAATTTAGCTAATAACTTTTACTCTTTACAGACTAATTTATCCTTTCAAAATAGTAAATTAATAGCTGATAGCTAAAAGCTGAATGCTGAATGCTTAAGTTAATTTTGAGATAATTTTAACATTAACGATCATACTAAAATTTTCAGACCTAATTGTAGGACTAAAGTCCTAGAGAAATTTAGGACTTTTATCTCAGGTTATTTGAGAGTAAGAACTTGTAGGATAGAGTGTAGTAGAAACTCAATCAAAAAAATTGCAAATAAACACTATGAAACTTCGTTCTTTGGCTATATTATTTAGCATTAGTGCCACTATTCTTTTTGCTAATCCTTTCAAAGCTCTTGCCCAACCTCAAAATTTGAATCTGACTCCCGAACAAAAAATTCAGTGGCAAGAAATCAAGACGCAAACTAAAGCTCAAATTCAAAATATTCTCACTCCCGAACAGCAGCAACAGTTCCAAACTTTAACTTCACAAGGCCAACGAGGACGAAAAGTGATGCAGCAGTTAAATTTGTCTGAAGCACAAAAAACTCAAATGCGTGAAATCATGCAGTCATCACGTCAACAAATGGCAAATATTTTAACTGAAGAACAACGAGAGGAATTTCGTCAGAAAGATCGCGCCCAAATTGAAAATTTGAATCTGACTGCCGAACAAAAAACTCAGTGGGAAGAAATTAAGGCACAAACCAAAGTTCAAATTCAAAATATTCTCACTCGTGAACAACGAGAACAGTTTCAAACTTTAACTTCACAAGGTCAACCAGGACGGAAAGTGATGCGACAGTTAAATCTCTCTGAAGAGCAAAAAACTCAAATGCGCGAAATCATGCAGTCATCACGTCAACAAATGGCAAATATTTTAACTGAAGAACAACGAGAACAGTTGCGTCAACAAAGACAGACGAGACGACCCAGAAATCAGTAATATTATGCCCGGATGATGAATATTTGAAAAATTTTTGTTTGTAGTAGGGCTGAGCTCCCGATTGACTTAGCTGCTAAAGTCCTATATTTTAGTCGATCGCTAATATTAGTCGCTACTGCTAATTGGTTGGAGGGATGGGGGAATTGCCCCATAATCCTCTAATGTTCTAAAATATCTTTAATATATTCTCCCTAGAAAACTAACTATTCTATGCTGCTTAAAATCTCAAAAGCTTCCTCTATTAACTTGAAAGCATTTTTGAGTTTAGCAAGTGCTTTTTGTAGCATATTTTTCTTGTCAATGAAGTTAGCGACTAAGAAATATTTAAGACTGTCTTATTTACCTAAATGAATGTTTTTAGTAAGCTTATCATACTTTTTTTGGGCGCATATTTTTACCTTTTTCGCCATAAAAAAACGATTTAAAAATAGGTTTATTGGCTGAAAATTGCCAAGATTCATATACATCTGCGGGGCGTTTGGCATTGTAAATACTTAGTTATGATGAAATTGGAGCAATAATAAAGTTTTTCTGAGCGATTAGATTGGATATATCGGAATTAAGATTATTAATTAATCCTAATATCTCAACAAAATCAAGTTCATTAAAAGCAAATACTAAGGCGTTTCTTGATACTAAATATAGTAGATAAATCTCAAAATGAGAAAAAGAAGAATAGGCTTGTTGAACTTGATAATTTGTCCTTAAAGTTTCATTTAAAGCTAAGACTAAAGAAGGATTTTTACAGATAAAAGCTTGCCTTTGACTTTCTTTTATCTGTTTTAATCTGTCAATTTTAGTAAGCTCCGCTTGAGAATATTCATAGAAAAGTTTCGTCCTACTACTCCCGTTGGAAAAGAGTTGGGTGCTAAGTACGATGAATTGCTAGCTGGCGTTGCATATTTGGGAGATGAATTAGTGTGGGAGGTGTGGTCCGTGTGCATTGGAATTATAGTTTTAGAGTTTATGAAGTAAAAGATGGGATTTCCCTTTTCTACAAAGATTCATACCTTGGTTGAGCAACGCTAAATATTAAGCGTGATGGAAATTTGGGAAAGGTTCAGACTATTACTAAATATTTTGATCGGCAGATTGAAGCGATCGCTAAAATTGAAAGCTCAATAGCTGGAGATTCTAAAAGTTCTGCAATGCATACAAATTAAGGCTGCCCACGTTAGCGACGATTCAGAGTAAAGAAGCTTTGATTTTGGCTGCTCAGTCTGGAGTCAATGTAGAGAACGCCAGACACGGAAAATACTGAGAAGGCCAGAGGATTTAAAACTTTAATTGCTTTTAAAGTTATTTCCTTGACCTTAAGAAGATTATGGCCTATGCTGAAAAAGGCCAATTGTACTTAAAGAGCGATAAGTATAATTGGCCTAACCCAAATTGGAGATAAGTAAAATTTTATCTCCTTTATCTACGAGAGTGAAGAAGAATGGAAATCAGACAATATTTAGAACCAATAGCTGAAATATTCCGCAACCTTGGTGTGCCAGAACCAATTGTACATTGGGGACACCCATTAATGATGGGGATAGTTATATTTGCTATGGGTACTTTTGTTGGTTTTACCGGATGGCGTAGACGAGTAGTCACTGATGAAGCAATAGCTTTAGAAAGTGGTTCTAATCATCGGAAGATGGCGCCATTTATGTTTCTATTTATGGCATTAGGCTACACAGGTGGGGTGTTGTCTCTAGTAATGCAGGAACAAGAAATATTTGAAAGTCCTCATTTTTGGACTGGTTCAGTTGTATTAGCATTGCTGGCAGCAAACGGTTTTATTTCTCTAACAAAATTTGGTGGAAATCAAGCTGCATTACGCACTACTCATGCTTACCTGGGTAGCATAGCACTTTTTACAATGTTGATTCATACAGTGTTAGGTTTAACACTAGGTTTTGCTATCTAATATCTTGTTTATTTTATTACTAATGCAGGGGGTTTGAGAGCAGTGAGGTACAGCTAAAAGTGGGCAAGATGTCCGCAGCTAATCGCTTGCAATTGCTCAAACTTTAATATCCATTTAAGATGAAATTTGCCTGCTTTGGAGAATAAGATTTACCAATCATTATTGGCAAAAACTCCAATTTTGTAGGGGTTTGGTTACCAAACCCCTACGATGTTTAATTTTACCAATACTATAAACTTCTGCCTAAAAACACTAACCCCTTGTCTTTTAATCATCCATGATGAAATTTGCCTGCTTTGGAGAATAAGATTCACCAAGCATTATTGGCATCATTATTGGCAAAACTCCAATTTTGTAGTGGTTTGGTAACCAAACCCCTACGATGTTTAATTTTACCAATACTATAAACCTCTTCCTAAAAACACTAACCCCTTGTCTTTTAATCATCCATGTCGTGCTTTCCTTTTTCAACATGAATCAAGCTGTAGCGATCGTCATCTGCCTAGCTTACATAATGGGGCTAATATCTACCATTGTACCTTGGGGTATATATGCTGTACTAACCATAGGATTAGTATTAGCAATTATCGTACAACAAAGATATCGACAACACTTACGCAGATCAACTAAACAAATCACAACCTCTCAACAAAAAATAAAATCTGAAAACTTACTCATAAATGGTGAATTTCCAGATTCACTCTCTAAAAGAACTAGAAAATCACTGCTCAATTCAAATTGGTTGTGGATAATTGCAGGAGCGATCGCTCTGCTTGCCAGTCTTTATTTTCAATTTCGAGTACCCGAACCTACACCAAGCGACATTAGCAAAATCATTCAAATTGACGGTAAATCACAACAACAAGTAGTTACTGTTCGTGGCAGAGTTCTTTCTCTTCCCCGCAAGACTCGCTCAGAAAAAGCACAACTTTGGCTAAAGGTAGCTCAAGTGAGTGAAATAGTTGGTACTGACGGTTCGGCAAATGTACACCAAGATGTTACAGGAAAACTTTACGTCACCATACCTCTTTTACAAGCAACAGGTATTTATCCCGGTGAATTAGTGGCAATAACTGGTTCTTTATATAAACCATCATCAGCAACTAATCCTGGAGGCTTTGATTTTCGTGCTTATTTAGCTAGACAAGGTTCTTTTGCTGGGGTTGCAGGTTATAAACTTACTAAGACTAACCAACAAAGTAATAATACTTGGGGATTATATAAGATTCGACGGCGGATTATTCGCGCTCAGGTAAGTTCCTTGGGAGCGCCAGAAGGTCCTCTGGTAAGTGCAATGGTTTTAGGACGTAGAGCTGTAGATTTGTCTTATGAGCTACGAGACCAATTTGTGCAGGTGGGTTTAGCTCATGTATTGGCAGCATCGGGTTTTCATGTTTCGTTAATTTTGGGTGTAGTGCTGACTGTGACGAAAAATTTGCCTTCAGGAGCAAGATTTAGTTTTGGCATCTTGACTTTAATTATCTATGTTGGTTTGACTGGTGGTTCGCCTTCAGTATTGCGAGCAGCTTTTATGGGTTTAGCAGCTTTGCTAGCAATTGTTTCTCAACGCCAAGTTCAACCATTAGCTGCTCTGGTTGTAGCTGCTACTTTGCTTTTATTGATCGATCCTCTGTGGATTTGGGATTTAGGATTTCAGTTGAGTTTCTTGGCGACTCTGGGATTATTGGTAACAGTGCCACCTTTAATGAAACGCTTGGATTGGTTGCCCTCTGGTATTGCATCTTTAGTTGCTATTCCTATTGCTGCTTCTGTTTGGACGTTACCCTTACTACTCTCTGTGTTTTATGTGGTTTCGCCATATGCTCTTTTGGTGAATATTATTACTGCACCTCTGGTTGCTGTAATTACTTTGGGTGGATTTATTAGTGCAATGCTGGCTTTAATTTCCCCTTATGTGGGTAGCTTGAGTGCTGGAATTTTGTATTTTCCAGTTAGGATTTTGATCGAAATTGTGCAGTTTTTTAGCAAGTTGCCAGGAAATCAAGTGGCAGTAGGAGCAATGTCGGTTTATCAGTTGGTTGTGCTATATGGATTGATTTTTGCTACATGGTTTTTGAGAAGTAGACCTCTAGAAGCAAATAAAAGTAAGAAGAAAAAGTTGCCTCTGAAGTTTTGGCAGTGGAGTGTAATTTTGGCGATCGCTATTATTATTATTCCTCTCTGGTATAGTCGAACTTCTGTGTTTCAAGCTACGATTCTTGATTCATCCTCTGAACCAGTGTTTGTGGTTCAAGACCGAGGTAAAGTAACTCTACTTAATGTTGGAGATGAAAATACAGCTAGGTTTACTGTCTTACCATTTTTACGGCGACAAGGTATTAATAAAATTGATTGGTCTATTGCTCTTCATTCCCAAAAAGGTCTCAGTCGGGGTTGGTCTAATATTTTTAATAGCTTAAGAGTTAAAACTTTTTATGATGTAGAAGCTGATGATGAAAAGAATTATCAAACTAATAATCAACCAGTATTTGATGCTCTACAAAAGACTCAGACTAATTACCACACTGTGGTTAATAATCAAAATCTTGAGTTGGGTTCTACACAGATGAAATTGATTAATTCTGAGACTCCAATTGTAGAATTTATGATTCATGGCCAAAGTTGGTTATTATTGGGGTATGCTAAATTGCCCGAGCAGAGTAAGTTATTAGCAGCAAGAAGTTTTGAACAGAGTCAGGTACTTTGGTGGCCGGGAAATAAGTTGAATCCAGAGCTATTGAATATTATTCGGCCAAAAGTAGCGATCGCTTCTTCAGATTCTGTCCATCCAGATATGATTGAATTTTTTCAAGAAAATAATATTCGTATATTTTGGACAGGTCGTGATGGTGCAATTCAATGGACTCCTGTTACGGGGTTTCAAACTACTTTAGAATCAGATCAGTCTGATAGTTCTTTTCTTTGATATAGCAGGGAATAGGGAATAGGTCATTTCAGTTATCAGTTATCAGTTATCAGTTATCAGTGCCTCTAGCTGTTTCGGAGCATTCCGTAGGAAAGTTTCAGGATTGACATGGGAAATATTCTCTTTTGTTATCCCCTTAAAAGGGGAGGCTTACTACAATCTTTCGGCAATAGAATAGAAATTATAGATAAGTGTACCTTACTATATCATGTCCAGATAATCAGCGCTCAAAAAATCTTCTAACTTTAAATCTTTCTTTCCTTTTTTTCCCTTCTGTCTTCTGCCCTCTGCCTTCTGCCTTCCTTCCTACTAAGTGTAAGTATTCAAGCGGACATGATATTAACATTAGCCTGAAAAACGCTATAATTAAAAAAGTTATATTTAGCTCATCTTAATGGCCAAAGTCCCAAAAGACTTTTGACCAAAAAATCAGGTCTCAGACTTTTAACCTTAACTGAAGGTACTGATAACTGATAACTGATAACTGATAACTGAATTAGGGAGAGGTGGCAGAGTGGTCGAATGCGGCAAACTCGAAATTTGTTGAAGGGAGACCTTCCGTGGGTTCGAATCCCACCCTCTCCGTTGAAAATTATTAGACTTCTTGCAGAAGTCAGGGAATAGGGAATAGGGAATAGGGAATAGGGGAATGAAATTATTGATTTCAATTCTTGAATTGATTTAATTAAAACTTTTGCCAGAGGTCTATTTAAAATAAACTTTTCTTTGTAATTTTTCTGTTATTGCACCAAATAGACATCTCCAACAATAAAAAATAAAATCTATCCCATACGCAGAAATCATCAATTCTTTTCCCCCTACTCCCTACTCCCTATTCCCTACTCCCTCTTTTTATGAATATTGACAGAGAAATTTGGCAAACGATTGAAAAAATGCCAGAATCTCTCAAACAAGAAGTTCTACATTATGCTAAGTATTTGATAGAAAACTACTCGAAAGATAAAGATATTTCACAAGAGCAGTATCCTGTAAAAAAAACGTCGTTCAGGTATCTTAAAAGGAACGTTTGTTTTACCATTGCTTGATGATTTTGATGAACCATTAGCAGATTTTAAGGAATATATGGAATGAGTAATTTTTTGTTAGATACTCATACCTTGATCTGGTTATCTGAAAATGATTCTGTGTAAGTGTCCAGACTATTGTAAGATTAGAAGTGCTCAAAAAGCAATAAAAGGAGGAAAATATGAGCAATGGAAAAACGGTCATGTTGAGCAAATATGCTCAACATAAATATGGCATTGCTGCTGAATCTTTAGTTGATTTCGAGGTGGGAGTGAATTGTGGCTGCGCATTATTAGCGATCGCTGGAGCAGATGGAAAACTAGCAGAAGCAGAACTTCAGTGGTATATTGACGAACAGGAAATGGTGGCTGTAGACTCGGAAGCATTTCAAGAGTATATTGAAACCCTCCGAAAATTTGATTGGAAAAATGCTAACATTGAAGAACTATTGAGTGGAATCAAGTTTGATTTTCCGCTTAATTTTCGCCACTCCCTATTGTACCAAGCAATCAAGATGAGTCGAGCTGATGGGTTATACCATGAAAAAGAAAAAGCAGCAGTGGCTAAAGCAGCAGAAATTCTAGGCGTTGACAAGACTGTGGTTATTAGTCTAGAGTCGGTAGCGGAAATGGAAGAGACAGCAGATAAACTGCGGATTGCCATGTTTGAAACAAAAGCTTAATTCTGCTTTACAGCTATAGCGACTGTATATAATAGCTAGAGAGGATTTGGAGCTACTTGCCCAATGAGTAAGTGAGTAAGTGAGTAAGTGAGTAAGTTCAAATCCTCTGAAACTTTATTCAACTAGAGGTTTGATGACAATAGTTCCTGGTTGTGCAGGTCTGGGCATAGTCTTATAGTGCTTTAGACACAGGTCAATACCTTGAGCTGAAACTTCGTAGCGACTATAAAGCTCCGATAACAGAAGAGACTGCATCCGTACCGAGAAGATTCTTCCAGGACATTTACGAGGGTTTCCATGAGAGTTGATCATGCTGAAGGAATTGATATCATAGCGGTTCCCAGCAAGTATTGTATTGAAGTTTTCGCGATTAGATTTTAAAATGGCATCTATATTTGCTAAGTCAAATTGGTTGGGGTTGGGGAAAATTAACGGATCGCAGTTCGCCTGCCGACGATCGAGCCACATCATAGTGTCCTGGGGGATTATAACCGAACGCCCCTGATGGTGAAGAACAAAAGGAGCCGTTGTGCAACGCCATAGTGCTGTGGGGTTACTACCACCCAAGCGCAATGCCTCTAGTACAACTTTATCTATTAAGGATAGTTTTTCCTGATTACTACCACAACGAGCCTCGGTGACGACTCTAGCTTTAATCGTAGGTGAGGTTTCCAAAAAAGCAATAGCCCATAACAGGCTCAAAGATGTAGTCTCGTAAGTTGCTATGATTATACTGCCAAGTTCTTTCAGCTTGGCAGAGTCGAGATTATTGATTTCTGGGATTGTTAGCGATCGCTCCCAAAGAGCAAAGTGTCGCCGGATCAGGTTTGAGTCAGGAGCTGCCTCCAAGGCTTCAAAGTTGTCTGTTAGAACCTGGCGAACAAATGGAACAATAGTTTCAAAGTTGCTCATAGCCATAGGATTAACCTTACCGATCGCCTCGGAGGCAATCTCTATGAAGTCCCGTGTTACTCGACTATACTCTGTTGATGCCAAATAAGTTGTCAGGGGCGTTTGAGTAAAGTCAAGTATTCCAGGAACGAAACTATCTACATGAGCTACAAGGAAAAGTGCAAAGTCATCAAGAGCTATTTCTTGACTCACGGTACTTTTGAGGTAGTCTACAGCGTGTTTTCTCACCGCTGGTTCGATCCTGGCGACGAAATTTAGGTTACCTAGGGATCTCTCTACTGCAGCTCGCTTCCCTGGGCGAAGGGGATGGTCGTTTGGCAGAGTGCCGACAAAATCACCGAATAGCCCAGTGACTGGGTTTGTAGATGGTGTCAGAACTTTGTCGCTCATAAGGGGAGTATTCCTGTTTTGGTAAATGGCAATCTGTCCATTCAATCGGAAAGAGCATATACCCCCATTTGCATCAGCACAAGCGCTGATACCCGAAGTGCGGAAATAGTTTGATGTGGGTTCTCCTCTATCGACAGTTGCTTGACGGAAAGCATTTCCGTGGTCTTGGAAAAGATTGGGGCCAAAATGATGAGCAAGTACGCCGGGGAAAGGAGAGCTAAAATATCTAAACAGCCAAAAAGTGCCAAGTAGGCGTTCTCCCCATCTGTTTACTTGCGCCCAGAGACTCAGCCAAAGTGGTATTGGCGTTCTTGTCAGAGCATTTTCTCTTTGTTCTGAATTAGTCATGGCATCTGTTTTTCGCGAGACTACAAGTATAGATTTTTAGAATAGACATCTCTAGAAAAGAGGGAATTCTTAACACTTAACTGGGAACAGGAAGAAATAATTGATAATTTGCAGATAATAATTGATTTTATTTTTGATTTTGGGAGATGTCTAATTATCAAAGTTAAGTGGCTATTTAGGCATAGTTACCGCTTCTTAAAATGGAGAGATACTACTATTAATTGCTTAATCTCTTCAAAAAGCTCTGGATAATCTCCGTTAACGATCTCAGCTAAGGTGCTGAATGTTCCTGGGTATACCATGACCGAAAACCCACGCCTTTGAAGACAGGCGAAAATAGCAAACTCTTCTAAGAAGTAGTCACAAGATCGGCGAATGCGATACTCTAGCAAGGCATCGCTAATGTTGGAAGATTGCCTCATCTGATAGTTGCGACTGAATCCTTCAACTGAGGCTCGAAATTTAGCGTTGCTTTCAAAAAACATCTGGAGACATTGAAAAAAATGTGCATAATCCTCCCAGGTCTGAATTTCATTGCAAGTCTTGAAGGTGAATTGAGTCTTCTCTCCAAAGCCATTGAAAATATGTTCCTGTTCCCGAAGGAAAGTACGACCAATTTCCAGAGCTTCAATGAGTGCTGTTTCTGGAGCTAGCGATCGCGTTATTTCTATATTGATACGGTGAATGCTGTCTCCAACCAACACTAGGCAATGAGAAAACCTCCGAGAAATCCATTCAACCATTGCTTTGAGCTTTGCTGGTTGAAAATTACTGTTCTCAAGACTTACTCCTAAAAAAGAGGAATCAAATTGTTCAAAATTATTCCTGGCTGATAGAGGAGTCACAGAATCTATTTTAGTTCGGTATTGGGTTCGAGTAATTATTTCTGACGTTGGAGATTTAGAGTTATTTAATTGCTCTAAATGGGATAACAAAGAAGCTATAAACATTATTTATGAGAATTTATGAGACAAATAAATCACTGAATATGGAGATTTCTAATTAGGGCTTGCTGATTAACCTGCAAATCATTTACAGATAAAGACTTGAGGATTTTTTAAAGAATTATATCATGTTCGGTTGAATACTTATATAGCACTACGCATTAAGGTTAGGACATTTCTAAATCCTGTTTGCGGAGCATTCCGTAGGAAAAGCCTTTGACAGTTCACTATTCCCTATTCCCTATTCCCTATTCCCTTTTCAAGTAGCGCTATAAATAATTATCAAGGAGTCAGGAGTCAGAATTTCTGGAGAAAGGAGCCAGGAGTCAGAATTTCTGGAGAAAGGAGTCACGAAAAAAGTAGAAGTATAATATCTTTTCCCTACTCTCAGCAGCTCAAATTTTATTTATAACTGATTATCCGAACATGATATTACACATAATTTGTCTATGCGTGTCAAATTTTATGTTAAGAAAGATGTTTATAAAGCATAGCTTTTTAAGGGGGACGGGGGGATTTAAAACTGTACCTCTTATGTTAGAGAACTGCTATATTTAGGATTACTATAGTTGAGAAATTGACCAAGAGCAGTATGAAATTCTGCCAAGAATGACATTGACAAAAAACTTTTAATTTCTACTGCTATTGTTTGACCATCTTTTTCCGCACCAATAGCTCGTTACCCACCTATATCAATATATAAAGATATTTTAGTGCTAGGCTTTATAAATAGAGGATCGTCTGTAATTTTCCAACTGTCTTTAATTAGGGAAACAGAAAATCATAACTGACAGAGCAAAAGCCAAAATCTTGGGCAAACCGATAGAGTTCTTAATTTTATTCATGGTAATTGTCTTTCTTTTTGTACCTAACTAATATTATGGATAATAGGCATTTTATGTCAAGTAGATTTATTGATAGAGAAGAAAAACAAAACTTTTAATTCAATTGAATTGTGGTACACCTAATTTAATAAGTTAATCTTAACAATAGCTCCCCGACTCCCAAACTTTCCTTTTTATTTCTTGTAAACCAAAAATCCAATAATTGTATCCATAAGCGCTTCTGGTTCATCAACTCGAATTAAATGACCGCTATTTTCAAAGATTCTTAAATCTGCATTGGGAATAGCTGCAGCAATTTCTTCTGATAATTCTGGCGGACAAATCCAATCATGTTTTCCTGCTATTACTAATGTCGGAGCAGTAATTTTATGTAGTTTATCCAACACATTGTAAGAACGTAAAAAACCGCCGAAAGCAACATTAATCGCATCAAAAGATAATATAGTTCGATTCCAACTTTTTCCTGGTGTTTCTGGTTGATAGGCAATTGAATACATAGGCATCATCACCTGAAAATACTCTTTTAGTTGCGCCTCATTCTCAAATTTACCATCCCATAAAAGTTGAGCGATCGCTTGTTGTTCTTTTGTTCCTTTTTCAGCTAGATTAACTTTGGCTAATTCCAAAAATCGAGAACTTCCAGCAGTAGCAATGACGATTAAAGATTGAACATTTTCTGGATAACGCACTGCATAACTAAGGGCAACCATTCCACCATAAGAAGTACCAATAATTACTATTTTTTCTAACCCTAAATATTGGCGTAATGCCTCCATATCTTCCACATTATTTTCTAGGGTATAAGTTTCTTTTGCTCCCCTTGCCGATCGCCCTTGTCCCCGGTGGTCAAAATATACTAATTGTAATTTTTCACTGAGACGAGAAAAAGTTGGTTTATAAGAAGTATGGTCTGCACCTGGACCGCCATGAATTACAAAAGCAACCGGTTTTTCTCTCATGCGATCGCCATCTGGAACTAGGGCAGCACCTTCAATATCAAAATAGATTTCTGTATCTCGTATTTTGGCTCGCATTTTTTTCAAAAATAACTCATTAGTAATTTAGAATTCAGAATTTAGAATTATTTCTACCAGAGCATTTCCTAATAATTCTGAATTTTGATAAATTGTTAGTAAAATTTGCTTGATAAAATTACCGAAAAATTAAGCTATAAAGCCTCTCCATTCATGGAGAAAAAAGAATTTTTTTCTTTTAACCCAATCCTTCTATTACAGAAGAGGTAATTATTAATTATTAATTGTTAATTATTAATTATTTAACCAGCCACACAACTTTAAAATTATCTCAAATCTGAGCCTTGGAAAATACTCGTACTTTCAATATTTTTCTACTCAAAAACTTTCAATTAAATTGAATTGTGATACACCAAGTTTAAGCTATACATACTCTAAGTCTATAGAAATTTATTTCTTGGTTTTTGCTGTATTTTGTAAATGTAGCAGTCACCAGGTTATAATTTAGAATTATCTATACTAGAGCATCTCCTAAGAATTCTGAATTTAGTAACAGGAACAGTTTTACTTCTTTACGTCGCTTTACGTCACCAATCCGACGGCTCCCCTATCTGACTTCAAGCATAAATACTACCTAATCTTATTTTCCTTGATAGATAATTTGCTCCTTCTGTATAACCAGACCATTAATTGCCATACTAAAAGAACTATCTCTCACCATAAAAGTTTTATTACCATGAATTGCCAAATATCCTTGGTTAAATTCTACAGGTAACTCTAAAACTTGATTCGGATTAGATTTTCTGCCAGCAATTAACATTAATTTTCCGTTTGGTTGACGACAAATATTGGCAAAATAGTTCTTTGATTCAAAATAATTTACCTCAGACCAGTTTACGCCACGTTGAGAACAAATACGCTTATCATTGCGGTCGGATTCAGCTAATAATATTGTGTTTTGCTTTACTTCTAGATTGTTGCTAGATGCTAGAACCTTAGATGAAAATGTAGATAAAAGAAATACAGTCATGGTAAACAGCCCTAATTTTAAGAACTGTTGATTAGTCTTGACAAAATTCACAGTTTAGTCCTCTAGTCAATAAATAAATTAGCTCGTTCTATGATACATCATCAGAGCCAGAAAATTAATATTTTATTAAATCTATAGAATTTGACTATAGAATTTGATAAAAATCCTATCTGGCAAAGGTTTGATGCTAATGTCAGTCAAAATAAGTCTGATGACAGATTTATTTACTTGATGGTCTTATATTTAGTAGTAAGATATACCTATAAAATCTGTATTTTTAAACTTTATTTAAAGAAAAATTAATAGTTCTACTACCTCTCTTGACATATTTTTTTAGAAAATTGACTACATACATATATAACTTCTTCTTCATTGATAGTCTTAGCATTTTTTACAATACTAAAAGTAGCACCTGTTACAATATATGTAATATCTCCATCTTCGGCAACATATCCGGTTCCTTCTTCGGCTATTGCAGCTATCTTAATAGTATCTTCAGGGTTAGTTTTCGGACCACCAATATAAATTAATTTACCATTCGGTTTTTGACAAATATTTACAAAAAAATTAGCTGTTTCTATGTAAAAATTTTCAACTAAAGGTGGATTTTGTTGTGAACATATCCGCCAATCAGCTCGCGATAATTTAGCTAATAATATAGAATTTTTATCTGTTCCTCCAGGGTTAATATGGGGAGTGTGGGAAGTGTAGGGAGAAACTACAACTAGAGGGATTGAATTAACTATTTGGGAGACTGAATCAATTAATAATATAAAAAATGGCGCAAAAGCGAATATTATAAATTTACTGAAAGATTGATTAAGTTGTACAAAATTCATAATTTTTGGATTAATATCTAATACTAAATATAGCAATCCTCTAATATATTTGTGTATAAAAATCTTACCGCTTTTAGGGAACAGGGAACACTTAACTGGGAACAGATGGGAATTTAGTCTTTTTTATCTACTTTTTGATTACCCGCAACATAAGTGCGGATTGCTATATCAATTATCAATTATCCATTATCAATTATTTCCTATGCCTTACAAAATGAACCGTTGTGCCTACGCCACAACTTATAGGCCAACAGTAGGCGATCGCATCCGTCTAGCAGACACAGAATTATTTATAGAAGTTGAACAAGACTACACCAGTTATGGCGATGAAGTCAAATTTGGTGGAAGCAAAGTCATCCGCGATGGTATGGGGAGGAGTCATTGCTTACAGCGCTTTTCAGTTGAGTAGACCACAAAACTCTTGTAGGAGTAAGGAGTAAGGAGTAAGGAGTAAGGAGTAAGGAGTAAGGAGTAAGGAGTAAGGAGTAAGGAGTAAGGAGTAAGGAGTAAGGAGTAAGGAGTAAGGAGTAAGGAGTAAGGAGTAAGGAGTAAGGAGGTAGGGACGTTGCATAAGGGCGTCCGTACGGAGTCAAAGGCTAGTTTCAAATAGAGATCTCCAAAAATCAAAAATGAAATCAATTCAAGACCTGAAATCAACAATTTCATTCCCTATTCCCTATTCCCTCACAGGAGTGCGCGTTCCGCAAGCGAGCTGTCTTCGTCGCGGGGTCGCACCGCTATTCCCTATTCCCTGACAACTGCCACGAAGTCTAATGAATACAAATCTTCCCGGACTGCCTCCCGATGATTACAACTGTGGTCTATCCAGCATGAAAACTGCTATATGCTCAAGTGGGAGATGCAAATGCAAGTATTTCTACTCCCCAACCAGTAATGATGGAGCCAATGTTTGGTAGTTTTGGGGGAGCGATCGCTGCTACTTCTTTGACTATGGATAAAGAAACGGGAAAATCTTGCGGTAAAGCTAGCAAAATTATCCCCTGCTCCCTGCTCCCTGCTCCCCTGCTCCCCCTCTACCTTAGCCAAGAATGAAACAGCCCTGCTTTCACGCTGGGGTAGGGGGGATGCCTTCTGCCCTACCTCCTCATGCATTTTAAGTATTTAACCGAACATGATATTACGCACGATTGCGGCAGCTATATCGCTACCTTCATGCAACAAAGCCATTGTTAATTATTAATTATTGAAACTGCTTCCACAGTTTCTTTCAGCAGTGGAAAGTTAAGATTTTCCCGTTGTGCTAAGTAAAGTTGACCTACTTGGCGTGCTAAATTGCGAATTCTGCCAATATAACGAGTGCGTTCGGTGACAGAGATTACTCCTCTAGCATCAAGTAAATTAAAACTGTGGGAACATTTGAGAACGTAGTCGAGACTAGGTAGGACTAATTCTTGTTTTATGAGTTGTTGAGCTTCTTGTTCATAGAGACCAAATAAAGTAAACAGAAACTCAGGATTAGATGCCTCAAAATTGTAGGTACATTGTTCAATTTCTCCCTGAAGGTAAACGTCTCCATAAGTGACATTATCAGTCCAAGCTATTTTAGCGATCGCATCAACTTCCTGGAGATACATGGCCAGGCGTTCTAAACCATAAGTGATTTCGATACATACTGGTCGGCAATCTATACTACCACATTGTTGAAAGTAGGTAAATTGGGTGACTTCCATACCATCGAGCCAAACTTCCCAACCAACACCCCAAGCACCCAGAGTGGGCGACTCCCAGTTGTCTTCTACAAATCGAATATCATGATCTTCTGGACGAACACCCAGAGCGCGGAGAGAGTCAAGATAAACATCTTGAATATTATTAGGAGAGGGTTTAATTAAGACTTGATATTGATAGTAGTGTTGAAAACGATTTGGGTTTTCCCCATAACGTCCATCGGTAGGGCGACGACAGGGTTCAACGTAGGCAACTGACCAAGGTTCAGGACCGATCGCCCGCAGAAAGGTATGGGGATTCATTGTACCTGCTCCTTTTTCTGTATCATAAGGTTGAGCGATGAGACAGCCGCGATCGCTCCAGAATTTATTTAAGGTAGCTATGACTGATTGGAAGTTCACTTACTTTTTTTAGGTCTTGAGTTTAACTGAAATCAGGACATTTTTGGGATATCAGGAGCTAAAATGCTCTTTTAATTTTTCCCATTCATCATATTGTCTAACATAAAACTATTTTCTTGTCAACCAGAAAAAAAAATAGATTTTTTACTATAATTTAATTAGGAATCAAAAGAGGTAATTAATAATGATTACATCGCCAGTTGTTGTGCAAAAATCAACAGAATATACTCTAGAAGATTGGGTACAAAATCTTCCTGAAAAGAAAGAATGGGTTAACGGGCAATTATTGGAGAAAAATGGCATGACTCTTAAGCATAGTCTAATTCAAGTAAATCTTTCCTCTTATTGGAAAAATTATAAAGACTCTAGTGGGCAAGGTGGAAAAGTTTATAGTGATGTACCTTGTCGCACAAACAAACAAGGGCGTTACCCTGATGTTGCTTATCTGACTCCTGAATTAGAGACAGAATTTGGCAATGAAAAAGTCTTACCTCAAAGTTTTCCTTTAAGTGCTGAAATTGTTTCTCCTACAGATTTAGCTGAAGATGTTATTGCCAAAGCACAAGAATATTTAGAGTCTGGATCTGAAGAAGTTTGGTTAGTATTTCCTGAGAATAAATGGGTAATTGTTCTGACTGAAGAATCAAGACTTATTTTTATTTCTGGGCAAGTTGTTAATACTCAAAAAATTTTACATGGTTTTAGTATTCCGGTAGATGAGTTATTAGCTTAATAGCAATTGTTTGATAAGCATTCAGCTATTAGCATTCAGCATTCAGCTTTTAAATGTAATAATTTACTAAAGTTAACTAATGGATTTTTATTTCCTGCGGAATGGTGCGCAAACATAAGTTTTAATTTGATTTGAAGACTAATTCCTCCTTTGGTGTGATAGTAAATTCATAATTCATAGCAGACGACTGAATGCTTAAATTGTTTTTTTGATTCTTTGTGCGATAATTTAATTGTCAATAATAAAGAGGTA
>NZ_JAAHHT010000009.1:25043-28207 GCF_010672085.1 Okeania sp. SIO3I5
TTTGATTTGAAGACTAATTCCTCCTTTGGTGTGATAGTAAATTCATAATTCATAGCAGACGACTGAATGCTTAAATTGTTTTTTTGATTCTTTGTGCGATAATTTAATTGTCAATAATAAAGAGGTAATTAATGATGATTAAATCCCCAATTATTGGGAAACTATCAACAGAATATACTTGAGAAGATTGGATAGAAAATCCTCCTGAAAAGAAAGAGTGGGTTAACGGGCAATTATTGGAGAAAAATGGCATGACTCTTAAACATAGTCGAATTCAAGTAAATCTTTCCTCTTATTGGAAAAATTATCAAGACTCTAGTGGGCAAGGTGGAAAAGTTTATAGTGATGTACCTTGTCGCACAAACAAACAAGGGCGTTACTTTGATTTGAAGACTAATTCCTCCTTTGGTGTGATAGTAAATTCATAATTCATAGCAGACGACTGAATGCTTAAATTGTTTTTTTGATTCTTTGTGCGATAATTTAATTGTCAATAATAAAGAGGTAATTAATGATGATTAAATCCCCAATTATTGGGAAACTATCAACAGAATATACTTGAGAAGATTGGATAGAAAATCCTCCTGAAAAGAAAGAGTGGGTTAACGGGCAATTATTGGAAAAAAATGGCATGACTCTTAAACATAGTCTAATTCAAGCTAAACTAGCTAAGTATTGGGGAAACTATCTCAACTCTAGTCAACAAAAAGGGGAAGTTTATACTGATGTACCTTGTCGCACAAACAAGCAAGGGCGTTACCCTGATGTTGCTTATCTTACTCCTGAATTAGAGACAGAATTTGGCAATGAAAAAGTCTTACCTCAAAGTTTTCCTTTAAGTGCTGAAATTGTTTCTCCTACAGATTTAGCTGAAGATGTTATTGCCAAAGCAGAAGAATATTTAGAGTCTGGATCTGAAAAAGTTTGGTTAGTATTTCCTGAGAATAAATGGGTAATTGTTCTGACTGAAGAATCAAGACTTATTTTTATTTCTGGGCAAGTTGTTAATACTCAAAAAGTTTTACATGGTTTTAGTATTCTGGTAGATGAGTTATTAGCTTAATAGCAACAGGAATTATGCCTGCCCAACCAAGAAATCTGGTTTATTGGATTATTCTTTTTAAAACTAGAAGTTTCGTTGATCAACCCAGTTTCTGTGTAAGTCCTGAAAATTTTTTTGATTCTTTGTGCGATAATTTAATTGTCAATAATAAACAGGTAATTAATAATGATTACATCCCCAGTTGTTGTGGAAAAATGAACAGAATATACTTTATAATTATGCCTGCCCAACCAAGAAACCGGGTTGATTAGATTATTATCTTTAAAACGATAAGTTTCGTTTATCAACCCGGTTTCTGTGTAAGTCCCGATCAATTATTTCCCACTATTCCCTATTCCCTTTTTTTTATGAATCATCAACTTTTGAAGGAAAAATTACAAGCAACCATCAAAAATATTCACACTATAAATGATGGTTCTCCTGTTACTAATTTGAAGTTAGACAAAACTGTAGAAAAAGAAATTGAACAGTTAACAACAGACTTAGAAAGTCTCAATTATCATCCTCAACCTCTCTTGTATACTCCTAATTTATTAGAGGGAACTTGGCAACTTCTATACTCTACAGCTAGAGAAATTCGTTTCTTAGATTCCCTACCATTGGGGTTAAAAGTAGGTGAAGTTTATCAAATAATTAATATTGCTAATAAAACATTTTTTAATCTTGCTCAAGTACGACATCCTCTGAAATTAATATCAGGATTTGTAAAAGTAACTGCTAGTTTTGAACCTGCTATAAATACATCTGGTTTAGCAGATAAACGCATCAATGTTTATTTTGATAAACGTTATTTGGCGATTGAGAAAATTTTAGGTATTGACACCCCTAAATTAAACCCATTTAAAGTGGTAAAAGCTAACAATCCTCGTGGTAGAGTTGCCACACTTGATATTACTTATTTAGACGAAAATTTCAGAATTGGACGTGGGGGAGATGAAAGTTTATTTATTCTGAATAAAGCTAATGTAGAAGCACTCAGCTCTTAAGTCACCTATCAGAAATTAATAATTACTGCTAGATTTAAGGAAGAGTATAGTCATCAGAAATGATTCGTAAAAACAACTCTAGAGGTTTAGTCTTTTCATTCCTCATGCAGTTGGGGAAAAGAGACCAAACCCCGACAATAAAATATTACATCCTATAGATTTAAGGAAGAGTATAGTCATCAGAAATGATTCGTAAAAACAACTCTAGAGGTTTAGTCTTTTCATTCCTCATGCAGTTGGGGAAAAGAGACCAAACCCCGACAATAAAATATTACATCCTATAGATTTAAGGAAGAGTATAGTCATCAGAAATGATTCGTAAAAACAACTCTATAAGTTTAGTATTTTCATTCCTCATGCAGTTGGGGAAAAGAGACCAAACCCCGACAATAAAATATTACATCCTATAGATTTAAGGAAGAGTATAGTCATCAGAAATGATTCGTAAAAACAACTCTATAAGTTTAGTATTTTCATTCCTCATGCAGTTGGGGAAAAGAGACCAAACCCCGACAATAAAATATTACATCCTATAGATTTAAGGAAGAGTATAGTCATCAGAAATGATTCGTAAAAACAACTCTATAAGTTTAGTATTTTCATTCCTCATGCAGTTGGGGAAAAGAGACCAAACCCCGACAATAAAATATTACAACATAGATCCCTGATTGCCATAGTTTGCTAGACTGAATGCTTACTAATTATAATTGGTTAATTTATTTCCTTGATACTCCATAATTATCACAGGAATTTTGAATATTTTTCTGCCTAATTGAGATATACCAAATTTCAATTTTAGAGATTGAGGTAATTCTGCTAAAGAAATCGGAACAAAACCTAAGCGACTGTAAAAATATTCTAATTTTTGACCCAGACATTCCAGATATAAAGGTTTATTTGCTTGTTGAATTAGATGTTTTGTAAGTGTTGTGCCTAACCCACGTTTTTGCCAAGCTTTGACAACTACTAAACTGCCTAATTCTTGTGCATTTTCAAAATTACGCAACTGCCCACAAGCTACTAATTTTTCCTCACATTCAATCACCCAAAATTGTTGCCAACGTAATTGAGTCGGGTCAAGTTTAGCCGTTAAAACTAACTTACGGATAGACCAT
>NZ_JAAHHT010000009.1:28307-78826 GCF_010672085.1 Okeania sp. SIO3I5
ATTTTCAAAATTACGCAACTGCCCACAAGCTACTAATTTTTCCTCACATTCAATCACCCAAAATTGTTGCCAACGTAATTGAGTCGGGTCAAGTTTAGCCGTTAAAACTAACTTACGGATAGACCATATATCTTTAGCAGATGCAGGTCTGAGATTACAGGAATTTGGTAATACTATTTCTGTCATTTTTAGGGAATAGGGAATAGGGAATAGGGAATAGGGAATATAAATTAGTATTAAACTGTACCTTACCATCCTAACAATTGAAGTTGAATTAGATGTTTTGTAAGTGTTGTGCCTAATCCACGTTTTTGCCAAGTTTTTATAACTACTAAACTGCCTAATTATTGTGTATTTTCAAAATTACGCAACTGCCCACAAGCTACTAATTTTTCCTCACATTCAATCACCCAAAATTGTTGCCAACGTAATTGAGTCGGGTCAAGTTTAGCCGTTAAAACTAACTTACGGATAGACCATATATCTTTAGCAGATGCAGGTCTGAGATTACAGGAATTTGGTAATACTATTTCTGTCATTTTTAGGGAATAGGGAATAGGGAATAGAAGTTAGTATTAAACTGTACCTTATCATCCTAACAATTGAAGCAGAAGGTTGTTGTGAATTAGCATAATCACTATTAAGTATTGATAGCTAATAGCTATCATTATTTTTTTCAAAAAATACATCTCAAATATGGTAAGATAGTTTTTTTAAAAAAAGTTATTGGTAAAGATTTATCTGGTTAAAAGTTGGATAAAAATGGATATAGAACAGAACTTACCCAAAGAAACCGGATTTTTAGAATAAATCGTTGTTTTTAACAATAAAAATTCACGACAAAAACCGATTGTTTCTGGGTTAGCCTGCCTAAGTATTGTAGAATTTAAGATCAAGGTAGTCGGCTTTTATAGTAATATTTAATTCTGGCTAAATTAATAAAGCTTTTATATAAAACCAAAAATAATAGCTGATAATTGATGGCTAATGGCTGAATGCTTACAGATTAATTATGTTTAAAACAGAATCAACACAAATTAAGATAGTATTAGTAGAAGCCCAAGGGCCACTAAATGTTGGTTCTGTAGCGCGGATTATGAAAAATATGGGCTTCTATAATTTGGTCTTGGTTAACCCCCAATGCGATCCTCATGGAACAGAGGCCCGAAAAATGGCAGTTCATGGGGCAGAAATTTTAGAAAAGGCGACCATTGTCCAAACATTACCAGAAGCTCTAAAAGGATGTCAAAGGGCGATCGCTACTACATCCTTAGACCGCTCATTGCCCACTCACCTAGAAAACCCTAAAAATTCCCTACCTTGGCTACTGGGATATTCAGCAGCTTTAATATTTGGTAGAGAAGATAGAGGCTTAACTAATGTAGAATTAAACTACGCTCAAAGATTTGTCCGTATTCAATCAGATGATGCCTATCCTTCTCTAAATCTGGCTCAAGCAGTAGCTATCTGTTGTTATGAGCTATATCAGGCACAACTTAATGAGGAAAATAGTCATCAAAGTCAACAAAACTCTGATTCAGAAGTCTCCCTAGATGTTTTAGAAGCATATTATCAGGATCTAGAAACTATGTTGTTGAAAATAGGTTATCTTTATCCCCATACAGCATCTAGCAGAATGGAAAAATTCCGTCGTTTATACAATCGTGCCTATCCTTCTAGTCAAGAAGTGGCAATGTTGCGGGGAATGATTAGACAAATCAATTGGGCACTGTCTAATCAGGATCGGGATGATAGTTAATTTTCTACTCTGGGTATTTTAATTTAAGAGGAACGTCCCACCGCCAAATTTAAGTTCCTTATGAAAATATTCAGGATTTATTCATCAGGTAGTTATCTGCTTTGGACTAGATAAAAATAGGTACGACTCGCGCTAAAGTGATAGGGTGATTTACAGGCTTATTAGTAAGGCCAAGTGCTTCTGTGCAAAGCTAATTTTCTAGTAATTTTGTTACAGAACCTAGTCTTGAAGAATTTTGTAGGTTGTGGGTGCTAGGTTTTAAGTTTAATGTTTGCCGTTGGATTTAACCCCAACTTAAGTAGTAGACATTGCCAATAATGGTTGGGTTTTCGACACTATTGCTCTGTAATAGTGTAGGGAAAAATTTGCTACCTAACACCCAACAACTTTGGAGTGGAGTGACGATAATAATTATCAGACAAATTCACTATTAATAATGTCAAAACTTGTCATAAATGAGCAGAAATAATTGTTGGGATTTCCGATAATTTTCAGGTTATTCAATCAAAGAAAAAATTATTTTTGCCGAGGTAGCTTTTGATATTTTTGCAATTAAAACCCCGCCCTTAAAGGCGAGGTATTATCAATAAAATTATAGTTATATATTAAGGTGTTTGGAGTGGTTCAGAGTTTTCGTAATCGATCGATTCTTTCAGTAGTTTCTTCTACTAATAAGTCCGACTCTCAGTCGGAGCAGTCTAGTAGTAGAAAGCCTCGTAGTCGGGTGCAACCGCAGTCACCTCTTAAGAAAAAGCATAATGTAGCCAAGTTTCCAATTCCAACTTCTGAGCGAACATTTCTGAGAACAGTGCCTCCCAAAAAGAAGACTGCTGTACCTAAAGTTTCAAAACAAGAGATTCCGAAATTTCAGTCTCATCGATCTAAACGTAGTCGAATAGAGGAAATCGCTAGATTAAAGAATATCGCAGAACAACAACCCAAATCGTCTGCTCGCCCTCAGAAACGAGCAGAAAAAGCTCAAGCGATTTCTCAGTCACTCCCGACTAAAAAATCACCAGTTACAAGTCGTCAGAATTCTCGTTCTTCTTCTTTGCTATTGTACGCAACTCGGATGTTTATCTTAGGTGTGGGAATAGCGGTGATTGCTGGAACAGTGCTATCAATATTGAAGCCGGGAAGTAGTTATAATCCAATATCTCAAGCAGCAGATAGTGAGGTAGAGACAGATCGAGAATGGAAATCTCCTTCCATTGTACCTTTAGCAGTACAACAAACTCGGGAAATTGCAGCTTTGAAAACAGAGTTGGATACAGTCATCGCCAAATATCCAAAGTTAACACCAGGAGTATTTCTGATTGATGTTGATACTGGTGCTTATGTGGATATTAATGGAGATACTACTGTGGCAGCAGCTAGTACGATTAAGTTACCGATCTTAGTGGCTTTTTTCCAGGCTGTAGATCGGGGCAGAATCAAATTGGATGATATGTTGACAATGGAGGAATCTCATGTAGCTGAGGGATCTGGAGATATGCAGTTTCGGAAGCCTGGGAGAAAATATACCGCTTTGCAAACGGCGAGGAAGATGATTGCGATTAGTGATAATACAGCAACTAATATGTTAGTTGAAGCACTTGGTGGCGCTGATGTTTTGAATCAGTTGTTTCAGAGTTGGGGTTTGAAGAATACTGTGATTAACGATCGCCTACCAGATTTGTCGGGAACTAATACAACGAGTCCCAAGGATTTGATCGATTTAATTTCACAGGTGAATCAGGGTGGTTTGGTGTCGCTGAAGTCTCGCGATCGCTTATTTGGAATTATGGAGAGGACTCAAAATAATTCGTTGTTGCCTAGGGGTGTAGGTAAAGGTTCTGTGGTTGCTCACAAGACAGGTAATCTGAAGTCTGTGTTGGCGGATGTTGGTATGATTGATTTGCTTAATGGTAAGCGTTATCTATTGGCTGTATTGGTGAAGCGTCCCGATAATGACCAAGATGCTGTAGACTTGATTCGGGGGGTGTCTAAGAAAACTTATCAATATCTTAAATCCTCAGAATAGAGGGAGTAGGGAGTAGGGAGTAAGGAGTAGGGAGTAGGGAAGATTGCTTTGTCTGAGTTTTAGGCTTTTTATGCGTCCTAACTTTTGCTTCGACTGCTGTACTTGTTGTTCAAAGTCAACTTACAGCACTTCCCGCTGCTCGTGAGGTACACACCTAGCCGGCAAGATGCCTGCACTACAAGAATTTCACTATTTAAGCCTGTACCTTATTAGTCTGAAATATGCTCTAACTATAGAAGCCATTTGGTATCTCTACAAAATTGGTATCTCTAGAAAAGAGGGAGTAGGGGAGCGCTTGTGTAGGGGAGCAGGGGAGCGCTTGTGTAGGCATTACTCATTCATTGTCTGAGCTAGAATATTTACAACCCTACATTTTTTGAGTCCTGTAGGGACCACACCTCCCACACCTCCCACACCTCCCACACCTCCCACACCTCCCACACCTCCCACACGAACCAACTTCCCAATAATAGATCCCAAATGGGTTCTATTTGGCAACTTTTAGAGAGTAATGAATCCGAATTATTAGCAAAAACTATACTAGAAAAACACCCATCAATAGTAATTATTGCTGCTAGATATAAAGATGCGGGGTTAGCTCCTGGAGAAGATAATTTTCCTTTACCTGCTGCGGTTAATTACTGGCGTTCTCAAAAGGAACCTCCCGATCTAAGCAGGACATTTACAGGGGGTGAAATTCATACTTATATGGTTCATCATTTTCTGAACCAAAGATTTGTGATACCTATTCCTAATTTATGGTTAATTGGGATTGCTGCTTTGTTAGGAAAAGGAGTGGTATTAATGTTAGAAAATCGGAGTCAAAGGCAACAACAGGAAGTTATTTTGTTATTACTATTTTTCTTGAATTTAATTTATGGGTTAGTGAGTTTACAAATTTATATTTCAGCAGCAATTTTATTCCCTTGGTTTTTACCTACTCTAACATTTTGGATTTATATATTTTTATATTTAATCAATTTTGGAAAAGAGGGAACAGGGAACAGGGAGATATAATTGATTTCCTGTTTGAATTTATGGATAGTAATTGATTTTAAAGGAAGGCAGAAGGGAAAGAAAAGTTTACAGCAGTTTTCATTTCAGTAAACCACAGTAGGGACGTTCCATGGAACGTCCCTACGGGGTTTTGGTTCTAACGATGTGGTTCATCAATCTGAAAAGCGCTGTAAAGGCAGAATTTTTTTTATCACTGATTATCCGGACATGATATGACTACTCATAAATATCAAATTCTTGAGAAGAATATAGTGGTTGAGTATCTTCTACTGTAGGGGCGATTTCCGTTTGTCATGCTCCTAATTAGGGCTTGCTGAATAAATATTAAAGTCTTTAGAGATAAAGGTTATAGCCTTTTTAAATCCCGAAAAAGTGCAGCTTTTCCCAATATAATTACCAAAAAGTTAGGATTTTAGGAAGACCAAAGATAGAAAAATTACTTTCACAATTATTTCTCCTAATTTCTTTCTCTTCCCACCCTCCCCACACTTCCCACACTTCCCACACTTCCCACACTTCCCACACTTCCCACACTTCCCACACTTCCCACACTCCCCTACTCTGCTTTTTTCAGCAAACCCTAATTACGCGGAAAGCGACAGCATTCGGAACGAAATCGCCCCTACGACTACTGACTACTGACTACTAATATCAAATCCGGTAGTATCGGTAGAATTCCAGACTCTCCGGGGTTTGGTCTCCAAACCCTCGACAAACTAGGAGTTTTCACTCTTTTCTGATAGTAGAATTATATCACTCCGATTTATCGGGAACCGTAGTCAGCGGATTTGATATAATATCTTCTACTGACTATTGACTACTAATATTTTCTACTGACTATTAGACTTCTCCAAAAATGAAAAATCAAATCAATTCTGATCAAAAAATTATCAATTACTCCCCCCTGTTCCCAGATCCGCTGTTCCCTGTTCCCTCTTTTCTGGAGATGTCTATTGACTATTGACTACTGACTACTAATGAATGATATAATTGATCGAGTATACTAAAATTTATTACAATAAATTCCCGTGAAAAGTTATAAATTCTCTCCTCTTAGAGAAGCACCAATTCTAATAGTTGACGATCGTCCCAATAATTTAAAAATTCTTGCCCAACAAATTAGAGAAGCAGGATATAAAGTGGCGATCGCTGAAAATGGCAAAAGTGCTATTGAACAAGGGAAACAAAATCCTCCTATGTTAATTTTATTGGATGTAGTTATGCCAGATTTGGATGGTTTTGAAACCTGTCAACAACTCAAATCTCAGCCCGAGACAAAAGATGTTCCAATTATTTTTATGACAGCATTGAATGATATTGCCAATAAGGTTAAAGGTTTATCTATTGGAGGAGTAGATTATATTACCAAACCTTTTCAGATAGAAGAAGTCTTAGCTCGGATTAAAAATCAACTAACAATTCAAGAGCTACAACAAGAACTTAAAAGTTTAAATAGGGAACTAGAACAACAAGTTAAACAACAAACGGTTCAATTACAACAGGAGATGTCAGAACGCGAGCAAGCACAAGAGAAAATGATGTATATGTCTAGGCGTGATGCGTTAACAGGTTTACCGAATCGTGTATTATTAATGGCTATCTTAGAAAAATTGGTGCATCGGGTAAAAGATGAAACGGATACTTATTTTGCTTTACTTTCTCTGGATTGCGATCGCTTTAAAATTATCAATGATTCTTTAGGTAATGTACTCGGCGATCAACTGTTAATGGAAATCGCAGCACGTCTCAAGTTATGTGTGCGAGTTAGTGACGCCTTAGCTCGTTTAGGAGGGGATGAATTTATAATTGTGTTGACAGAAATACAAGCTCTTAAAGATGCGATTGCAGTAGTCCACAGAATTCAAGAGAAATTAACCAAACCGTTTTACCTCGAAAACCATGAAATTTTTATAACTGCTAGTATCGGTATTGTTTTCGCCGACGAAAATATAGAGCAACCAAGTAATCTTTTAAGGGATGCTGATACTGCAATGTATCAAGCTAAGAAAAAAGGTGGCGATCGTTATGAAATCTTCGATCCTAGTATGCACGCTTCTGCCATGAATCGTCTGCAATTGGAAAACGATCTACGTCGAGCTGTCAAACAAGAGGAATTCCAAGTATATTATCAACCAATTGTTTCCTGTCAAACAAATCAAATTACTGGATTTGAAGCATTAATTCGCTGGTTTCACCCAGAAAAAAGCATGATATCACCGGGAAAATTTATTCCCATTGCCGAAGACAATAATTTGATTATTCCGATAGGTAAGTGGATTTTAAGGCACGCTTGTCAACAACTTTACACTTGGCAACAACAACAAGTGGTATCACCATCTTTGACAATAAGTGTTAACCTTTCAGTCAAACAGTTCGCTCAACCAGATTTAATTGCAGAAATTGATGGTATTCTGGAAGAAACTAACCTGAGTAGCAGTAATTTAAAGTTAGAAATTACCGAAAGTGCGCTCATGGAAAACGCTGAATCAGCATATTCATTGCTGCAAAAACTGAGAAAACGTCAAATCCAATTAAGTATTGATGATTTTGGTACTGGTTATTCTTCCTTAAGCTATTTACACCGTTTTCCAGTTAATACCTTAAAGATAGATCGTTCTTTTATTAATCGTATGGAACAACCACAACAGGGTTCAGATATTGTCAAGGCGATTATCTCATTGGCACATAATTTAGATATGGATGTTATTGCTGAAGGCGTGGAAACCTCTCAACAGTGGGAACAACTCCAAAAACTCAATTGCGATTATGGACAAGGATACTTTTTTTCACCTCCGGTAAGCAGCGATCGAATCAAAGAAATACTTATATCATGTCCAGTTGAATAGTTATAAATAAAAATGGAGGAGTCAGGAGTCAGGAGTCAGGAGTCAGGAGGGAATAGGAGGGAATTTTAAGCTATAACGACGAGAAATTTTTTTGGTCGCGTTTTCTTATAGGGAATGCTACGCAAACATGTCGCGCAGCGAAAGCGGAAGGTCTTTCTATCACGCTCTTATCCGGAAATGATAGAGCGATCAGGAATCAGATGTGAGAAAAAGCTGTAGGGGTTTGGTCTCCAAATCCTCTAGCGCTTGGGTTTGGAGACCAAACCCCTACGATAAAATCTTATATCATGTTCGGTTGAATACTTATAAATAATTATCAAGGAGTCAGGAGTCAGGAGTCAGGAGTCAGAATTGCTGGAGAAAGGAGTCAGGAGAAAAGTAGAAGTGTAATATCTTTTCCCTACTCTCACAGCTGAAATTTTATTCATAACTGATTACCCGAACATGATATTACAACCTATTAGATATCTCTGATAATCAAACAAGCAAATTATTGATCGTGATTTATGTGCTGTAGGTTACCGCCTGATTGCGCCCCTGCTGTTTTGCTTTGTACATCGCTCGATCCGCCATATCAATCAGATTCTCTGGTGAATTATTTGCGGTAGGAATAACACAGGCAATTCCTAAACTCAAAGAAATAATGGTATTTACCTCTGAGCGCTCATGGGGAATTCTTAGTACCCTAATCGCTTGTTGAATGCGATCGGCAATAGCGATCGCTCCTGGTCGCTCTGTATTGGGCAAAACAATCGCAAATTCTTCACCTCCATAACGAGCAACAATATCCCTAGGGCGTTCGATCGTTTTAGAGAGCGCTTTTGCCACACGACTTAAACAATCATCTCCCTTTTGATGACCATAAAAATCATTATATTTTTTGAAGTAGTCAATATCTATCATAATTAAAGACAAAGGTTGTTTTTCTCTTTGACAAATTTGCCATTCTTTCGCTAAACTTCTATCAAAAATACGGCGATTGCTAATACCTGTTAGACCATCTATACTAGCGAAAGTCTTCAATTCTAATTCCTGTTTTTTGTTTTCAGTAATATCTCTAACTGTAACGCTAAAACCATCAACTAATTTAACTGCTGTAAAACTATACCATTTTTTCTCTTGGTTCTTATTAGAACTCAAGTCTTTTTGTAAGGATATTCCTGTTTCCACAACTCCAACAAAAGCAGTAAATAAACTGGGGTCAATTTTATTGATAAACTTTTTGAAAATCAACTTTCCCGTTAAATCTTCTGGTTCTCAATTCAACACTTTAGCAATAACAGGATTAACGACTAGGCAGCAAAAATCCTCTATTTTTCCTGTTTGAGGATTTCTAACTGCTTCTAAAGCAGCAATTCCATCTAGGGAATTATTTAAAATACTGGTAATTAATGCTCTAGATTGATATAAAATTTCTTCTGCTTTTTTTCTTTGTTTAATTTCTTGCTTGAGTTTTTCTTGTTCTTGTTGTAAGAGTTTTTGTTGTTTTTGAATCATTAACTGATTCCTAATTATTGCTAATACTTCTTCTTCCTGAAATGGCTTGGTAATATAATCAATTCCTCCCATTTAAAAAGCTTTAACTTGATCAAATACTTCACTTAAAGCAGTAATAAAAATAATCGGAATATTTTGAGTTTCACGATCTAATTTTAAGGATCGACAAACTTCATAGCCATCCATTCCTGGCATTTGTATATCTAATAAAATTAAATCAGGAGGTTCTATTTGCACTGCTTCAATTGCACTTTCACCATCTGTCGCTTTTCTCACTTGATAATTTTCCCCCTTTAAAATAGTTGTTAAAACTCGTAAATTAGGAATTTTATCGTCTACAATTAATATATTATTTGCTATGATCTATCGGTTCATAATTTTTATTATTAGATTCAATTATTTAGTATTTTTATAGCTGAGAAAGAGTTGCTTAGGACATGGACTGATGATGAACCTTAGACTGGGAAATGTTTTTCTAACTGTTCCCTGTTCCCTGTTCCCTGTTCCCTGCTATAACATAAGTTTGCAATATATAATTCTGAAAGATTACCACAAATGTTCTTTCTTAAAGCTGATTTATAAATTAAATATTAAGAGAATTTATTGCTTGTTAGACTTAGATTTGGCAACTTATGGCCTTTGAGATTTAATATTCCTGATGCACTACCGTAAAATCAAAGTTTTCCTGGGTCATAATGAATAATTAATAATTACCTCTCCTTGAAAAGAAGAGGATTACTAATCATAAAAATTTTTATTTATTATCCCCTTAAAAGGGCAGGCTTTAAACCAAAATTTTTCGGTAAGATTTTATCGTAGGGGTTTGGTCTCCAAATCCTTATAATTTGGGTTTGGAGACCAAACCCCTACACTTTTTTCTCACATCTCATTCCTGATTACTATATTTGTAGCAAACATTTATCACGCCTGGTATAACAGCTAAGTTAAAGAATCAGTTCTTACATAGCTACTCTAACAATATTAAGCAGATGGGTGTTAAAATTTATCATAATTAGGAAATTAGGAAGGAGGAAAGCTATGCTGAAGGGAAGAGGCTTCAGAGCTACTTTACTTTTTGTTACATACTTAGTTTTTTTTCGTGCCTACCTACTGAATCAGAGGATTTTTATGAATAAAAAACTCAATTTGATGCTATTTTTTTTAGGATTAAAAATAACATTTTTATGGAATTTCCCAATAATTAAAGCACAAAATATTCAAGGAAAAAATGATATTAATGAGAAGTGGGAAAAAGTTTTTCAAGATTCATTTAATCAATCAGATGAAGACCCACCAGTAACCCCAAAAGATGGTACTACTCGGGGTGGTAGTTTGTGTTTAGTTTCTCCTGGTTCAACAGAGTTCAAGGAAAAAATTTGGAATACTCGTCCGACATTTATTTGGCAAGGAGAATTAGAGCGAATTTCCATTCCTCCAGCTAATAGTGAAGAGATTTTGTGGGCGAAAAAAGTTCAAGATAATCAGCAAATAATTATTGACAATGGAGAATCATTAAAACCTGGTAATACTTATTATTGGAGAGTATTTGATTCAATTGATTATGAGTATTCTTTTCCTACATTACGAGTGACTTTTACAGTTATGGATGTTCCCGAACGTGAGGTGATTACTCGAGAGTTAGAAAAACTTGATACTGGTTTAAAGCAAGCTAAAGCTACACCAGAAGCGATCGCTTTAGCTAAAGTTAAATTTTTGGCAGAACGTAATTTATTTTCGGATGCTTTATCGGAAGCATTTACAGTTAAGAATCCCTCGACTGAATTGCAGGATTTTCGCAGTAATATTTTGCAGCATTTTTGTGCAAAATAATATCAAGTTAGTAGTCAGTAGTCAGTAGTCAGTAGTCAGTAGAAAACACTCAACCACTTATTTCTAGGGTGTGTCATTTCAGTTATCAGTACCTCTGTCTTTTTGCTCCGCATTCCGCAGGAAAGCTAGAGGCTTGAAATACTGAAATTGATTTTTATCATCCCCTTAAAAGGGGAGGCTTGAGACCTTATTTTTTGGTCAATAATTGGAAATTAAACTGCCTAAAAAGGATGATATTCTCTTTGAGATATAGAATAACCCATTGTCAAAACTACTTGACAAAATTGTTCTTTTCCATAAGCTTTATAGGCTTGCTAAAGGGTTCCTAATCCTATTTTTTTTTCCATAAAAATTCAAAATCAGGAATCACTTTAAAATATACAATAATTAAACTAACAGATTTTCTAGAATTTAATCTAAATTATGAACCTAATCTTATACAGTAAACCAGGCTGCCACCTCTGCGAAGGACTCCAAGAAAAACTCGAAGAAATACTGAAAGACCCGGAAAACCCCTGTAAATTCGACCTAGAGGTTAGAGATATTACTACCCGTGATGACTGGTTTCAAACTTATCAATATGAAATACCCGTACTTTGTGTATCTGAGCCGAATAGCACAACTGAAAAGCTTATACCACGATTTTCACCTCGAACACCAGTAAAAAATTTGCAGCAAAAGTTACAAAAATATTTGTAAATTTTTGCTGAATTTATTGACTTTTACTCATTCTTTACTCATTCTATTTTAATGGATAGGAAAGATGAGTAAAATTCCTAATGTATTCTAGGAGTGGTTAGTACATAATTTCAGATTTATCAAATAAATTTATTTGATAAAAAATAAAATACAGACCTACATAGAAAAATATGAATATAAAATTTTGAGTGAGATTCTGAAGTGCATTTTTTTGTGTGTAGGGTTACCGAATAATTAAGGTTTAAAGCCTCTCCTTTCAAGGATAAACAAGCAAAAATTTTCATGATTAGTCAATCCTCTTCTTTTCAAGGAGAGGTAATTATTAATTATTAATTATTGAAAGTAACTGCACCAAGATAAAATCAATTTACTCCTGATTTTTAGGTAATTTTTGGTTTAACTCTTGGACGGTTTGCTGAATAGCGCTCAGTTTTTCGTTATGACGTTTTATATCGGTTTTATGAAGCAGTTCATTATTAGTTCATATAGTCAAAACTCAGAAGTTACTATCACCTTCTGCTCATTTAATTTATGTGTAATCCTGTCTTCATTGTTTAAGCGTTCGGTAGATACTTTTAGGATTTCGCAAACATCCTCTACAAAGAAATAAGACTCATCATCACTGCCGAGAATGACACGAACTTCATTTGAGTTAAAATTGTAAGTCAACATAAGTATCATTTGCTAAATGCTTAATGCTCAATCAAGAGATTAAATTCCCCCCTTGAGTATTAACCATTTTTCCATAAAAAGTTTCCCTGAACAAAGACAATAACCGAAAAGCTTATAGCATCTCCCTTTCCTTGAATGTAAGTAAAAAAAATGCAGTAAATGTTACAAATATTCTTGTAAATTTTTGCTATACTTTAAATTAAAAAAACTCAAAAAAACTATTGGAGTTCCTAATATGAAATTGAGAGAATTATTAGCAAAAGTTCCAAGTATTTCACTTACCAATAATCACCAAGCTTTAGAAACAGAAATTAAAGGTTTAGCGACAAATTCCCATGCTTGTCAACCAGGAGATTTATTTTTGGGAATGCCAGGTACCCGCGTTGATGGGGGAGACTTCTGGTCAAGCGCGATCGCTAATGGTGCAGTGGTAGCTATAGTTTCTCATTTGGCAGCAACAAAATACCCAGCCAAAAATGAGTGTGTTATCCCAGTTGCCGACATGAGTCAAATTTGCCCAGAAATTGCTGCTGCATTCTATGACTACCCTGGGCAAAAAATCAGAATGGTAGGCATCACTGGCACCAACGGCAAAACCACTACTACCCATTTAGTCGAATTTCTCCTGAATAATGCTCAACTACCTACCGCTTTATTCGGCACACTTTATGCGCGTTGGCCAGGATTTGCAGAAACGGCAGCTTACACCACACCTTTTCCAGTGGAATTGCAAAACCAACTGGCGCAAGCAGTGGCAGCAGGTAGTAAATATGGAGTCATGGAAGTTAGCTCTCACTCTCTACATCAAAAGCGAGTTTGGGGTTGTACTTATGAGGTGGCAGTATTTACTAATTTGACCCAAGATCATCTCGACTATCACAAAGATATGGATGATTACTTTGAGGCAAAAGCGTTGCTGTTTGGTTCAGACTATCTCAAGGGTAGGGCGATCGTTAATGCTGATGACTCCTATGGCAAAAAGTTGATTGCCAGATTAGAGTCGGAAAAGGTTTGGAGTTACAGCACCAGTGACACTTCTGCCGATCTGTGGGCATCAGATTTAGAATACCAACCTACGGGAGTTAAGGGAACGCTGCATACTCCCCAGGGCGATATTGCTTTTAGTTTGCCATTGGTAGGGCAGTACAATTTATCTAATATGTTAGCTGCGGTGGGAGCAGCTTTACATTTGGGTTTAGATTTGGCGATGGTGGTTGCTCATTTATCAGAATTTCCGGGAGTACCTGGTCGGATGGAAAGAGTACAGGTGACTGAAGAGCAAGATGTAAGTGTAATTGTTGATTATGCTCATACTCCTGATAGTTTAGAGAATTTGTTAAAAGCAGCACGACCTTTTATTCCTGGTCGGATGATTTGTGTATTTGGTTGTGGAGGCGATCGCGACCGGACTAAGCGACCAAAAATGGGTCAAATTGCTGCTGAGTTATCAGATTTAGCTGTGGTGACTTCTGATAACCCCCGCACTGAAGACCCGGAAAAAATTTTACAGGATATTTTGGAGGGAATATCGCCGGAAGTTAAGCCTTTGGTGATAAGCGATCGCTCTCAAGCTATTAATGCTGCTATTATGGAAGCTAAAGCTGGAGATGGGGTGTTGATAGCTGGAAAAGGTCACGAAGATTATCAAATTCTGGGTACGGAAAAAATTCATTTTGACGATCGGGAGCAGGCGAGGGATGCTTTGAGCGATAAGTATGGTTTGAGTTAAAAGTAAAGTGGACGTAGTAGGGTGTCTAGGCTAAAATTGTGGAAAACCTAACCCCCCAACCCCACAACTATCCCCCCTTGCCCCACGAGTGAAAGGGGGGATAGTTGTGGGGGAGTTTATCCCATCTCCTTTAACGTGCCGGAGGCAATCGCTCCCAAACAGGTCTTACTTGTTTTCGTTGGTGGCCTACTGATAATTTATCAAGTGCTTGAAGAGTGGCGATAGCGAAGGGCAATTATTTTTTTTCTTCTTCTATTATACACAAACGATGCTACCGGACATGATATAAGTCTTGGAGCGGCTTTTTCTACAGAAAAAATGTATTAATAAGTACATTTTTTCATAAATTTAAGTAGTTTGACTTGGCTACCATGACTCTTTCTCCCCTGCTCCCCTACTACCCACAAGGTTTTCAGGAGTTCCTGATCAGGGATAGTTTTAGGAGAGGGATTTGCTGAGAGGTCTTCGGTGGTGGCTCGCTCCTTACCTACAAAATTGCTATCGCCTTTCTAAACTTAATCAGCACTTACGCAGAACCGCTGTATCTAGTAAAGGCGAACAGTTGTTCACCCCTACATATAGTGTACAATCTGATATTTTGCGTAATATCAAATCCGGGTAATTACAATACCCAAGTCATTGCGACTGGAACGGAGTGGAAGGAAGCAATCTCATGGGTTTAACTTTCCTGGCGGGAAGTCCCGCGCTCTCCATCCCCCCTAACCCCCCTTTGGAAGGGGGGAGGGGAGCGTCGGGATGAAAGCCTGGGCCAGGATTCGGATACCTTCATAAGCTAAACATTCATAGGCCCTTGACAAGCTAGGAGAATTTTGTTATTATCAATGTCAACACAGGGGGAGGACATCACCTTACCCTGTAGAGACATTGTATAGAACATCTCTACTCCCTAAAATAACTAATTATCGCGATCGCGAAGCGTTTCATGTCGGCGATTGGCGAAAACGTAGTTTTATCGCTTCAGCGGAACGGAGTTCTATCGCGCACCTGCTTCAGCAACTCCACCACATCCTTATGATTTTCAGAATTTGCCCAGACTAAGGCCGTCCATTTATTATTATCTTTTGCCCTAATGTCTGCTCCCCTGTCTAGTAAAGTTTGAACTACACTAATATAACCACTACCAGCAGCAGTCATCAAAGCAGTCAAACCAAAATTAGTAGTAGCATTAACATCAGCACCAGCATCTAACAACAGTTGCAAAATTTCCTGGTTGCCACTAGCAGCAGCACCCATCAACGGAACCCAACCATCATTATCATTGCCATTGACATCTGCACCAGTAACTAGCAATTTTTTCACTATCTCTACATGGCCAGTTTCAGCAGCAGCAATTAAAGCAGTTAAACCCTCCGAGTCTCTGGCATTAATATCCACACCGCCACTCAGCAAAGTTTCAACTTGAGAAATATCTCCAACTTTAGCAGCGTTAATTAATTCCGTCATTGAATTTTCTCCTATAATTTAGTTTCATTTAGTTATATAGCACTTAACTGGGAACAGTTGGAAAAATATTTCCTATCTTTTAGTAGTCAGTAGAAATAAAAGTTTCAGATGGGTGCAAATTTAATTATCATCCCCCAAATATGCAACGCCCCCTATTTCCTACTCCCTACTCCCTCTTTTCTAATTATTAGACATCTCCAAAAATAAAAAATGAAATCAATGCAAGATAGGAAATCAACAATTTCATTCCCTATTCCCTATTCCCTATTCCCTATTCCCTGACTTCTGTAAGAAGTCTATTAATTATTTGGTAAACTAATCGTAAATTCACTTCCTTTTCCTAATTCTGAAGTAAAAGTAATTTTACCTCCATGTTTTTCTTCTACTATTTGCCGAGAAATTGATAAACCTAATCCCGTTCCTTTACCTACTTTTTTTGTAGTAAATAAATGACAGAATATTTTATTTTTAACTTCCTGACTCATACCCATACCATTATCTCTAATTCGGATAATTGCCTGTTGGTTTTCTGAATCAATTTCTGTAGTAATAGTAATCTGATTTTGTGCTGCTTTTATTTCCTCAAAAGTTTTCCCAAAATTACTTTCTTCTAAAGCATCAATGGCATTAGCAATTAAATTCATAAATACTTGATTTAATTGTCCCGGATAACAATATACTGGTAGCAGGTTGCCATAGTTTTTTACTACTTCTATTTCTGATCGTTTTTCATTAGCTTTGAGTCGGTGTCTGAGAATTAATAAAGTGCTGTCGATACCATCATGGATCTTAAAAGCTACCTTAGCAATTGTATCGTCACGGGAGAAAGTTCGCATAGATTTACTAATCTCTGCAATACGTTTTGTTCCTTCTTTCATTGAGTCAATTAATCCTGGTAAATCAGTCAATAAATAATCTAATTCTATCTCTTCAATTTTCTCTTGAGTTGTTTGACTATTCCAATCAATACCTTGTTGATAAAGTTCCAACAAATCTATTAAATATTGAATGTATTTAGTGGCATAATCTAAATTTCCGGAAATAAACCCCACGGGATTGTTAATTTCGTGGGCTACTCCCGCCACGAGATTCCCCAAGGTAGCCATTTTCTCGCTTTGAATAATAGTGAGTTGGGCTTGTTTTAGTTCATCGTATTTTTGATTCAGTTCCTGATTAGCTTTTTCTAATTCCTGATTTATCTGCTGGAGTTGTTTATTTTGTTTTGCTAGTTGTTGAGCCTGCATATAATTTTCTTGTTTCAGAAGTTTTTGCAGGCGAGAGAGTTCTAAATGAGTAGAAATGCGAGCTAAAACTTCCTCCGCTTGAAATGGTTTGGTAATATAATCCACCCCTCCCAGAGTAAAAGCTTTGAGCTTATCCATTACTTCATCTAAAGCACTAATAAAAATCACTGGAATATCGCAAGTCAATTCGTTGGCTTTGAGATGTTGACAAACTTCGTAGCCATCCATGTTTGGCATTTTAATATCCAGCAAAATCAAACTAGGAGAAAATTTTTCAATAAATGCTAAAGCCAATTTTCCATTAGGAAACGATCGCACCAGATAGCCATTTTCCTTTAACAGAGTGCTAAGTACGTGTAAATTAGCTGGGGTATCATCAATAATAATGATTTGCTCTTGAGTAGAATTCATGTTTAGATCATCTCTGGTTGAACAGTTATAGCGCTACGCGCTAGGGAACAGGGAACAGGGAACAGGGAACAGGGAACAGGGAACAGGGAACAGGGAACAGCCGACTTTCAAAGGCTTTTTCTTATAGGGAAATGCTCCGCAAACAGGATTGAGAAATGTCCTAATCTTAATGCGTAGTGCTATATAGCAGGGAACAGGGAACAGGGAACAGGGAACAGTTGGAAAAGTGTTTCCTAGTATAAGATTCATCATCAGTCTATGTCCTAATCTTTGCTTCGACTGCTATATAAATAATTAGGGAGGAGACAGGAGACAGGAGACAGGAGAAAAGAATGTACCAGGAAGAGGAGTCAGGAGACAGAAGACAGGAGACAGGAGAAAAGAATGTACCAGGAAAAAGAAGTGTTTTTATCACTAATTATCCGGACATGATATTACTCCTTATATTATATCAAATCCGTTTAATTCGGTAGAAAAAAATGTTCTATCTTCCCACACTTCCCACACTTCCCACACTTCCCACACTTCCCACACTTCCCACACTTCCCACACTTCCCACACTTCCCACACTCTTTTTACACTCTTTTTACACCAATGCTACCGGATTTAATATTACTCCTTGTCTCCTATTGTTGCTGAAATTAAGCTTAATACTTTTTCATACTCAAAGTTATGCAAAGAAGTTTTTAGTGCCAGAGCTAAAGAATCATTATGAGTAGCAATTTGTTTGATTAGCGTGGTAATTAAGTCCTCATCAGAAAACATGACTGCCTCTTCGAGTTGGGCTAAAATCTCAGTAGGAATTTCTGCCATTACCTCTGGGGTTAAAACCTCTTTTGTTGTTGTTGCCGTATTTTCTGGAATTAATTCCTCATAAACATATTCGACACCAATATGTCTATTCATCACATTAAAAATTTCTGACTCTCGAAAAGGTTTTCTGACAAAATCATCGCATCCTGCCGATATGACTACTGCTTTTTCTTCTTCTAGGACGCTCGCTGTTAAGGCAATAATTGCTGTTGCTTGTCCTTTCAGGTGAGATTTAATAATTTTGCTAGCAGTGTAACCATCCATGACTGGCATCCGCATATCCATCCAGATTAAGTGTGGTTCCCATTTCTCCCAAATATCCACAGCTTCTTGGCCGTTATTTGCCTCTTGAAGTTCAAATCCCAAGGGAGAAAGTAGCTTAATTAATAATTGGCGATTGATCGCTTTATCATCAACTATGAGAATACGATATTTGGGTTGATTAGCTGCCAGAGCAATAACTCGGCGAGAGGGATCGAGTGTGGTAATATCGCTCGCTGCCACTTCAGTAACTTGAATATCAAATAGGAAAGTTGTGCCTTGCCCCACGACACTTTTAACTTTAATCTCGCCTCCCATCAAACGCACAAATTGGTTGCTAATAGATAATCCTAAACCCGTTCCTTCCTGAGCTTGTTTTCCGGTTTTGGTTTGGCTAAAGGCTTCAAAAAGATGTTCTAATTCTTCTTGAGCAATTCCCGCCCCTGAATCTTCAATTTCAAAATGAAGTGTAGAAGAATTAGCATCTAACACTTGATCTTGACTATTAGTTCTCAGATTGGAAGCTCTAATGGAAACGCCACCAGATTGAGTAAATTTGAGGGCGTTGTTAATCAGATTAATCAACACTTGGCGCAATTTAATTTGATCGGTACGGACATAGCGGAGCAGATCGGGTTCATACTCCATCAGTAAGTAGAGATTTTTCTCCTCTGCTCTCATTTTAAACATATCATCAATGTCATCTAGCAGGCGCTGAAGGTCAAAGTTTTGGGGATTGAGAGTGGTTTTACCTGCTTCAATTTTAGAAAGATCGAGAATATTGTTAATTAGACTCAAGAGATGTTCGCCACTACGATAAACAATGCCAATATTTTCTTGATTTTCGCGCCCCAGGGTTTGCGAGCGAGTCATAATTTGAGCAAAGCCAAGAATAGCGTTCAGGGGAGAGCGTAATTCGTGGCTCATGTTGGCAATGAAAGTGCTTTTGGCTTGGTTCGCAGAATCTGCGATTAATTTTGCTTGCTCTAATTCCACAGTTCGTTCTTTTACCTTTTGTTCTAGAGTTTGGGAATATTCTTCCAGTTTTTGGAATGAGGTTTGTAGTTGCCCCGCCATGTAATTAAAAGAATTAGCTAATTCACCCAATTCATCGTTACTCTCATTCAATAAAGATTGATCCCATTCTCCAGCAGCTAGTTTTTTAGCCGCATCATTTAAGCGGAGAGTTCGATTCACAATGAGCGATCGCGCTAACCACCGCACCATAATAACCGTCAAAGCTAAAATTATCAAGAAAAGTCCTAGGGCGATCGCTGCAGCAATTTGTTCAGATTGCAGAATTGAAGTAGCATCTAATTCGATCGCTAAAATCCCCTCTAAACGACCAAATTGATCCTCGATCGGTGCATATCCATATAACAAGCTTTTGCCTTCTGTATTCTGCACAAAATCGTTTTCAACCTTGGGTTTGGATAGGGTATTTCCTTCTGCTGAGAGAATTGGAGTTAGATTCTCTGCTATTTCCCCCACAAATGTTGATGATTTCGACGTGGGATAGACATCTAAGACAAAAGCGAATTTACCGTTGCTTTGGGGACGCAGGGTATAAATGCGGTTGACATCTTTACTAGCTGCTTGAACGGTTTTGAGTTCTTCGATATTGATCTTGTAGAACGGTTTATTAGTATCTTTAGGTGTGACAACCAGAGAATGATAGTCACTGTCAATTTCTGGCGCAGTTAAACTCAGCAAATCCAATAAGCGAGCGCGCATTGCTTGCTGGTTAGCTGTGCGAAACTGCCAGTAAAGAGTAGTAGTGAGTATCCCCGCCATCAGAGCAATTAAGCCTGAATAAGCAGCCACAATTTTGAGACTTAAATTCCAACGTAACATTGATTGCTTTCTCTCCATAACTATTAGACTTCTCCAAAAATGAAAAATAAAATCAATTATTATCCATAAATTATCAATTACTCCCCCTGTTCCCTGTTCCCTGTTCCCTGTTCCCTGTTCCCTCTTTTCTGGAGATGTCTATTTTTGAACAGGACTTACGCATAACCACCTTACATAGTAGGGGCGAATGGCATTCGCCCTCTACGGATAGCTGATTTTAGGCATAAGTTATAATTTTGAATTGATAATTTTGAAATTTGAATTGATTTGACTATTCGAGTCCTAAACTGTTTCGGTACGCTTCTAATTGGGAATCTCGCCCCATTTGATTCGTAACCTTCTCCCATTCTCGCTCAATTTGTTTCATAGTTTTATCGCGAGTCATCTTACCCGTCAGAAAATTTGTCAGTGCAGTATCCAAAATTTCTTGCTGGTAGAGAGTATTTGCTGGGATGTGCATATCCAAGACCATGTTAGGATTATTTAAACTGACAGAAATACCACCCAAGTATTTAGTAACTGTGCTTTCTTGCATTCCTGCCTCTAACCAGGGTTCGCGGTTAGTAAACTGCGATATGCGGTAAGGATTAAAACCTGTAGTGCCAATGGTAACATCAACATTCGATTGTGCCGGTTGACTGATGTAGGAAATCAGTGCATATCCAGCCTCTTTAACTTCCGCTTTGGCTGCTGCATTAATCCCAATAACCCATCCACCAAGCGCAGCATAGGGAGCATGGTTAACACCATCAATTGCATAAGGACAGGTGAATTTATCGCAGGCCACCAATTTCCCCGTTTGGCGATCGAGAACTTCTTTGCTACCAGGTAACATTAATGCTCCAACTTTATCTGGTATTTTTGAAATAGCTGGATCGATCGCTAATGTTCCGATATCCCCCCAATCTAAGGTTAAAGCACAGCGTCCATCTATGAACAATGCTCTCGTCCCATCTAGATCTAAGCTCAATTCTTCTGGGGGTCCGTATTTACTGGTTTCTTTATACATATTGAGGGATCTAGCAAAGGCTGGGTTGTTGACTAATGGCTTCATAGTTTCAGGGTCAAAAAAACCACCTTCTTCTGTTCCCTGACTTTGGAGAAACGAGCTTGCTACAGACCAAAATACATGATAACTCAAGTTTTTTGGCTGTTTAGCCAGACAAGAACCATAGTCTGGTATCCCATCAGCATTGAGGTCTTCTCCGTAAAATTTTTTGGCAATAGCAAGATAATCATCCCAAGTTCGTGGGGGTTCAAGCTGGGCTTCTTCTAATAAATCTGTGCGATAATAAACCATGTGAAAGTCTCCATCTATGGGAATAGCATATATTTTCCCTTTGTAGGTTGCCGTAAAATTGCGGAAAAAGGGTGCAATATCATCCCATTCCAGTTGACTATCTGCTTTAACGCGAGCTGTTAAATTTTCCAAATATCCAGGCTTGACAAAATCCGTCATCCATTTGGGCAAGAAAACAACTACATCATACTTGTTGGTTTTGTTCACAAACTGCTGCTGTATGGATGGAAAAGTATCTTTGAGAGGAAGTTTAATGATATTAATCTTAGCGCCCGTCAGTTGTTCAAACTCACGCGCTCGACGCTCAACGCCTCCCCCAATCGATCCACCAAGGGTTGCAACCGTAATGGTAATCCCGTCAAATCTTTGTGGTTTTACTGAATCTATATTTTCTATTGGAGTTTGCACCCGATCAGTTTCCGGAATGGACTGTTTTTGACTACAACCCACTGCATTAAACAGCAAAAAGAAAGCTACAAGTGCTGTAGATAATCTTTGCTGATGACGATTTTTTTTGTGCCCTAGTATTTTCATAAAAAAACGTAACATTGATTGCTTTCTCTCCATCACTATTTTTGAACAGGACTTACGCAGAACCACCTTCTCTTGGTGCGCGTTCCCTCTCTTGGTGCGCATTCCCTTGCGACTTGCCTCTTGCTACGGTAGCTCTCCTCTTACAGAGGAGCTTCGCTAACGCTAACGTCGTCGCGGGGTCGCACCGCTATGTCGTAGGGGCGAATGGCATTCGCCCTCTATGGTATTCGCCCTCTACGGATAGCGTATTGTTTAATAGTTTGCGTAAGTTCTGTTTGAATTGAGCTGACTTTAGGCATAAGTTATAATTTTGAATTTATTTAACTATTGAATTCCTAAACTGTCTCGGTAAGATTGTAATTGAGAATCTCGCCCCATTTGATTTGTGATTTTCTCCCACCCTTGCTCAATTTTTTCCATGGTTTCATCGCGAGTTATCTTACCCGTCAGAAAACTGGCGAGTGCATTATCCAAAATTTCTCCTTGGTAGAGATCATTTGCTGGGATGCGTAAATCTAATACCATGTTGGGATTTTTTAAACTTACAGAAATACCACCCAAGTATCTACTAGCTGCTTCTTCCCCCATTCCTACCGCTAACCAGGGTTCACGGTTAGTAAACTGTGATATGCGGTAAGGATTAAAACCCGTAATCCCAATGGTGACATCAACATTAGATTGGGCTGGTTGGCTCATATAGGAAATCAGTGCATAAGCAGCCTCTTTAACTTCTGGTTTGGCCGCTGCATTAATTCCACCTGCCCATCCAGCCATCGCACCATAGGGAGCATGGTTAACGCCATCGATCGCGTATGGACAGGTAAATTTATCGCAGGCTACCAATTTACCAGTATTGCGATCAAGAACCTCTTTGCTACCCGGTGATATAGAGGCGCCAACTTGATCAGGTATTTGGGAGATGGCTGGATCTATGGCTAATGTTCCCATATCGCCCCAATCTAAGGTTAAAGCACAGCGTCCACTTAAGAACAATGCTCTCGCTTCGTCCACACCCAAGCTTAATTCATCTGGCGGTGCGTATTTAGTTGTTTCTTTATAAATATCTAGTGCTCTGGCAAAGGCTTGGTTATTAACCAATGGCTTCATGGTTTCGGGGTCAAAATATCCACCTTCTTCTGTTCCGTGACTTTGGATAAACGAGCTTGCCACCGACCAAAATATCTGATGATTCAAGACTTTTGGCTTTTTCATCATACAAGAACCATAGTCTGGTATCCCATCACCATTCAGGTCTTGCCCGTGAAACTGTTTGGCAATAGCGAGATAATCATCCCAGGTTCGTGGGGACTCAAGCTCTGCCTTTTCAAACAAATCCGTGCGATAATAAACCATGTGAAAATTGCCATCCACAGGAACAGCATAGACTTGGTCTTTGTAGGTGGCAATAAAATTGCGGAAAAAAGGTGCAACATCATCCCATTCCAGTTGCCTATCTGCTTTGACGCGAGCTGTTAAATTTTCCAAATATCCAGGCTTGACAAAATCCGTCATCCATTTGGGCGAGAAAACAACCACATCATACTTGTTAGTTTTGTTCACAAACTCCTGCTGCATCGATGCAAAAACATCCTTCATCGGAAACGTAAACATATTAACCTGAGCACCCGTCAGTTCTTCAAACTCACGCACTCGACGTTCAACTCCTATCCCAATTTTATAGAAGGTGGCAACCGTAATGGTAATCCCGTCAAATCTTTGTGATGTTACTGAATTTTCTATTGGAGTTTGCACCCGATCAGTTTCCGGAATGGACTGTTTTTGACTACAACCCACTGCATTAAACAGCAAAAAGAAAGCTACAAGTGCTGTAGATAATCTTTCCTGATGATGATTTTTTTTGTAGCCCAGTATTTTCATAAAAAAACGAAACATTGATTGCTTTCTCTCCATCACTATTTTTGAATATGACTTACGCAGAACCACCTTCTCTTGGTGCGCGTTCCCTCTCTTGGTGCGCATTCCCTTGCGACTTGCCTCTTGCTACGGTAGCTCTCCTCTTACAGAGGAGCTTCGCTAACGCTAACGCCGACGCGGGGTCGCACCGCTATGTCGTAGGGGCGAATGGCATTCGCCCTCTATGGCATTCGCCCTCTACGGATAGCTTATTGTCTAAGAGTTGGCGTAAGTTCTGTTGGAATTGAGCTGATTTTAGGCATAAGTTATAATTTTGAATTGATAATTTTGAATTTTGAATTGATTTGATTATTCAAGTCCTAAACTGTCTCGGTAGTCTTCTAATTGGGAATCTCGCCCCATTTGATTTGTGATTTTCTCCCACCCTTGCTCAATTTGTTCCATGGTTTCATCGCGAGTTATCTTACCCGTCAGAAAACTGGCGAGTGCATTATCCACAAGTTCTCTTTGGTAGAGAGCATTTGCTGGGATGCGTAAATCTAATACCATGTTAGGATTTTTTAAACTTACAGAAATCCCACCCAAGTATTTACTAGCTGGTTCTTCCCCCATTCCTGCCTCTAACCAGGCTTCACGGTTAGTAAACTGTGATATGCGGTAAGGATTAAAACCCGTAATCCCAATGGTGACATCAACATTGGATTGCGCGGGTTGGCTGATATAAGAAATCAGTGCATAACCAGCATCTTTAACTTCTGGTTTGGCCGCTGCATTAATTGATCCTACCCATCCACCCATCGCACCATAAGGAGCATGGTTAACGCCATCAATTGCATAAGGACAGGTAAATTTATCGCAGGCTACTAATTTACCAGTATTGCGATCGAGAACTTCTTTGCTACCCGGTAATATTGATGCACCAACTTGATCGGGTATTTGGGAAATGGCTGGATCGATCGCTAATGTTCCAATATCCCCCCAATCTAAAGTTAGGGCACAGCGTCCACTTAGGAACAATGCTCTGGCTCCGTCTAAATCTAAGTTTAATTCTTCTGGCGGTGCGTATTTAGTTGTTTCTTTATAAATATCTAGTGCTCTGGCAAAGGCTTGGTTATTTACCAATGGCTTCATGGTTTCAGCGTCAAAAAATCCACCTTCTTCTGTTCCTTGACTTTGGAGAAACGGACTTGCTACAGACCAAAACATCTGATCGTTCACGTTTTTTGGCTTTTTAGGTATACAAGAACCATAGTCTGGTATACCATCACCATTGAGGTCTTGCCCGTGAAATTTTTTGGCAATAGCAAGATAATCATCCCAGGTTCTTGGGGAGTCAAGTTCCGCCTTTTCCAATAAATCCGTACGATAATAAACCATGTGAAAATCGCCATCCACAATAATCCCATAGATTTCCTCTTTGTAGGTGGCAATAAAATTGCGGAAAAAGGGTGCAATATCATCCCATTCCAGTTGGCTATCTGCTTGGACACGAGCTGTTAAATTTTCCAAATATCCAGGCTTTGCAAAATCCGTCATCCATTTGGCAGAGAAAACAACCACATCATACTTGTTGGTTTTGTTCACAAACTGCTGCTGTATGGATGGAAAAGTATCTTGGAGAGGAAGTTTAACCATATTAACCTTAGCACCCGTTAGTTGTTCAAACTCACGCGCTCGACGCTCAACCCCTACCCCATGAGGTTTCTCGTAGGTAGCAACCGTAATGGTAATCCCGTCAAATCTTTGCGGTGTTACTGAATTTTCTATTGGAGTTTGAACCTGATCTGTTTCCAGAGTGGACTGTTTTGGAGTGCAACCGACTGCATTTAACAGCAAAAGGAAAGCTACAAGTGCTGTAGATAATCTTTGCTGATGACAATTTTTTTTGTGGCCCAGTATTTTCATAAAAATTAGTTCGATCTAAAAAATGGATCAATCAAAAGAAAGCAGCAGATGTCTACTCAAGTTATTAGAATTATGGCTTACGCAAAGAAACGGAGTTTCTTGAATAAACCGTTGTTTTTCACACTAGAAATCTACGAAAAAACCCGGTTTTGTTTTTGGGTTCCCCTGCGTAAGTCCTGTGAATAACTGTGTTGCATTACAGCGGTTTTCATTATATCAAATCCGGGGGGATTAGACATAAAAAAATATTCTATCTTCATAACTACGGTTATCTTAGTAATTATTAGTTATATAAAATCCGGTTATACAGCCTAAGCAGTTTGAAAACTTGCTTTCGCCAGACTCTACCTTATTTTTTAGCCAAAAGACTTCTCCAATAATCAAAAATCAAATCAATTATCGTACATAAATAATCAATTATTTCTCCCTAATCCCTGCTCCCTACTCCCTATTTTTTGGAGAGGTCTAAAGCAATTACAAACTCAGTTCCTTTTCCTAATTCTGAAGTAAAACTAATTTTACCTCCATGTTTTTCTTCTACTATTTGCCGAGAAATTGATAAGCCTAATCCCGTTCCTTTTCCTACTCCTTTTGTGGTAAATAAATGACCGAATATTTTCTTTTTCACCTCCTCACTCATACCTATACCATTATCTCTAATTCGGATAATTACCTGTTGTTTTTGTTGGTCAATTTCTGTCGTAATACTAATTTGATTTGGCGCTATTTTGACATTTTTTTGACTAGAATTACTTTCTTCTAAAGCATCAATAGCATTAGCAATTAAATTCATAAATACTTGATTTAATTGCCCTGGATAACAGTGAATTTCTGGCAAGTCACCATAGTTTTTTACTACTTTGATTTCTGGGCGTTTTTCATTAGCTTTGAGTCGGTGTCTGAGAATTAATAAAGTGCTATCTATGCCATCATGGATTTTAAATGGAACTTTCGCTATTGTATCCGCACGAGAAAAAATTCGCATTGATTTACTAATCTCGGCAATACGTTCTGTTCCTTGTTTCATTGACTCAATTAATTCTGGTAAATCTGTCAATAAATAATCTAATTCTATCTCTTCAATTTTCTCTTGAGTTGTTTGACTATTCCAATCAATTCCTTGTTGATAAAGCTCCAACAAATCTATTAAATATTGAATGTATTCGATCGCATAATCTAAATTCCCAGAAATAAACCCCACGGGATTATTAATTTCGTGAGCAACAGCAGAAACTAACTGACCAATTGAAGCCATTTTTTCGCTTTGAACAAGTTGTAGTTGGATTTGCTCCAATTGTTGAGCGTAATTCTGAGATTCTCTATAAAGTCTGGCGTTTTCTAGGGAAATTGCTGCTTGGGAACAAAGTAAATTTAGCACTTCTACTCGTTCGCTGGTAAATGCTCCAGTAATTTGATTATTTTCTAGGTAGAGAATGCCGATCGTGTCACCGCGATCTATTAAGGGTAGACATAAAACAGACTGGGGTTGGTGTTTTTGGATATAAGCATCGCCTGCATAAGCATTGTTGTTACTAGCGTTATCCAGAACTAAAGGCTTTTGTTTGCGTTTGACTTTGTTGATAATACATAAAGGTACTGCCTGAGTTCTGATAACGGGAATGGGGTCAATTGTGCTAACTTCTTGGCCTGTAGCAAGAGCAGCGAGCATTAATTCTTGGTCAGTAAACAGCATCAAAGCCACGGTTTCAGCTCCTGCATTTTCTCGGACTACTTGCATTAAATTAGCGATCGCTCCGTCTAAGGATATATCTTCTGACAGGGTGCGCGATGCTTTCATTAGAGTAGCTAAGTCTAATATTTCTCCTGCTCCTGTGGCAGTTGGGGAAATTGTTTCTTGAGTTAAACTGGTGAGAGTTGCACTGGAAGTTAAAGTAAGTTTTGGTCGTTTGAGAATGGGTGCTAGGAGGTGAGGATAGCGCTTTTCTAAGTCCTCAGTTTTGGCTTTTGCACCCCAGCGAGCATAGCAGTAGTAGGCTTCCTGCATATAGGTAGTAGCTATTTTTTCCTTCCTCCGAGCGAGGTAGAATTTGGCAGCGAGTTCGTTGGCGAGAGCTTCTTCTTGAATGTATTCGTTTTCTTTGGCTCCTGCAATGGCACTGTCGTATAATTCTATAGCTTCCCAATTTTGACCTAAAACTTGATGTTGTTCTGCTGCTACTAGATTAAATTTGTGAAGATGATTCATTGGTGCGTGAGTTGCCCATTTTTCCATCTTTTTCTGATTGAGGGCGACTTTTTCGAGTTCTACTGAATTACGATCGTCTAAGTTCTGCAAACGTCGTAGTCTGGCTAAAGAATCGTAAAAATAAAATACAGGAATACCTAGCATTCCCGTTATTCCATCTAAATATTTTTCAGCGATCGCCGCATTTTCTATTGCTGCTTCTACCTGCTCAAATAAATAATTTAGTATCAGCTTATGGCTATGTATTAGATGGAACGCGAGGCGATCGTTGACTTCCTGATGAAACCCTAGAGATTCTTCTTCATTATAAGCTTCCCCTAACAAATAACCAGGATTAGCACTTGGTTTAATTAAATTTAAAATTGCCTGTCTGTGAATTGCACTCCAAGAATAAGCAGTCTCCTGTTTAAATTCCTTGAATGCTTGAGTATAAGTCGCAATTTCTTTTTCTAGCTCCACCAATTCTGTGCCAGCAAAATAGGAATTGCAACACCCATGAAAAGCACAATAGGAGCCAAATTCTGGTTCTCCAGTTTCTAAACTCGTTTGGTATGCTGAAAAGAGAGGTTTGATAGTTTCTCTCGCAGGTTCTTTCCAATGTCGAATATCCCCATCTGTATTGATAATGACCCTGCCTGTAAGTTCTTTAGCATTAAATTTAGACAATAGACTCAAACCTAATTTGCCAAATTGATAACCAGAATTAATATCATCCAAAATTCCACACAAAATAGTCCCATAAGTTGAATAAGAATAAGCAGACCAAGATGCATTACCATATTCTAGAGATAACTCCACTTGCTTGCAAACAACTAGGGGCAAAAATTGAGGCATCGCAATATAAGCTGCTGCAGTGATGCTGCCCAGAATGCGTAAAGCTGCTACTTTTTCTGGATCGATCATTGGTGGCAGATCAATTAATTCTGCAATTTGCCGATCGATCCAATAGGATTGAGTTTCCATGAATGCCTGTTGAATATCTGCATCGGTTGGCGATTCGGGAAAACTTATTCCCAATAAATTCAAAACATCAAAAGCCGTTTTCATCCCCTCCACAAATTGCTTTCGTAGTGAATAAGCTTGCAACTTGATTTCATAAATTCTGACTTTCTCTAATAATGATTTTGCCTCTTGCAATACCACCTCAATGAATTTTTCCATTTCCTCAAATTCACCATTCAGGTATGCTGCTTCTGCTGCGGACTCATATAAAAGCAATGTCAGTTCGTACTGAGTTTGCCAACTATTTGATGTCAGTAGTTCTCTACCTACAGCCAAATAACTAACTGCTGCACTGTAAGCTGTTGCACCTTTCGACTTATTTCCCGCTACTAAATTCAACCGCGCCAACTGTTGGCGTTCTTCTGGTTGAACGATTAATTCCACACCATAATTCAATTGATTAACTAGATCGAAAATTTTCTCTTCCCGCTCCTGTTCAGGAGTATTACTTAACAACAACCTACCAATCTTTAAATGAGTCGCCTGTTTTTCAGACTCAGCAATCAAAGAATAAGCAGCTTGTTGAACTCGATCGTGCAAAAAAAAAATTCCCGACCAACTGTAAGAAGCAATCAGATATTCACAAAATTGTCTCCAGAAGAATTATAGAAATATTGTCATTTTGTGAAGCTCCAAAAAATTAGGTTTTTCCCTCACCAAATTTTTCCGTTCATCAATAATTTAGCTCCAAAACGCCAAAGTTTGCATTCTATGAAGCTCCCAAAAAAAATCGGCGTGTCAAAGAATTTTTGGTTGCACCCTCACAAAAATTTTGGGCTCTGAAAACTAATCTTTACTTATTTCTTTTTCAAGAATTTGCATAAACTTTTTTATAGTATTCTTGATACTCTTCAGACAATAATGGCTCCCACCAATCTCGGTTATTCAAAAACCATTCTACAGTCTGACGTAAGCCTTCTTCAACAGTTACCGAAGGTTGCCAACCTAACTCAGTTTTTATCTTTGTCGCATCAATAGCATAACGTCGATCATGCCCTGGTCTATCCTTGACAAAAGTAATTAATTTTTCACAAGGTTGCACTGGTAAATCATCCGCCAACTCATCCATAATTTGACACAACATTCGTACTAAATCAATATTTTTTACCTCATTATTTCCACCAATATTATAAGTTTCTCCTGGTTGACCTTTATGAATTACCGTATCTAATGCCCGACAATGATCTATTACATATAACCAATCTCGAATATTTTGCCCATCTCCATAAACTGGTAATTTTTTTCCTAACAACATATTGATGCACATTAAAGGAATTAACTTTTCAGGAAAATGATAAGGTCCGTAGTTATTAGAACAATTAGTAATAATGGTTGGCAAACCATAAGTATGATAATATGCTCTAGCAAGATGGTCACTTCCTGCTTTAGAAGCAGAGTAAGGACTATTTGGAGCATAAGGTGTAGTTTCTGTAAAGGCTGGGTCTTCAGAACTTAAGCTGCCATAGACTTCATCAGTTGATACATGGAGAAATATACATTTACGATTGGGATTTTCAGTAAGAGTTGGATAATGACTTCTGAATGCCTCTAATAGAGTAAAAGTACCCACCAGATTAGTTTGAACAAAAGCTGCTGGTCCTAATATCGATCTGTCTACATGAGATTCTGCTGCAAAGTGGGCTATTGTATCTATATCCTCTTCCTGGAGTAAGCTATCTACTAAAGAGCGATCGCAAATATCCCCTTGGACAAAACGAAAATTTGGCCTGTCTTGTAAATCAGCTAAAGTTTCTTTATTACCCGCATAAGTTAGAGCATCTAACACAACTAATCGGTGATTAGGATATGTCTCACACCAGTAATGGGTAAAGTTAGAACCAATAAATCCAGCACCCCCAGTTATCAGCAATCGATTTTCCATAATTTTCATCTCCACTTCTGTAGTAGATACTTCCGGACATGATAACCAAATAGTTCCCCAAGTTGATACTCAACCCCTGAAATTTCAGGGTTTTGTATTTTCTAGGTGTCATACCATTTCTCATGCATGAATGCTATACCCGATCAGGTGGGGAAGTGTGGGAGGTGTGGGAGGTGTGGAGAGAGGTAGGGACGTTCGCATTTTTGTTATGCAACGTCCGTACGGAAAAATTTATACTAACTGACTAATAATTGTCAAAAAAAGACTTTTAATCTTGGTAACTCTAGACTTTTGAAGCATATTTGAAGTATAGTCGAAGTATAAAATTAATGCATGGTAATTGGTATCAAACTTGAGCAATTCCATAGCTAAACTACTTACCGGAGTTAGTTTACACAATCTATTAACTCAGGTTTCTACACTCAAAACCTGATGTTTCAAACTTGGTGGCAGCCATCCTTTTTTCATCGGCGGTTGAAAAATCGGTTGTGCATCAGCAAAGTGTGGGATTGTCAAGTCGGGCTGGTCAATATAATCGAAAAGCACTGATATATAAAGGTTCAGGAGATTTTTCGAGCAAAAAAAGTACAAATTTTTCAGCCTTTAAGACCAAAAAGTTAGGACGAAAAGCAGACACTTCCGAAAAAGATACAGGTACAATTATTCCTCCTACTTTCGAGGGTCTCCCCACACTTCCCACACTTCCCACACTTCCCACACTTCCCACACTTCCCACACTTCCCACACTTCCCACACTTCCCACCCTTCCCACACTTCCCACACTTCCCACACTTCCCACACTTCCCACACTTCCCACACTTCCCAGACCTCCAGCACATAACTCTCAACCCCACTCACTTACCTCTCCTCNCGATGTTGTAAGTTTCTTCTTCTTGACCGAACTTATAACCGTAGTTTTGAGATTCAGTTTCAGTTGTTTCACGAACTAAGGAAGAAGTTACCAAGCTTCCGTGCATTGCACTAAACAAAGAACCACCAAATACACCTGCTACACCTAACATGTGGAATGGGTGCATTAAGATGTTGTGCTCTGCTTGGAATACAATCATGAAGTTGAATGTACCAGAGATTCCTAAAGGCATTCCATCGGAGAAACTACCTTGACCGATTGGATAGATTAAGAATACTGCTGTTGCTGCTGCTACAGGAGCAGAGTAAGCAACACAGATCCAAGGACGCATACCTAAGCGGTAGGATAATTCCCACTCACGACCCATATAAGTAAAGATACCGATGAGGAAGTGGAAAATTACTAGCTGGTAAGGGCCACCATTATAGAGCCACTCATCTAAGCTAGCTGCTTCCCAGATAGGATAGAAGTGTAGACCAATTGCGTTGGAGGAAGGTACTACTGCACCGGAAATGATGTTGTTTCCGTAGAGTAGGGAACCAGCGACGGGTTCGCGGATACCATCAATGTCTACAGGAGGAGCTGCTACGAATGCGATGATGTAGCAGATAGTAGCGGTTAAGAGAGTAGGGATCATTAATACACCGAACCAACCGATGTAAAGACGGTTATCTGTGCTAGTTACCCAGCTACAGAACCTTTCCCATACGTTAGCGCTTTCGCGCTGTTGTAAAGTAGTGGTCATAATAGATGTATGATTGCTTTATGTATGAAATTTTCGAGGTACGGCGGTCTTGGGTTTTGTGTTCCTTGACCGTTATTAATACTTTAGCTACTTTATTTCTCTTTGTAAAGGGTTTTAAGAAAGTTATTCTTGAATTTAATTATAAGTTTTATTAATTTATTAGCTAAATGACATAATAAAATTTAAAAGTCAAGCTACTACTAGATAACTATATCTATATATCTAGTAGTAGCTTGTTTTTGGTCAACTATTACTCCTCACTTTCTCAGAAAAAAGAGTAAAAAGAGGTTTGTATCGTATTGCCAGCAAAGGATTAACGAATGAGTTAAGTGAATGGTTCTTTGAACATTGACATACTCCCGACGCTCCCCTACGGGAGAGCGCGGGACTTCCCGCCAGGAAAGTTAAATAGGTAAGCATAAATAAAGGTTAAAACAAAAAATCTTAAAAATAACCTAGAAGCAAGTTCCCAAAAGCTTCTCACCGTTTTGAATCTTCTTTGCTATTGTACAGATAATTAAACCCACCTACTTATCAAAAAAGCAACTCCCTTTTGTCTTTGACTATGGGATAGAGGAGCCAGTGCCTTGGGCGAGTCCCCCGACAATCAAGCAACTGGCGTGGTGTTGTATACCCAGTCAGGGCAAGACCTGCAAAATAAGGATATGTCTTATGTGACTATATTTTTATTAACTATTCAACCAATATTTCAGATAAAAACTTACAGATGTTAGAGACTCTGGACTTAGACCTTTCCCTGGACAAAGATGCCTACAAAACACAGCTAGAAACATTGATGCGACAGTTACGATCGCTACAAAACGCTTGTTGGCAAAGTAAATTACCCATGCTAATAGTATTGGAGGGTTGGGCAGCAGCAGGTAAGGGTGCTTTAGTTAAACAAATAGTGGGATATATGGACCCACGGGGATTTGTTGTTCATCCAATTTGGCCTGCTACTAAACAAGAGCGACAATATCCTTTTCTGTGGCGATTTTGGCAAAGAATTCCTAGAGCTGGACAAATCTGCCTATTTTATCATAGTTGGTACACCCACGTCCTAGAAGACCGATTGTTGAAAAGTGTTTCAGAGGCGGACATACCAAGAATTATGGGACAAATCAATGCTTTTGAACGTCAGATGGTCGATAATGGGGCAGCGATCGCTAAATTCTGGATTCATCTGAGCAAAAAAGAATTGAAGAACCGCTTAAAAGAAACTGCTGCGGACCCTTTAAGAAGTTGGCGAGTCAGAAGTCAAGATTGGCAACAAGCAAAAAATTATAAAAAATATACTGCCTTTGTTGAGGAAATGCTAATTAATACCAGCACAGGAGTTGCTCCCTGGACATTAGTTGAGGGAAACTCTCAACGTTGGGCAAGAGTTAAAGTCCTGACAGAAATTGTCTCTATATTGACTCAAGCTTTAGACCAAATCCATATTAGGGCGCCACGACCAAATAATCCTCTTCAAGAACAACTCAAACCGACCGAACAAGATTTTTTAGCTCAAGTAGATTTGACCAAATCTTTGTCTGGGAAACAGTACAAAAAGTCATTAAATGAGCAGCAAGAACTTTTGAATAAATTGCAATTGGAAATCTATAAGCATCAACTACCAGTTTTAATCCTATTTGAAGGGTGGGATGCTGCTGGTAAGGGTGGGGCAATTAAGCGGTTGACGGATAATTTGGACCCTCGTAGCTATGTAGTTAATGCTTTTGCTGCACCAACAGAGGAGGAAAAAGCTTATCATTATCTTTGGCGTTTCTGGAAAAAGTTGCCAGAAGCAGGAAAAATTGGTATTTTTGACCGCAGTTGGTATGGTCGAGTATTGGTGGAGCGAGTGGAAAAATTTGCTACAGAGTCAGAATGGCAGGGTGCCTATCGGGAAATTAATGAGTTTGAGGAACAGTTGACCACTGCAGGTTATGTTTTGGTTAAATTTTGGTTACATATTAGCCCGGAGGAACAGCTAAGGCGTTTCACTGAGCGACAAAATGACCAATATAAACAGTATAAACTTACTGAAGAAGATTGGCGCAATAGAGAAAAGTGGCAAGTTTATCAAGTAGCTGTAAATCAAATGATTCAACGTACAAGTAGACCAACCGCTCCTTGGACTTTAATTGCGGGTGATAATAAACCTTATGCTCGTGTTAAGGTAATCCAAACAGTGACAGATGCAATTAATTATCAACTGAAGTTTGGCTAAAACCAGTTGATTTTTATTTTTATGTACAGTTCATTAATGGATAATAGATAATGGATAATTGATAATTACTTCTCCCTAAAAAGGAGAGGATTGACTAAAAGGAAAAAAATCAATTTTTTTCCCTTTATTGGGGCAGGGCTTTTTCAAAGTATCGTGAGTTAACAATTTAAGGATAACGAGAGATGTTTAGAATCAGAAAATAGAGAAATTAGTCACGCAGAAAGCCGATTTTTCAGCTTCGGAGTGTCATTAAATTCTGTCTAAATATTTGGTTCAATTCCCGATACAGCCACAACAAGAAGTTAATTAACCTTTAAGAATAATTGATAAATATTGGGGAAAATCTTGGAGTAAAGCTAGGAAAATTCTCCCCTGCTCCCTGGTCCCCTGCTCCCCCTCTACCAAAACCCAAGAATAAAACAGCCCTGCCTTTATTAGGGAGGCTTTAAAGGTGAATTATTTAATTATTAATTATTCATTATTCAGTAATGCTATATCAACTCACTTTAGTTGATATAGCGAAAAATTCCAATTTTTTCAGAAAAAAAATCAAAAAATTATGCTGATACTTTTAACAAGAATAGTATTCGCTATACTATTAATTTCTATAGTTAAATCACTTTGGGACAATTCAGGTGGTGATAAGAAGAACTTAATTTCTAAGTTATTACTGGTATTTTCAATTATTCTATTAATACTGGCATTTTATGCACCAGATAGTCCGGTAGGTGCTGCTGTTTTTAGATTTCTGGCTTTTGCATTTAAACCACTTGGTTTTTCGATTATATTGTTGATTTATGCTACTACCCTAATATCAAGTGGGGGAATAAAAAATCCAGCACCAACCCTGATTATTACAGCTTTAATAGTTCTGATAATTTCTAGCGCACCAGTATTTGCTGTATGGGTAGCTCAACAAGCAGAAGAAGATGCAATAGAGGTTGTTTCTGTTTCAGCTTGTTGTGATGAAACAGCGGATGCAATTGTATTATTAGGTCAAGGAACAACTCAACCAGTAATACCTGATCGGATACAAGTTCAGCTAACTAAAACTGCAGAGCGAATTATCTATGCTTCTCAATTATATAAGAAAGGTTTAGCTCCTTACGTTATTGTTAGTGCTGGTCCAAGAATTGGAGAAGATATTAATACAGTTGAAGCTCAAGATATCAAAAGAGTTTTAGGTTTATTGGGTGTTCCAAGTTCTGCTATTATTATTGAACCAAATAGCTCGACGATACGTGAAAGTGCGATTGAAACTCGTGAAATATTAGATGAAAGAGGTTTAGAACCTACAGTTATTCTTGTTACTTCTGCTATTCAAGTTCGTCGTGCTAGTTTAACTTTCACTGACCTAGATATGAGGGTTATTCCAGCTCCCACAGATTTTAATACTGTTAATCCTTATGAGGATTCTTCTTATCGTTTTGTACTAGCAGATTTTCTTCCTAATGCAGAAGCACTTTCGCTAACTACTGAAGTTTGGGAAGAATATTTGGTATTATTTTATTACTTCCTACGGGGTTGGTTAGCTCCTGGTTTCTAAATAACTTTTGTAAGCATTCAGCACTCAGCTACCAGCTTTATTTCTCTAGTTGAAAATTGAGTATAAGTTAAACAAATGCTTGCTTTATTCATTCAAAAGCTGAGAAGTAAACGATAATAGTTGAATGCTTATCTATTTTTTTTCTTTCATACAATTTAGTCAATTTAGTTAATGCCCCACTTAAAAAATTTGAGAAAAAGGGGCATTTTCATTTTCTTAAAAGAAATGCCAAATCTGGTTCCTCAAATCTGTTTAAAAAATTGTTTTCAACCCATCTCAATATTCTTTAGAAGATATTTCTAATTGATCGTAATTAGTAGGGTATCTAACTGTTGAATTATTTTCTGAATTAGCAGGTGCAGGTTCAGATGTAGGTGCAGATGGTTGGTCATTTATACTTTTTTGACCACCTGGTACTAAAAAAGTAACAATAAACCAAATACCTAAAAATGTAAGTAATAATGAAATTACAAAATCTTGTCCTGGAGGTGGGTCTTTTGGTTTGTCTTTAGGTTTTTCAAGTTTGACTTCAATAGTATTAATGTCAATAGTCTTATCATCGTCGTTGAGTTTGGCTTTAAAAGAAAGTTCCTTACCCATATTTGTTAATCCTATTTATGGTAAATATTGTAGTCAAGATATTAAGATCATCTTCTTAATATTTTGAGCTTAATTTCAGACAAGATTACTTAGTAGTGGTAGATTTACTTGATACAGATCAGGTTGCTCAACAAAAAGCTGATTAGTTGTTGAATCAAACATCAATTGTTTTGTATATTTAACTCTTTACAATAATACCATTATCTAACATTTAAAATTACTGCTATGGCTCAATCTTCTCAACTACGACTCCAAAAGTTAGTCTCCTACTTACGTCCTCATTGGCGAAAGTGTTCATTAGGAATTTTCTCCCTACTAATAGTCAATAGTTTAGGAATCTATATTCCTAAATTAATCAGTCAAGCTATAGATGATCTGGAAATAGCAACAAAATTTAATGAATTTTTATACTATGTTGTGTTGATTGTGATTTTTGCCTCCATTATGTGGGTAATTAGAGTAACTTCCCGCATTCTCATATTTGGAGTAGGGCGACAAGTAGAATTTGACCTTAAACAAAAAATTTTTAATCGACTATTAAAATTAGAACCATCCTATTTCAGTAATAATACAATTGGAGATTTAATTAATCGCGCTACAAGTGACGTTGATAATATCCGTAGACTATTAGGTTTTGCAGTATTAAGTATTTTTAATACAATTTTTGCTTATGGTTTAACTATCCCAGTTATGCTTTCTATTAATGTGCGGTTAACTCTATTAGCAATTTCTATTTATCCTATCATGCTAATACTGGTAAAAATATTTAGTAAGAAACTGCAAATTCAACAATTAGCTGTGCAAGAAGAACTTTCTAATATTAGCGATCTGATTCAAGAGGATATGAATGGTATTTCTCTAATCAAAATATATGCTCAAGAAGAAAATGAAATACAAGCTTTTAGTGAATATAATCAACGACTTTTAGATGTAAATTTAGATTTAGCACAAACTCGTAATATTCTTTTTCCTATCCTGGTTGGTTTAGCAGGTTCAAGTTTATTAATCTTACTAATTAATGGATCAAGTTATCTAGAAAGCGGGCAATTAACAGTTGGTAATTTTGTAGCTTTAATTCTTTATGTTGAACGTTTAGTTTTCCCTACTGCATTATTAGGTTTTACAATTAGTGCTTATCAAAGAGGAGAAGTAAGTATTGATCGTATCGAAGCTATTTTCACAGTTGAACCAAAAATTCAAGACCATGAATCACCTATAACTTTTCCACAAACAGTAAAAGGTTGGATAAAAAGCCAAGGATTAACTTATGCTTATCCAGGTAGTAAAACACCAGCTTTAGAAAACATTAATTTTCTGATTAAACCAGGAGAAACTATTGCTATAGTCGGACTTATTGGTTCGGGAAAATCAACTTTAGCAAATATATTACCTCGACTTTTAAATATTGATATTGACCAATTATTTATAGATGGTTATGATGTAACTCAAGTAAAATTGACAGATTTACGCAGGGCGATCGCCTACGTTCCTCAAGAAAGTTTTCTCTTCAGTACAACTATTAAAAATAATATTTGTTATGGAGACCCGTTAAAAGAACAAAAAGAAATAGAATTTGCTGCTAAACAAGCACAAATTCACGCAGAAATTCTCAACTTTCCCCAACAATATGAAACTATAGTTGGAGAAAGAGGAATTACTTTATCAGGAGGACAAAGACAAAGAACAGCATTAGCAAGAGCCTTATTAGTTGATGCGCCAATATTAATTTTAGATGATGCACTTTCAAGTGTTGATAATCAGACAGCAACGAATATTTTGCAAAATTTATCGACTGGAACTCAAAAGAAAACTGTAATTTTTATTTCCCATCAAATGTCTGCTGCTGCTACTGCAGATAGAATTTTTGTGATGAATAAAGGGAAAATTGTGCAAATAGGAAATCATTCAGAATTAATAGATCAACCTGGTTTATATCAGTTACTTTGGCAACAACAAAAGGTTGAATAGTTCTTAGGATAAGGAGCATTTCAGTTATTAGTTGTTAGTTGTCATTTAGTTATATATAATCCGGGTAATTAGTTATCGTATTGTTTAGGAGTCAGGAGTCAGGAGTCAGGAAAAAAAAGGATTTGAATAGTATGAATTTTCAAATTAGTTTTCAATAGAAAATCTTTCATTAATGGATAATGTATAATTACCTCTTCCTAAAACGGAGAGGATTGACTAAAAGGAAAAAATTTATTTCTCTTGGTAGATTGGATATGCTTAGGAAACCTTGCCATTCCATTGCACAAAAATCTGATTCGACTCTAGAGTGTTTGAGAATCTGACTTTTGACTTTTAACTTCTATTAGTTATTAGTTATTAGTTGTCAAAAAATTGATGTAGTTAAAAATTGATTCCAAAGTTAAAAGTCAAAATTTAAAAAGTTAAAAATTATCTAGGTAACTGCACAAAAATCTGATTCGACTCTAGAGTGTTTGAGAATCTGACTTTTGACTTTGAAGTTCTATTAGTTATTCGTTATTAGTTGTCAAAAAATTGATGTAGTTAAAAATTGATTCCAAAGTTAAAAGTCAAAATTTAAAAAGTGGAAAATTGCCCAGGCAATTACAGAAAAATCTGATTCGACTCCAGAGTGTTTGAGAATCTGAGTTTTGACTTTTAACTTCTATTAGTTATTAGTTATTAGTTCTCAAAAAACTGATGTAGCTAAAAATTGATTCACAAGTTAAAAGTCAGAATTTAAAAAGTAGAAAACTACCCAGGCAACTGCACAAAAATCTGATTCTGCTCCAGAGTGTTTGAGAATCTGACTTTTGACTTTTAACTTCTATTAGTTATTAGTTATCAGTTCTCAAAAAATTGATGTAGTTAAAAATTGATTCCAAAGTTAAAAGTCAAAATTTAAAAAGTGGAAAATTGCCCAGGCAATTACAGAAAAATCTGATTCGACTCCAGAGTGTTTGAGAATCTGAATTTTGACTTTTAACTTCTATGTCAAAATTTCCAAAGTGGAAAATTGCCCAGGCAACTCCACAAAAATCTGATTCGACTCCAGAGTGTTTGAGAATCTGAGTTTTGACTTTTAACTTCTATTAGTTATTAGTTATTAGTTCTCAAAAAATTGATGTAGTTAAAAATTGATTCCAAAGTTAAAAGTCAAAATTTACAAAGTGGAAAATTACCCAGGCAAATGCACCAAAATCTGATTCGACTCCAGAGTGTTTGAGAATCTGAGTTTTGACTTTTAACTTCTATTAGTTATTAGTTATTAGTTGTCAAAAAATTGATGTAGTTAAAAATTGATTCAAAAGTTAAAAGTAAAAAACGATATTATGAGTTGGTTGATAGTACAATTTTAGGAAGCAAAATAACTCAGCTTAAAAATAAATTTGTTTAGGATATTCCCATTCTATATAGTTATTTTGTAAACAGAAATTTTCTGTAGTTCAGTCTAATCTTGATTAATATCAAATCCGGTAGTATCGGTATAAAAAAGCAGATAAACCAGGGAAAATATCACATATCCTACAATACTAACATTAACCTCCCACAAATCTAGTTTCTTATAATGCTCCGAAGCAAGTGAATTTGATATAACCTAATTTACAAGCAAAAAAATTATTTACAATTTGTTAGATATTCCGTCCAAACATATCCTACAACAGGCTCAACAATCTTCACCCAAAACAAACCTTCAATATCACCGGCTGTTTCTAATTTTACTGTTTCTCCATCATCAACTGTATTAACAAGATCGCCATTTGGTTCTTCTCGCACATTCAAAACTAGACGTTCATTTGTTTCAGGAATTGGCATTGAAACTTCACAACTACTAGCAGCAGCTAATAAAAATTTATCAGTCTGGTTTTGCAATCTATCTGCTGCATAAGATGTGTCAGTAGATAAAACTTTTACACCCAATATATAGAGAGAAATTACAGGAATAATAGTTAAAAGTTGTCGCATAATATTAATTTTCATTCACAGAACTATAGCTCAAGTTAGGACATCAATAATAACATGATATAAAAGCTTAAGTCAGGATAAATTTTGCTGATACTTAATCAATTGGCCCATGTGTAACTCCTATTCTATGGAAATATTATTCTGCCTCTAAATGAACGAGAGCTTCTAAAAATAAATACTTTACCTTCTTTCTCAATTTTAATAGTAGCTCTTCCTCCATTACTAATTTTTACAATTGATAAATAAAATAGGAGAAAATATTTTCCTTGCTTTAGATGTTACCAAAAAATAGGGTCCAAAGCCTCCCCTTTTTAAGAGGATGAAAAAGTGGTCAAGGGATGGATGGGTTACTTAACCATATCCAATCTTCCCTCCATAAAATATTCGCTATATATATTTCAATTCCAATGGTTCACTTGGAGGTACTGATAACTGATAACTGATAACTGATAACTGAAATGACCTGTTCCCTGATATAGTTAATACTCTACTTAAACTCATAGAAAATTAAAAATATAGAACATGATGAACTACCGCATTACTCTACTTCCCGGTGACGGCATTGGCCCAGAAATTATGGCAGTGGCGGTAGATGTCTTGAAAGTAATTGGTTCCCAATTTAACCTCAACTTTGAATTTCAAGAAGCTCCTATTGGTGGAGTAGCTATTGATGCTACTGGGGAACCTCTACCTACAGAAACTCTCGAAATGTGTCGTAATAGCGATGCGGTACTATTAGCAGCAATCGGTGGTTACAAGTGGGATAATTTACCTCGCCATCAACGGCCAGAAACTGGACTATTAGGACTAAGGGCCGGATTAGGATTATTTGCCAATTTACGGCCTGCCAAAATTTTGCCCCAATTAATAGATGCTTCAACTCTCAAACGAGACATAGTTGAAGGAGTGGACATTATGGTGGTGCGAGAATTAACAGGTGGGGTCTATTTTGGTACACCCAAAGGCGTTTTTGAGACCGAGACTGGAGAAAAACGGGGTGTCAATACAATGGCCTATTCTGAGTCAGAAGTTGATCGTATTGCTAGGGTGGGGTTTGAGACTGCCCAGAAACGAGGGGGTAAATTGTGTTCCGTGGATAAGGCAAATGTTTTGGAAGTGTCTCAGTTGTGGCGCGATCGCGTTACTCTACTTGCTCCAGAATATCCAGATGTGGAGTTATCCCATTTATATGTAGATAATGCGGCGATGCAGTTGGTTCGTTGGCCAAGACAATTTGATACTATCGTTACAGGAAATTTATTTGGGGATATTCTCTCTGATGCTGCTGCTATGTTGACTGGGAGTATTGGGATGTTACCTTCTGCAAGTCTGGGTGCTTCTGGACCAGGAGTATTTGAACCTGTTCATGGTTCGGCGCCAGATATTGCAGGTGAGGATAAAGCTAATCCTCTGGCACAAGTTTTGAGTGTAGCAATGATGTTACGTTATGCTCTAGAGCAACCTGTTGCAGCAGAGAAAATTGAAAAAGCAGTTTTGCAAGTATTGGAGAAGGGTTATCGTACTGGGGATATTATGTCGGAAGGTATGAAACTGGTGGGATGTAAAGAAGTGGGAGAGGTTTTGTTGAAAGTCTTGAGTTTGTAGAGTAATTTAATTGAAATAGCAAAAATTACGGCGTTGGTAATTTAGGGAGCGATCGAGCTTTAGGGGTTAAAAACCTAACCCCGCAACCCCACAAGAATCCCCCCTTGCCCCCCTTTGAAAGGGGGGAGGAGGGAAGGGAGTGATTTCTCCCCTCTCAAAAGCAGGAGAGGGGGAGGGGCAGGGGGGAGAGGTCTTCTAAACTGCTCGCTCCTAACTAACAATTTTAGTCTACACACGCTACTACTACTATAGCAGTCGAAGCAAAGGTTAGGACAGTTATAAATTCTGAAAGCATTTGAGAGTCTACTGTTCCCTGTTCCCTGTTCCCTATTCCCTAGCGCGTAGCGCTATAAACTACTAATTATTAAGCGATCGCTATGTTAAAACGTCCTATATATCTCGACTGCAATGCCACTACTCCTCTGGATGAACGAGTATTAAAAACTATGTTGCCCTATTTCACGGAACATTTCGGCAACCCCGCTAGTGTCACTCATCAATATGGTTGGGAAGCAGAAGCAGCAGTGAAAAAAGCTAGAGAAATTTTGGCTACAGGTATTAATGCTACTCCTGAAGAAATTATTTTTACCAGTGGCGCGACAGAAGCAAATAATTTAGCAATAAAGGGAGTAGCTGAAGCTTACTTCAATAAAGGCAAACATATTATTACGATCGCTACTGAACATAATGCAGTTCTCGATCCTTGTGCATATTTACAAAATTTAGGATTTGAAGTTACTTATTTGCCTGTAAATACAGATGGAATTATCGAGCTAACTTCCCTAGAAACAGTTTTGCGCGAAGATACAATTCTCGTATCTGTTATGGCAGCAAATAATGAAATTGGAGTTTTACAACCCTTGGCACAAATAGGAGAAATGTGCAAAGAAAATTCCATTATTTTCCATACTGATGCTGCACAAGCAATTGGTAAAATTCCCCTTGATGTACAAGCAATGAATATCGATCTAATGTCGTTAACTGCCCATAAAATTTACGGACCAAAAGGTATTGGTGCGATCTATGTGCGTCGTCGTCATCCGAGAGTAAAACTAGCGTCTCAAATACATGGGGGAGGACACGAACGAGGAATGCGTTCTGGTACTTTGTGTACGCCTCAAATAGTCGGTTTTGGTAAAGCAGTGGAAGTCGCGTTATCTGAAATGGAGTCGGAGGCAAAACAGTTAACCAGTTTGCGAGAAAGGTTATGGGAAAAGCTGCAAACATTGGAAAATATTTTTATCAACGGACATCCGACTCACCGTTTGCCAGGAAATTTGAATATTAGTGTTGGAGGTGTGGATGGGCAAGCTTTATTGTTGGGTTTGCAAAGTGTGATGGCGGTTTCTTCGGGTTCCGCTTGCACTTCTGCAAAAGTCGCCCCTTCCCATGTTTTGCAAGCTTTAGGGCGTTCAGAAAAGTTAGCTTATGCTTCTGTGCGTTTTGGTATTGGGCGATTTAATACTGCCGAAGAAATTGATATGGTGGCAGAACAGGCGATCGCTACTATTAAATCTTTACGTCAAGCAAGTAGAATTCAGGGATAGACAGGGATTTGGCCACGGATGCAATTTTTTAGCTGTGCAGAGCGCTTTTTTCGTATAAGCGATGGTGCTCCGCACCGTCCGACGGATATTTTTAGTTAACCACAAGACCCAATTGTAAGCATGACGCGCTACACCCGCGTGTTTAGTCAGCAGCGTTTTTTGCTGTTTTTTGGGGTGTAGTTCAGCGCGTGAATCCTAGTAGCATAAAACAGATAATCCCAGATTTTTATAGATAATACCAGATTTTAGCCAACAGTTACAAACCCTATGCTTGGACTGCTATAATTTAGAAATTTTCAAACCAGAGCTTTTTCGTTGATGTAGCTTTTCAGGTTTGGTTGTACGTACTCAACCCAACTCACAATTTCCGGCCTACTTTTGTGCGCACAAAACCCGCTTGAGAACTTTCCCCGTAGCATTCCTGGGAATCGAATCAACAAAGCGAATTAAATGCGGCACCTTATAAGTAGCCATTCTCTGAGAGCAAAAACTCTTCAAATCTTCAACCGTCAGCAACTTACCTAGCTTCAGAATAATATTAGCAGCAGTAATCTCACCCTTAATCTGATGCTTCACTCCATAAACCGCCACTTCACTAACATCAGGATGCATCAGAATCACCCTTTCCACCTCAGAAGGATAGACATTAAACCCAGAAACATTAATCATATCCTTCAAGCGATCGACAATATAGAAATAACCATCCTCATCCATCTTACCCAAATCCCCCGTATGAAACCAGCCATTGCGTAGGACTTTCTTTGTTTCTTCAGGGCGATTCCAATATCCTAACATTACATTCGGGCCGCGCACTAATAACTCTCCTACTTCCCCTGATTCCACCTCTTCACCCCCTTCATCAACAACCTTCATCTCCACATCCTCAATCGGTATTCCAATGGAACCCCACTTATACTTTGAATTATGGTTGTAACAAGCAAAAGGAGAAGTTTCAGTTAACCCATAACCTTCAGAAATTAGCTGACCTAAAGATTCTTGCCACTTACGCACCAGTTGTACAGGCATTTTAGCTGCCGCACTAAAATAATAGCGTATCGATTTCAAATCTAACTTAGTAATACCCATCTCTAGCAAGCGATAATAAACAGTAGGAACACCAAAAAACATCGTCACACCTTCCGTTTTTACCACTTCTAACACTTGCTCTGGCTTAAATCGACGCTGTAAAATAATCGTTGCACCAGCGTTTAATCCACTATTGAGAACATGATTCTGACCGAAACAGTGGAAAAGTGGCACAAAAAGCAACAACTTATCGTCAGAATTCATCCCAGAAGAATGCTTCACCGAGTGCATATTAGAACAGACATTTCCGTGGGAAAGAGTTGCCCCTTTAGGAAAACCCGTTGTACCAGAAGTGTAGACAATAGCTGCCGGTGCAGTTGGTGCCATAGAAACTGCCTGAGCATCAGAACTAGCGATAGTCATCAAAGTAGATAAGCTAATATCATTACCTGTTAATTCATCTACAGTTTCGGAAAAATCAGCAATGCAGACATACTTTAGAAATCCTAGATCATCGTCGGGGACTTGCTTTCTCAAGGATTCTGTAGTAATAATTGCCACCGCTTCGCTATCGTTGAGGATAAAGCGAACTTCATCACTTTTGAGCATAGCACTCACAGAGACAACTACCGCACCTATTTTTAGAATTCCCAGATAAGCAATGATAAACTCGGGAATATTTGGTAAGAATAAAGCTACGCGATCGCCAGATTTAACCCCTAATTTTACCAAACTATTAGCAGCGCGATTTGCTAATTGATTCAGTTCTAGATAACTGTAAGTTTGGTCTTCAAAAATTAAAGCTGTTTTCTCTGGAAAAAATTTCGCACCTCTTTCAATGTGTTGTGTAATATTCATCATTTTGAATTTTCCTCTGCAGTTAAAAAAATTGTCCGATTAAGTTCTGTGTAAATTAGTTGAAGGCATTGACGCCGTGTCTGAAAAATAAGTCTAATTCTCTGATGAAAATGAGCCGATTTTTTTCTAGGTAATTTGATCAATTTGTCAGCGCTGTGTGGCTGTTTTTGAGAAAATACGTAGTTGTTTTCCCGAATTTACGTAGTTGTTTTCCCGAATTTATTTTCAGAGAAAAATCTTAGCTACTACTATAAAGATTATCCTAATAAAATAAGCATTTTTGCAGAAGACTCCTGCTTGAGAAAAAAGTTAAAATTAATCGTGTAAGTGAACAATCCAGGATTTGCCTGTAATCTGTCTCACTTGCCCAAGGACGTTAACTCATAATTTTTCTGTGATCTGTATCACTTGCAAGTATATTAACTCTTATCGTTGATATACACAATCCTGTTTTTGTCAGGAAATAAAGTTCAGTATTTGTCAGGAAAGTTCAGGTGATTTTTTTCAGGAAAATTTAATATTTGTCAGGAAAATTCAGGCGATTTTTTTCAGGAAAATTTAATATTTGAACTTCTGTAATGCTGCTTTTCACTTTTGATTTTCCTTTTCTAGCTCTCAGACTTTTAATAGATTCAGTATAAATACTTACCGCCCCAACTTGACGTGTGGAATGTGGGTGTCTTTTTTAAGGAGTAGAGGAGCGGGGGAGCGGAGGAGTAATGAGTTAGGAGTAATGAGTTAGGAGTAATGAGTTAGGAGTAATGAGTTAGGAGTAATGAGTTAGGAGTAATGAGTTAGGAGTCAGAAAGGAAATGAAAATGCATAAATTTTTAAATTCGTGCTTCTAGCTTAACATATCTTAGTTGAGGAAGTAATCAGGAGTCAGGAGTTAGGAGGTAGGGACGTTGCATAAGGGCGTCCGTACGGAGTAAGAAAGGAAATGAAAATGCATAAATTTTTAAATTCGTGCTTCTAGCAAACACATATTTTAGTTGAGGATTTTTGAGCGCGATTACTGTATAACCGGATTTTATATAAATTCCTAGGTAGTCCTGCTGAGGAATGGCGAAGATACATAAGTTTTGTAATTTCTTCCCACACTTCCCACACTTCCCACACTTCCCACACTTCCCACACTTCCCACACTTCCCACACTTCCCACACTTCCCACACTTCCCACACTTCCCACACTTCCCACACCTCCCACACTCTCTCTACCATTAGTATGCACCACCACCAATTCCTATTTCTACTGACTACTGACTACTGACTACTACAAAGAGCAAAAATACTTTTTCAGCAAATCCTAATTACTATACGATTGGAATGGAGTGGCAGGAAGCAATTTCAGGGGCGTCGATTGCTTCTTAATTATCGCTATAGACTGAAAATTTTAACCTGAACAAAATTAACGACAATTATACAACCTATAACGATAACCATTAATTTTAGGTTGATAAATGGAAGATTTCCGACAATTGAAACTTTCTAAATCGCTTGTTTCTACCTTGAGATTAACTCCCCACAAATCTATAGGTCTTGATGTTTGAGAGAGAAATTTAGCTAAAGTTGAATCAGGAGTTAATTTTTGTTTTTTTTGTCTTTTAGCTAATAAAAATTGAGGTGAAAAAAAATCAGAGATATTAGTTTTATTTTCTTGACGTTTAAACTCTAGACCAAGTGCAATTAAAGCACGAATTTCTGCATGAGTTTGATAAGTTGTTGCAACTAAAGGTGGAGCTTTAGACTGTGTTTTAATCACTTCAACCAAAAGGTCTGCACGTCGCGATCTTTGATATCCATAGTTGTTAACCACCGTTAAACCACCACATAAACCGATTAATAAAACTATAATTACAACTCTTTTATTAATCGGCTTGAAGTTAGAAATAATTATACTTGTAGCAGAAGTAATAATCCAATCTTTTTGGGTCGCTTTTTCCTTTTTGTTTTTACCTGTTTCTTTGTCTGAAAAAACTTTTTCTCCTGCTTTCTGATTGTCCGAATTATTCCAACATTTCGCCAATATTGCAGCTAATAAAATAATTACAACAGGAAAATAAACAAAGTGATAGCGAGCAGCAAGAGATAAATCTCTACCCATACCGTAAATAATCAGCAAAAATAAAGCGATCGCTCCCACAAAAAAACCGATAAAAATTTGAAAAGACAAACGATTTTCAAGATCGTTCATCTGTGCTTTTGCACCTCGCCATAAATTAGGAGCAACCCAAACTAAAGCAACTAGAAGCGTGACTCCAGATAAGATAGTTACAAACAAACTTGTTCCTTCAAGGGGCAAAAGCCATACCATTGTCAATATCCAAACTAACAAACGAGGAATAGGATGCCAAATTTCATCAAGATCGAAGCTAGTTGAAATCCAACCAGTAAGTTGATTATTGGCAGCACCCACGACTACAGGCAACCAAACCAAGCAACCAACAAACGTTCCCAAAGCAACCAGATAAATTCGCAACCAATAACTTTGAAATCGGTTTTGTATATCTCTCAACCAAAAACCTCCAATAACTAATCCTTCTGTAGCTAACACCAAGATAAAAATATAATGGGTGGCAATTCCTAAACTATTGATAGTAACCCAAAGACATCCTAACCAAATTGGAAATATCCTGCGTTTTTGGAGATACGGTACTATTGCAGTCAAACAAGTTATGGAACTAATAATCCATAAAATAGTCAGGGTGTGATGGCGAGATTCTTGGGCGAGATAGATACCATAAGGAGAAATAGCTATTAATGCCGCTGCTATATGAGCTACTAATGGGGAAAATGCCAACCAACCCAAGCCAAAAATTGCCGGAATAGTAGCTACACCCAAAATAGCACTGAGCGATCGCCCCACCCTGAGAGAAACTATTTCTCCATCAGTGCTGAATAAGTTAAACCACAAATGATTTATTACGAAATAAAGCGGGGGATGGGTATCCTCACTGAGTAGCTGATGAATTACATCGGTGGGAGTAGAAGTTGAGTCAAATTGCAAGGGTGAGAGCAATTGATTAAGGGTTATAACTCGATCTAAGGGTAGGTCAAAAAAACTATGTCCCAAACTATAACCTAGTGTAGCAATTTCGATTGATGAGGGAGATTTGGCATCTAAGTTTGTGCTGCGGAGTATAATGCCTATTATGAGCCAGCATAATAATATTATTAGGTGAAACCATTGATTTTTAAGTAGTAGTTTAATGTCGTTATTTTTCATCTAGATTGGTTAAATGTTGTTAACAGTTAAATCGCTATAATTATTAGACCTCTCCGGAAAAGAGGGAACAGGGAACAGAGAATAGGAAAAAAGTATTTTTGCAAATATGAGATGCACCCGATATTTAATTCTATAGCGCTATGCCAATATGTTAGGATATTCCTCTATTATTGTTCCTTATTCTCTATTCCCTTACCACTCAACTTTATTGTGCTAAAGTTTTTTAGTACATTTAATCATCGTACCATTGATTCCTTTTACCGAAAAATTGTGGTCTAAAGCCTCCCTTTTTAAAGGAATAATATAAAATCCGGTTATACAGTAATCGCATTCAAAAATCCTCAACTAAAATATGTGTTTGCTAGAAGCACGAATTTAAAAATTTATGCATTTTCATTTCCTTTCTTACTCCTAATTCCTAATTCCTACCTCCTAACTCCTAACTCCTAACTCCTAACTCATTACTCCTAACTCATTACTCCTCAGTAATACGATAACTAATTACCCGGATTCTATATAAAAAGCGGTCGGCAAGCAGACCAGTCCGTAGGATGGGATGGATGGGTTATACCAGTTTGATAAATGTTTGGTACAAATAGCTATGGTACTTTTTGGGAGTCAGGAGTCAGGAGTCAGAATTAATGGCTTCAATACCGTTTTTATACCAAATCCGGTTTGGAAATCCCTCTTATACTTTAAGGTAAATATATAGGATTAATGGAATGCCAAGAAAAGTATATTTAGCAAATTATTTGAGTTCAGATAAACTCAAATAAAGGTATAAAAAAACTGGAGAACCAGTAGAGTCAAGAAGGTGGCATTTATTGTGAAAAATAGTGCGATCGCTATAGGTATTAATTATGATTATGCCCAAGAAATAATCAAGAAATACAATCAATTAGGTGAAGTTGGAGTCAAAAATGGTAAACACAAGCTTCAAAAAGGAAAAAGAGGAAAAAAAGAACTATTAAAACCAGAACAATTTCAAAAATTAGCTCTAGAATTAGCAGGGCGACCATTTGATGGTGACATTTGGACAGGACTAAAAATAGCCCGTTGAATTGAAAGGGAAACAGGAGTGGAAAAAGTTTGGAATCAAAGGGGATGGCATTACTTAAAAAAGCTGAACTACTCCTGGCAAAGTCCCAGGCAAAAACATAAAAAATGTTCTCTAATTGAACAAGAAAAATTTAGAAAAAACTTACCGTTAAAAGTAAAAGAGATAGAAAAAAAATATCCGAGTGTCGAAATATATTTATGGTTTTTTTGATGAGCATAGAGTGGGATTAAAACCAATTTTAAGGAAAGTATGGAATCAAGTAGTTCAAAGACCTCAAGTCTATGTTAATCATCGTTATGAATGGCTATACGTTTATGGCGCATGTTAAGCCGAAAACTGGAGAAAGAAGCTGGTATTTAATCCCAAGAGTCAATACATTATGGTTGAATATTGTTGACAAACAATTGGCTGAGGATGTAGGAATTTCTGACAAAAAAAAATCTTATTAATTGAGGATAATGCGA
>NZ_JAAHHT010000090.1 GCF_010672085.1 Okeania sp. SIO3I5
GCCAATCAGTATTTCCAACCTCTTGATTACAAAAGCTACTGAAAAAGCTGATAACTGAAATGATCTGTGACACGAGTTAATAACTCAAAGATGAGAGCTGACCGCTGAATGCTTATCTATTAATAATGAAGAATTTTACCTTTTTGGAGTTAAAAAAACTACCAGATTGTTAGTCTAAAACTCTGAAAAAATTAGCATTTTGAGCAGAGAAAGACTGAAAAATTAATCTAAGAATTCTGCCAATCAGTATTTCCAACCTCTTGATTACAAAAGCTACTGAAAAAGCTGATAACTGAAATGATCTGTGACACGAGTTAATAACTCAAAGATGAGAGCTGACCGCTGAATGCTTATCTATTAATAATCAAGAATTTCACATTTTTGGAATTGAAAAAACTACCAGATTGTTAGTCTAAAACTCTGAAAAAATTAGCATTTTGAGCAGAGAAAGACTGAAAAATTAATCTAATAATTCTGCTGGAATTTGAAACTATTTGTTATATCTTTAAAGTGAATTGGTATAAGTATTCAGCTATCAGCTCAATTTTTGAAAAAATCAAGAAAAAAATTAGCAGTAGGTTGAGCCTACCTGGCAAAACCTAGTGGATCATTTCATCTGAAAAGTGCTGTAGGAAGTAGGGAAGTAGGGAAGTAGGGAAGTAGGGAAGTAGGGGAGAAAGATTGTTGTTGGGTTTCGTCCCTCAACCCAACCTACATCTAATTAGCTAATGAGCAATTACAACTAAATTAACTCAAACGTTATAGATAATGATAATATCAAGACGTTCATATAGTTTTCTTGACTTAATAAGTAGAAATGTCTCCAGAACAATTTTCATCATCCAGTGTTTGGCGTACCAGAATTAAGACTTACTTCAAACTTATGGATGTGGATAAAAATGGGGTTTTAACTCTCTCCGACTTTGAAGAAATTGCAAATCGTTTAATTCAACTTCAAAATGATTCATCAATGAATGAAAAAATTCGCGAGATGTGTTATTCTCTGTTTCAAAATTTTATGGCTGGAGGAGGACCAGTTGATAGTAACACTCGAATTAGTGAAGAAGATTTGATTGCTAATGCTGCACAGGCCGTATCATTATCATTAGTTGAATCACCAGATCAAAAATATGAAGTAGCTAGATATAAAAACGAGCTTTTCTTCGATATTATTGACACCGATCATTCTGGGGAAATATCTCGCGAAGAGTACCGAAAGTACCTAGCAATATATACCGGAATAGAAAAACCTGACCAAGCTGACCAAGCTTTTGATAGCATTGACTCAGATAAGTCAGGTTCAATTAGTCGTGAGGAGTTTATCGAAGCTCATAGACGCTACTGGTTTGAAATTGGAGGTGATAAAGATAATTCTCCTCTTCCTTATGGACAGTTACTCGATTCATAGAACTTTAGTAATGGTCGACGAGTAGAGGTTTTGGTCGGAATATTTATCTAAAAAAGAAGTTATACCGACCTGCCTAACTACCTCTATAGAACTACTCAAGTTTTTTCACAAGTGTTTTGTCACAGATTATTTCGAGTTTCTGGAAGAATGAAAAAAGCAAATTTAAAAGTTAATATCTCAACTAAAAGTAGGTTGGGTTCAAGAATGAAACCCAACACTATATATAGTGGCGTTTAAATTCCAAATATCTACTGGTTAAGCAGTACCGATTTTAGTTAACTTGCTTCTTAGATAGCCACCTAAAAAAAATCAATATAGCTTCCTTCTTACTTTCCTCGACTACAAAGCAGTTAACCTATCAAACTACGAGAACATCAAGGGAGAGAAATTAGTCATTTATCTTTAGAGAAATTCAAGCGATCGCCTTTCCCGTCAAAATTCCCTTAACTACCCAACATTTTCATTCTCTGAAGCTCCCAAAAACTGACGCCAGAAAAAAATAAAGCTTGCATCCTCAAACTAACTCTGATAGTATTATGTTAGTGGGGTTAACTCGTCCATAAGCTAGACTTTTTATTCAACAGTAAACACTAAAAATATCAAGCGATTGCTCAACTAACCCTTTTAAAAGTCATAAACATAATCAAAGTAAAAGAACAAGCTAACCTCTTGTCAAGCCAAACCAAACCAATAAACTTATTTAAGGCTTCAACAAAACCTTATAATCCCATAAATCTCAGAATCTACCACTAAATCTTTCAAATTTTAAACTAGCTCCGACCCCAAAATTAAATACCAAGAATTAAACATTCAAATATCTATCCCCGAAAAGAGGGGATAAAATATTTCACTTAATTACTTAATTAGAGAAGTTATTACCCAACTCCAACTGAATATTTTCTACTTTTAGATGGCGACCAATTAAAACCAACTTAGTTTGTCTAACTTCCTGTTTTTTCCAGAGACGGTCATAAAAATAATCAAAGCGATCGCCTACCCCCTGCAAAACTAAACGCATAGATTTATTTGGCACTGCCACAAAACCTTTAATCCGATAAATCTCATAATTTGCCACTAAATCTTTCAACTTTTCAACTAACTCCTTCGGTTCAAACTCTTGCTCCAAAATTAAATTTACAGAATTAATTTCATCATCATGTTCGTGTTCTTCCTCCGTATCATGGTGACTAGGACGAGAATCCAAATTATCCTCAACAGCAGCATTAAAACCCAACAATAAATCTGGATTAATTTCTCCTCCGATACAAGGAACTATTTTCACAGTTTGAGGCAACTGTTCCTTTAACCAATTTTGCACTTTATTAGAAATAGCTTTATCCACCATATCAACCTTAGTCAATAACACCAAATCTGCACAAGCTAACTGGTCTTCAAATAACTCCTCAATAGGAGTTTCATGGTCTAAATTTGGGTCAGCTTGACGTTGAGCTTCCAAAGCATCAATATCACCAACCAAACTACCATTTGCCACCGCCTCACAATCAACAACAGTAACAACTCCATCCACCGTAGCAGAAGTCTTAATTTGCGGCCAACGAAATGCTTGTACCAAAGGTTTTGGTAATGCTAACCCAGAAGTTTCTATTAAAATAGAATCAATTTTTTCTCGACGTTTTAATAGTTCTTGCATAGTCGGAAAAAATTCCTCTTGTACCGTACAGCAAAGACAACCATTTGTTAGTTCAAAAATATTATTATTAACATCTTCCTCATCACAAACTTGACAGGAACGTAACAACTCTCCATCTATACCAACTTCGCCAAATTCATTTACCAAAACTGCAATGCGACGACCTTGATTATTTTGTAATAAATGGCGAATTGTCGTAGTTTTACCACTACCGAGAAAACCTGTAATTACAGTAACTGGAATTTTAGCACTCATAATTTTATTATTTTAGGGAATAGGGAATAGGGAACAGAAAAGAAGAAAAAAACTGTACTTCATAAATTTGGGAAATGCTATAGCAATCCTATTTAGGTTGTAATATTTTTCTAGTATTAGTTAACCTTGTAAAGGCGATCAACTCAAATTAATTATTATAAAAATTGTCACTACCAATTTAGGATTGCTATATATATTTCTTAAGTCTCTGCAAAAGTTAACGGTGGAACTCTTGCCAAAACACCTTTTTTTAGTTTTTCAGGTCGTTCTGACCAAGACAATAACCCATCAGGTTGAGAATAATAAAGACTTGCAAATTCTAATAATGCTGCTGACACTTCAGACAAAGTTTCAGTTTGATAAGGTATATCTCCAAATACATAAGTATGCTTACCAGGAGCAGCAAAAGAAACAGCACAAAAGTGACTACAAGCACTCATACATTCCACTGGTTTGATAGAAAAGTTATTACTTAATTGCCAATTTTTATGCTGTTGAGAAAGTTGTTTCAGTAGTTTTTCTCCCCCACTAATACCTTGTCTTTTTCCATCTTGCCAAACACTTGCACAAGTAGTACAAACAAATAGAATATGTGGCGTTGACATTTCGTTTTTTTTGATAAAATTTATAGGATAAATTGAATAGTTTGACAGCCATTATTATGAATAAATTAGCCAGGTAAAAACAGGTAAAAATTTTAGGTTTTATTGTTGCTCTGGAATGTACCTGACTAATTTGAAAAACGTTGTTTTAGCCTAAGATAGCACTTGTAAAAAACACCACTCCAATAGCACTTATAGCTAAACCTAAAAAACGCATTAACGAAAAGAATTGATTTTCCCAATAACTACTCACTAATTCCGCACACTTCATTGCCAATAATGCTATAAAAAATTGAACAGCAGTAAAACCTATCAAATATGCTAATAATGGTGTCATTTCTACACCAATAATTGCTTCTCCATAAGCATAACCATGGAATATACCAGCAACCCCAGCAAACATAATTAGTAGAGAAGTCTTTAGGGTTGGTTTCAAAACTAACATTGCACCAAAACCAACTACTGAAAGGGCGATCGCTATTTCTGTCAAAGGCAGATCGATACTGAGAAGATGAATACCTGTTCCTAGCATTGCTGTAGCGAGAAAAGATGCTAGTATTAATATACCATTAGGGATTTTTGCTGCTATTAATCCCACTGCTACTACGAAAGCCAAATGATCGATACCAATTATGGGATGTCCCATTCCAGAAAGTAAACCTTCCCAAAAATTAGCTGGCGTTTTTCCTCCCATTGGATGGTGAGCCATTGCTGATTTTATGGTGCTGAAGAAAATTAAACTTGTACAAGTAAGTATTAGAATAGACCTAATTGTCTTAAACTGATTACCCAACTTACTTTTTCTAGGCTCACTATGTTTATATACCATCCATACCTCGCAGATGTATTGATTATTTTTCTTAAATGTAGGCGGGCATTCTGGCTTAATAAATTTAAGATTTTACATTTCAAAAATTTCAAATCTTAAATCATCTTACAGTTGCGGGACAGCGTTGGATTTACACCAAACTTTCCCCCTTGCCTCTAACGACTGACCCCCGTTAGAACCCACATAGGGTTATAAATATATCACAAAATTTCTCATGTAAGTCAAGTCAGTTTGAATTTTTACAAAAATTTCAACATTTTATTCTTAAAAAATATTTTCAAGCTAGCAGATCAACATCTAAATCCAGACTAGCCAGAAAACTAATACATTTTGAGTAGGTAGGTAAAACAGCCTTCAAATTAGTAACGTATACACTACATAAGTCAGAATCTGAAAGTCTCTTCAGATAAGAAATAAATTATATAGCACTCGAAGCAAAGATTAGGACATTTCTAAATCCTGTTTGCGGAGCATTTCCCTATAAGAAAAACCCTTGTGCCTGTTTACTATTCCCTATTCCCTATTCCCGCTTCGCGTAGCGCTATACCAGTAAATGGACATAAAAAATGTTAATACTAAGAATTAGAAAATCAAGCCATAAACCAGTTTTTATAAAATTTTCAGCCTTTTGAATCCAAATTGCTATTTTATAGATAATTAAATCATTCGATCTATTTTTATTGAATTTTATTTAAAATTAGAATGCCTAAAATTATCTTATATAATTTAAGATAGAGGTAAAAATTATACAATCAAACATAAAAAATAACTACAGGAGTAGTACGAAAACACTCATCCTCAAATAATCACGACTTAACCCCTTCACAAACGAAGATAACCATAACCAAGGAAAAAAACAAATATGTCCAGATACGATTCTCACCTTAAATGCTCATTTTGTGGCAAGTCCCAAGATCAAGTCCGCAAATTAATAGCAGGTCCAGGTGTTTATATTTGCGATGAATGCGTAGAACTTTGTAACGAGATATTAGAAGAAGAATTATTTCAGTCTAACAAAAATAACGCTTCGGCTAGTCTAATGGAGCCACAATCAGAAAATAAAAAGCATTTAGATAAGAGTACAATTCCTTTAGAAAAAGTTCCCAAACCTACGGAAATTAAGCAATATTTAGATGCTCATGTAATTGGACAACACCAGGCTAAAAAAGTGCTGTCAGTCGCAGTATACAATCACTACAAACGTCTGAGTTGTCAAACAAAAAATAATTCCCAGAAGAGTGTTGACTCTGATGTAGAATTACAAAAATCTAATATTCTCTTGATGGGTCCGACAGGTTGTGGCAAGACTCTATTAGCTCAAACTTTAGCAGAACTACTAGATGTACCATTTGCAGTAGCAGATGCAACTACCCTTACCGAAGCTGGTTATGTAGGAGATGATGTAGAAAATATTTTGTTAAGATTATTGCAAGTAGCAGATTTGGATATAGAAGCTGCTCAAAGAGGAATTATATATATAGATGAAATAGATAAAATTGCCCGTAAAAGTGAAAATACTTCTATCACGCGAGATGTATCTGGAGAAGGCGTACAACAAGCTTTATTAAAAATATTGGAGGGGACAGTAGTAAATGTTCCCCCACAAGGTGGGCGTAAACATCCCTATCAAGATTTTATTCAGCTTGATACTAGCTCAATTTTGTTTATTTGTGGTGGTGCTTTTGTAGGTCTGGAAAAAATTGTTGAACAACGACAGGGAAAAAAATCGTTGGGTTTTATTCAGAACGAAAATATTAATCAAGGTAGTATAGCTTTACCATCAAAAGAAAAACGGAATATTAATATACTGAAAAATTTAGAACCAGATGATTTAGTAAAGTTTGGTTTAATTCCAGAGTTTATTGGAAGAATGCCAGTTTTAACAGTAATTGACCCATTAGATGAAACTGCATTAATGAAAATATTAACCGAACCACAGAATGCTTTGGTTAAGCAGTATCAAAAATTATTAAAGATGGATAATGTCAAGTTAGAATTTGAAAACGAAGCTCTCACGGCGATCGCTCAAGAAGCATATAGACGTAAAACAGGAGCTAGAGCATTACGAGGTATTTTAGAAGAATTAATGTTAGATGTTATGTACGAATTACCATCCCGTGAAGATGTTACCCGCTGCAGTATCACTAAAGAAATGGTAGAAAAACGTTCTACTGCTGAGTTATTATGGCATCCTACATGGCATAAAAAACATGAGTCGGCTTAGAGCTAATTTACAAAGTAAATATTAAAAGGCTGAATTTCTTGCTCTACTTACGCTTAGCGAGCTATCGTCGAGTAATCACAAACTTACTAAAAGCTAGTTCAATAATTAATAATTAATAATTAATAATTACCTCTTCTTATAAAGAAGAGGATTGGCTAAAAGGAATTTTTTTTTCTTCCCTTGACTGCTTTTTTCTCCATGAATGGAGAGGCTTTATACCTTGATTTTCCGGTAATGTAAGACTTTCAGCTAAGTTTACAAATCAATTCTTAGAAATATAGAAAAAAAGGGCATCACAACAAATATCTTGTGATGCCTAACTATGTCTAATTAGGGCTTGCTGATTAAATATAAAAGTATTGACAGGTAAATGTTCTAGCATTTTTGAGTCCTTAAAAAGTACCAACTTTTTGGCGGTAAAAGCTCAAAAAGCTACTATTTTGGGATGATTATGGCAGAAAAATTGAGGGACAATTTTTCCAACTATATCCTCATAAAATTCCCATTTCTCCTGACTACTGACTACTGACTACTGACTACTAGAAACAGCAAAAATACTTTTTCAGCAAACCCTAATTATTTTCATACTGCCAACTCCCACTAAGCTAGAACGTATTTTAAATGCCTATTAGCAAGAATGAGCGAACTCATACCAATTCCTAAGAAGCGATCGCCACTAAGCTGTCCAAAATTAACTGACCAAAGACTTGTTCCATTTCTGTTGCTATACGTCCATAATCTCCTTCATAAGGTGTCGTTTCACCCCGATGCTTAATTAAGGACTGTAGAACTGTCACTGCGTGTTTTTCAAACTGTGTTGCTCGCCAGAACAAAGCAGCAGTTTCCATATCCCAGGCACTCTTTTTCTGGGTACTGCTTTCTAAGGTATTAATCAAACTTTTAACATTATCAGTTTTTTCACCGATTAGTTCAGGGTAATTATAGGCGTGATAATCTTCGACATGATGGCAAATCATTAATTGTACTGGGCAAGACAGTAATTCTGCCTGATGCCGAAGACTTTCCACGAGTAAGGGAGAAGCAAAAAGACTCTTTCCCCATTGTGAAGCAGAAATACCCGAATCGCGCATCAAGCCATAAAGGTTATTAACTTCATCAATGATATTAATGTCTCTAAGATTATCTGGAGTTACATATCGATCATTAGAGCCGTAACGAAGAATATAGTGAGCCTCAGCAGCATACATTTCCAGAAAGGCAAAGCCAGAGCCACCAGCACCCATTGGTACACTGGCAACAAACATATCATGCCCCTGATAACTACCTGTGTAGATAACTATGCCCCAACTATCAGTATGCAATTGAGCCTCTGGGAAATAACGGTTAACCAGACGCTGAGTACGTTGAGGATTGGAGCAAACAATACCTATTGCTGAGAGAGGTTTCTTGATAATGACGTTTTCATATCTGGTGAATTTCATGGGGATACATTAACTTTTTATACGTAGACTTCACAGGTTGCGAAGCAGAACTGATGGAGGTAGTAGAAACTGATGCCAAGCCGAAAACAGCATTGATAGTTCATTAGCAATTATTGACAATATTTTCGGGAATATTTGATTCAAAACGTTCCTAGAAAACCTATACGAGGTTCACAAAACATAATTCACAAACGGCTTTGTTGTATGAAAACATATAGTTACCGCACAATAGCCTAGCATATGTACTTCATACTTCTACAACTATTGTCCAATAAATAAATCAAACATCAATCTTTGACAAAAAAAGGGCTGAAACTTTTACCTGTAAAGGCTTTGATGCGTTTAACTATTGGCCAATAAATGGTAGCGCATCAATCTATAGAAAGAGGGTGATATAGCTGCCACTAGGTTCACCTTTCATGTCGGATCTGACAACCGAAAAGCGGAACGGATTTTCTATGGCTACTTTCATGCAACAAAGCCTTCACAAACTAGAAAAACTTTTTCGGAAAGCCAAGTAGAGACGTTTCATAAAAAGTTTCTATATTATTTTTTACAATATCTACTTATAATAAATTCCTGCTTGCTCAAACCGACGTAATGCTTCTCCCAAACGTTCGCACTCAGCAATTAAACTAATCCTTACATAACCCTCACCACCACTACCAAAAGCATTTCCAGGAGTTACCACTACTCCAGTCTTTTGCAAAACAGATAAAGCAAAATCAGTCGAACCTATTCCTGGCGGACAAGGAACCCATAAATACATAGTTGCCAGAGTTTTTCGCACATTCCAACCTAACTCCCCTAAACCTTGAATCAGAAAATCTCGACGTTGGCGATAACGTTCTTGAACCTCATATAAATATTCATCTGGTAATTGCAGAGCAGTCTTAGCTGCTGACTGCAAAGCACTAAACACACCATAATCCAAATTCGTTTTCAAAGTCCGTAACCCTTGAATAACATGAGAGTTACCCACAACAAAACCTATGCGCCAACCAGCCATATTATAAGTTTTCGACATAGTGTGAAACTCAACACCAATATCTTTTCCTCCAGGAATTTCTAACAAACTGGTAGGTTGATAACCATCAAAAGCCAACTCAGCATAACATAAGTCGTGAACTAGCAAAATCTCATACTTTTTGGCAAAAGCAACAATATCCTCAAAAAATTCTCGTGGAGCTACAGCACCAGTGGGATTACTAGGATAATTAAAAAAGAAAACTTTTGCCTGCTGTGCAACACTATCAGGAATATCTCCCAGATCGATAATCCAATCATTTTCCGGTTTCAGCAAAATACTATGAACCTTACCACCAGCAATTAAAGGACCTCGAAAATGTGCGGGATAGGCAGGATTAGGTGCTAAAACTAAATCTCCTGGATTTATATATGCCAAAGCTAAATGAGTCAAACCCTCTTTAGAACCCAAAAGTGGTAAAGCTTCTCCATCAGGATCAAGCTCTACACCATAACGACGAAAATACCAATCAGTAATTGCTTTGCGGAAACTAGCAGTACCCTCAAAAGGTGGATAACCATGATTAGCAGTATCTTGTAAAGCATTAATGGCAGCTTCGACAACGGGTTGAGGAGTCGCCCCATCGGGGTTGCCCATTCCCAAATCAATTAAATCTAATCCTTGTTCGCGGGCGCGAGCTTTTAGTTCATCTAAACGAGCAAAAACGTAAGGTGGTAGTGCTTGTACCCTGTCTGCTGGGTTAATCGAATACATATATTATTCAGTTATCAGTTATCAGTTATCAGTTATCAGTACCTCAAATCTAAGTTCTAGAATTTGTGGTAGTATCAACATCTAAATTACTTGGAAAATTTTGTTTCTCTAGCTCCATTGGGACAGTTGTAGAAACCATTGCTGCTACTAATTGCTCTGGAACTACTTTAAATGGTAGTTGATGAATATTAGAATTTGGATTACAAGCAACTTCAGCAGCATGGCATAATTCAGATAAAGTGATTTCTTTCAAGCCTAAGTCACTTAAACTTTTTGGTAAACCAATCTGATTGTAGAATTTTAACAGTTGTTGTCTGGCAGTTACAGCTAATTGATTGTTTTGTACCATTTCTTCTAACCTTAGCTGAACTAATATACCATAAGCAACTTTTTCTCCATGTAATGTGCCATGACTGGCAGACAAATGAGTTAGACCATTATGAATAGCATGGGCAGCTACAGTCCGACATTGTGTGCCGGCCATATCCCCAATTAAACCTGCTAATAATACTGTTGCATCTACGACTTCTTGCCAGGTTTCACCTCCTGGTTCTTCCAGGGCAGCAGTTGATTTTTGAAAGAGGATATCTCTTAATACTCTGGCTTGTTGGACCGCAGCAATAATCATTGTTTGCTCTAAGTGGCCACTGCTAACTGAGGCTTCATACCATTTAGCGATCGCATCTCCAATACCAGCTATTAAAGTCCGGAGAGGCCCAGTTTGAATAATCCCATAATCCAGAATGAGCAATTCTGGACATCTAGCTAAAGTCACATCATATAAGAAAGCGCCTTGGTCTGAGTAGACATTTGATAATGCTGACCAAGCTGCACAAGTAGCTGCTGAGGTGGGAATGGTGATTATGGGTAAATTACATTGGTAAGCTAGGAGTTTGGCTGTATCGAGAGCTTTGCCACCACCAATACCAATTATTAGGTCTGCTTTTTGGTTGGCTACAGTTTGACGAAGATTGGCCAAGCTTGCTTCACTACAATCTGAGCCATAGTTAGCCTGGGTAAATTTTAAGTTATGGCTTTGTAGTAAAGCTTGGAGATAGGGTTGGATAATGTTCAGAGAGCGATCGCCTCCAACTATCAGGGGATTATTGCCTAGACGGGCGATCGCCTCTCCTGATTTGGCCAGAGCATTTTTCCCTCGAATAATTTGGGCTGGAGCGATATTTAGGGATAATAAAGTTGTGGCTGGTTGGGAAATATTGCTAAATTTAATCATGGCAACTAAGGCACTTATTCGAGTCAATTTTATTGAGTATAGGCAACTATTGTTATATTTGTCAGGTTTTCTCGAAAAATTTTAATAATTTTTTTCTAGATTAAAGTTTATACTAAAAATTCTGAATATTGTGATTGTCAACTATGTAAAATATAATTATTTTGTACGAGTAGGATGGGTGTATATTTTTTTAACTAGCTATTAGCTATCAGCCTAGATAATTGTGGATTGATAGAGATGTCTGGCAAGCGAAGCATTCTGGAACGGAAAATCTTGGGTTTAAATCCCTGATTCTAAAAGTCCGTTAATTTTAGGAGAGGTTTAAATCCCCTTCTAAGAATCTAAATGGGTTCACAATGTTTGGGGAGCATTCCAGAAAGGAAAGATTAAATACTTTTTAATTTTTGAAATTTCAGTAATTAGGATAAGCATCTACACAAAATTAATTACATATTCTTTTACCAAGTTTTCCAGCACTTTTTTGAGATATTTTTTAAATCTACTTCAGCTTTCATAGACAGTAATTTCAATCCATTCATACTTCATAGTCACATAAATTTTTCAAGATAATTTAACTTTTATAAATATTTGTTAGTTTGAGCAGATATTTGTTTTTATTAAATACCTTTTGATGTTATAGCTAAGAAAGAATTGGTTAGGACATGGACTGATGATGAATCTTAGAGTAGGAAACACTTTTCCAACTGTTCCCAGTTAAGTGTTCCCTGTTCCCTGCTATAAAAAGTGAAGTGAGGATATGTTTTTTAGCAAATTTTCTGAACAAATATAAAAGGGATCAAAGAAAAAACTTTCTTTTAGCCAATTCGTAAGCATTCAGCTATTAGCTTTCAGCTCTAAGCTTTTTAATAAATGGAGCAAGCATGAGCTTTTACTCATACTTTTAATTCTTTTAAATCACGAAGATGCCAATCCCTGCTCTCAAGAGAATGAAATTGATAGCTGAATGCTGACTGCTGAATGCTTACGCCAGTCCTTATATTACAGAAAATGTAATTATTAATTGTTAATTATTAACTAATCAAATTTAGGAGCTAAAGAAAATGAAAGGTTCATTTGCTAAATACGCCCAAGAAAGCAGTACAGAAGTAACATTTTATTATATAGATGGTCACACAGAAACCTTCAATTTGCCCATTAATGCACAACAATTTCAAGTTCAATTACAACAATTACTAAAACAGCCTTGGATTACCTTTCATTTAATAGATCAAACAGTTTGTATTTCTACTGAAAAAGTTATGAAAATTGAAATTAAACCACCTATAAATCAAATGCAAGGAGAAGGAGTATTTGCTAATTCTCAGAGAATAACTGCTTTACAGCGTAACGCTGGTAGATAATCAATAATTTAATAGCTAAATGCTTACAAAACATATAAGCATTTATGCCGAAAAATCAAGGTTAAGAAATCAAACTTTCTGTATAACTATATTATTGATAATAAGTCAGTTAGTTAGAGACTTTTCTGTTGGACTAAAGCTGAATTTATAGAAAATCTGAAAAAATCTTTTTTAGTTGCCCTTGAATTTATTCAGCATGGCATCTTACAGTAGTTTTCAAGTTGATGAGATACAAAATTATGGGACAGTAGAGACTAGGAAATCGGGAAAAGAAATTAATATTAAAACTTTACTTCGCTATTTGCACATACATAGTGCGGTCAAACTTAATAGCTCTAATTAGTAACTGTTTACTGCTAACTAAATACAGGTCAATAATTTTATATATAATTACTTACCCTAGTCGTATTAGATAGTAAAATTAGATAGAGGGTGTATTGAGAGTAACTTAAATTTCTGCAAAAATCATGGATATTACAAGATGTTTAAGGATAATAAAAAAATATTGGGTTCACAAAAGCCGATAACTCCTGATGTTCAAAAAAGTAAATTCGACCAACGTGCTCCTCAAAGAATTCTCAGTCTTAGTCCTGGTACTAGGGTGGGTTGGTTGCGTACAATTTTATTTGTTTTTCTAGATGCGATTGTAGTATCTATTTGTTGGAAAACTGCTCAGTGGATTAGTAATAATTTCAATATTTTCTCAGCAATTCCATCTTTTGATTTAGTCGGAAATTCTGTGGATCGACCAGGATTTTTACTATCAATTTTACTGATTACATTAAATAGTATTGCTGCTGCTGGATTGTATGGGGAGCGCGAAAGTCGTCGTCAATATTTTAAGTTAATTAAAAGTCTTACTTTTGCCCAAGTAATTATACTATTCCTAGCTTTCCTTTATGAACCAGAAGCAATTTTTTCTCGTTCTACTTTTTTACTTGCATGGTTATTTAATCTGATATTTGTACTAGCAGGTCGTTTAATTCTAGAAGGAAATATTACAAATATTCGTAGACGAGGGAAATTACCTAAAAAAATTTTTTTAGTGGGTACTGCTCAAGATACTTTAGTGGCAAAAATTGCTCTGAAATTAGTCGGTAATAAAGAATATAAAATCTTAGGGCAAATAGATTTATCTATCAAAGAAAATTTGCATCGCTGGCAAAAGATTTTAGAAGATATATCTCAACAAAAAGTGGGAGAAATTTTTGTCTGTTCTTGGGAATCAATACCAAACTACATGGATTTTTACTGGAGTCTTAAAACTGCGGGCATTCATTTGCGGGTATTACCTGTAGGCTTAAATATTCCCAGCCAAGTTCCCAAGATCGATATGATTGGCGGTATGCCGACAATTATATTTAGCCCTCCAATGATTATTGGCAGCGACTATTGGCTTAAGCGTAGCTTCGATCTAGTTTTATCTACCTTAGTTCTCATTTTCGCTATTCCTCTTTTTTTACTAATTGCAATCTTAATCAAATTAGATTCCCCAGGACCTATATTTTATCAACAAACACGAGTAGGTCTCAGATGCCGTCATTTCAAGCTCTGGAAATTCCGCACCATGGTAAGAAACGCAGAGCAATTGCACAAAAAACTTGAGGAACAAAACGAAATTAAAGGGGGGGTGTTGTTTAAAATGAAAGACGATCCCCGCATCACCAAGATTGGGAAGTTTCTACGTCGTTCTAGTTTGGACGAACTCCCTCAACTATTTAATGTTCTGATGGGGCAAATGAGCTTGGTTGGTCCTCGTCCTTTAGCACTTCGAGATTTTGAAGGACTTTCAGAGCATCACTTAATTCGCCATAACGTTATGCCAGGAATTACAGGTTTGTGGCAAGTTTCTGGTCGCTCAAATATTATTGATTTTGAGAATGCTTTTCGTTTGGATATGATGTACATCAATAACTGGTCTTTAGCCCTTGATTTTATGATTTTGCTCAAGACAATTAAAGTAGTATTATTCCCTGATGGAGCATATTAACCGTAAAGGATTTCTTGCTGAGGTTGTGGCAAATTTGTGGGGTCAAATTGGCGCAACTTTAACATCTGCAAGATTATTAGCCAAATATAATAAGGACCTAAAAGCAGATAGCGTTTCCAAAGGCGTTTCGGTTCTTGGATAAGTCTATAAGACCACTCCAAACCTAGAGCTTGCATTTTTTTTGGTGCTTTGGACAAGAATCCGGCATGGAAATCAAAAGCCGCTCCAACAGCTAACAGTGGCATTGATAGGGCTTCACGATACTCATAAGCCCATACCTCTTGGCGCGGACAACCCAAACCCACAAAAGTAATAGCTGCCCCGCTGTCGCGTATCTCCTTAGCAATTTCAAGCTTTTCTTCTGGAGAAACTTTTCTAAACTTAGAAGGTTGAGTTCCAGCTATGACAAGGTTGGGATAGCGATCGCTTAACCTCTTCAATAAAGCCTCCAAAACCTCCGGTCTGCTACCATAAAAATAAATCGGCAACCCTTCAGCAGCCGCCTGCTCACACAACAGCAAAGTTAAGTTAGGACCAGTAACGGGTTTTTTGAGCTTAGTTTTGTACATCAAGTTCATAGCCCATCTTACTGGTTGACCGTCGGGACAAACCAGATCGAAATGATTGAGACGATACCGATGGGTAGGGTCTTGTACCCCCGTCATCACTCCATGAACGGCCAATGCAGAAACAGCCATCGGTTGTTTGGCCTTAGCTGCTTCAATAATTTTGAACACAGCTGCTTCGTAATCAAGGGCATTCACCAATACGCCAGCAATATTTTTTTTTCCCCCATCAATCATTTATGTTTCCCCCTCTTTCAACCAACGCTCTTTATTAAACTCGTAAATTTCTTTGAGAATTTCTTTAACATCGTATTTCATCTTCCAGTTAGGATAGTGGCTGCTAAATTTGCCATTATCACTAATCCACCAAATATGATCCCCAATACGATTAGCTTCAGCATAAGTGGAATTTAACTTCTGCCCCGCAATCTCCTGACACATTTGGGTAGCCTCCAACATCGAACAGTTACTATGTCGTCCGCCACCAGTATTGTAAACTTCGGCCACCCGTGGGGCTTGAAAAAATTCATAAAACGCTTTAATCAAATCCTCGCTGTGAATATTGTCCCGGACTTGTTTTCCCTTATAACCATAAATAGTATAAGGTTTGCCTGTCACTGTACATTTCATTAAATAGGCTAAAAACCCATGTAATTGAGTGCCAGAATGGTTTGGCCCTGTCAGACATCCCCCACGAAAACAAGCCGTAGGCATATTAAAATAGCGTCCGTATTCCTGTACCAGAACATCAGCAGCAACTTTAGATGCCCCAAACAAACTGTGCAGGCAATTATCTATGGACATATCCTCACGAATGCCAGGTTCATAAGTATGGCCTTGTTCGATTTCCCAGCGAGTTTCTAATTCTACCAGAGGCAAGCGGTTGGGGGTATCACCGTAAACTTTATTAGTTGAAGTAAAAATAAAAGGTGCTTCTGGAGCATAATTGCGAGTAGCATCCAGAAGATTTAAAGTGCCATTGGCGTTAACAGTAAAATCCATTTGCGGATCTTTAGCAGCCCAATCGTGGGAAGGTTGGGCTGCAGTATGAATGATTAATTTTAGGTTGGAATTGTATTCTTGAAAAGTCTTATTTATTGCTTCCGTATCTCGAATATCAATATTGAGATGGCGATATTTTCCAGCTAAAGATTTTTCTAATCTTTCTCGGTTCCAGGATGTCGAAGCATCTTTTCCAAAAAAGACTTGGCGCATATTATTGTCAATTCCTACAATATCTAAGCCTTTTTCAGCAAAGAATTTAGAAGCTTCCGAACCAATTAAGCCTGCTGAACCGGTAATAATAGCAACGCTCACTCTCTTCTCCTTATTGTTTAAAAACTTTGGCTATTTTCAAGTAGTAGAAATCAAAAATGCACCCTTATTTATTATTTATTAACTAAATTTTGATAAATTCTCATAAGTTGACGATAGTTTTCTTCTGGGGTATATTTAGCTTCAAACTCAGCCCTGGCCTTCCTACGCATTTGCATCAGTTCTTCAGGATGAGTATGAGCATATTCTATCTGTCTAATTAAATCTTGTCGATCCCCCGGGCGAAACAACAAGCCAGTGTGGCCTGATTCAACTAATTCAGCGATCGCTCCAATATTAGCAGCAATTACAGGAGTTCCTTTAGCAAAAGCCTCAACTGCCACCCGCCCAAAAGTTTCATACCATTCTGAAGAAAAAATTAGAAACTTCGCTTCTCCCATAAGTTCGTAGACTTCTGGCAAGGGACGTCGCCCCAACCATTCCACTTCAGGAATTCTCAAAGCTGCTTCTTGCACCATTTCTGCTAAAGGTCCATCACCCACAATCTTTAGAGGAATCTTTTCTTGTAAAAGCTCCCATGCTCCTAAAACAGTATCAAGTCCTTTTTCCCTGGAAAGCCGACCAACAAACAGAGCATAACCACCACTACCCGCACCAGGGCCAGGGTCAGACAAAACAAAGTTAGGCTTAACAACAATCTTGTTAGATGGCAAACCCCCCTCAATCAACTTCTGGGATGCAAACTCTGTCAAAGTAATGTAAACATCCACCATTTTTTCCCAAGTGGCCATAATCCGGTGTACTGTCAGCATTGCGGCCACTACAGCAGTGGTAGGCCTACTATCTCGATAACAAGCGTGAAGCACCCCAGGCCAAGGAACAAACTTGCCCAAACAATCCTCGCAAACCCTCCCTTCTCGGAAAAACTGAGAATTGGGACATAGCAGGCGGTAGTTTCGGATAGTCTGAACTACAGGTACTCCTTCTGCTTTTGCAGCATAATACACTGAAGGAGAGATTAAGGGAAAAAAATTCTGGACATGAATCAGATCGTAATTGCCCTTTCTCAAGAGATTTCTGACAGTTTTATAACTTTCCACTGACCAAATAGTTCTGAAGGCAAGCTGCAGTTTGCCCAAGGTAGGGACACGCTTGTTATTTTCTTCATAAACATCAACATGATGTCCTTTTGCTCGAAGCAAACGCTCTTCTGTCTCCCGAGACTCATCTTCTCCACCACGAATTTGATAGAGATTATGTATGCTTAGAATCCGCATAATTGCATCCAATAATCGTGTTTTATTTACTCATATTAGAGCTAGCTAATATTTGTTTATACTCTTCTAATGCCGTACTAGCAATTTGCTGCCAATGCAAATTTTCCAGTACATAACGTCTTCCTGCCATACCCATTTCCTGCCACTCCGAACGACATTCTAAAAGTTTCTCCAAGCCATTTTTTATACTAACTATTTCTGACTTGACAACTACACCACAACCACTTAAGCTAACGTGTGGTGCAATTCCTCCAACCTCAGAAACTAATAAAACTCTACCAGCTAGCATTGCTTCTAATGCAGACAACCCAAAACCTTCAAAACGTGAAGGAAGGCAAAATATATCGTAGTTAATAATTATTGAACTAGGAGAAACCCGAAAATCTGGTTTTAAAAAAGATAATTTTTCTGAAATGCCAAGTTTTTCCCCCTTCTTTTCGAGCATTTTTCTGTCTCCCCAATCCGGTCCTTGAATCGTCAGATGAGCATCTATATTTTTTTCTATAACAATTTGAGCAAAGGCTTCCAATAGTAGATCGAGTCCTTTATTATAATAATCTATTCGACCTAAAAATAATAGTTTGGGAGGACTATTTTTCCGCCACTGCAATTTTGACTCGGGTAAAACATCTTCAGGATGAAAGCCATTGGGGACTTCGATAACAGGTGTCTTAATCCTCAAGCGACGTAAAAATTCCCCGTGACGAATATCTAATACTTGTATGGCTTTTGCTTGCCTCAACATAGAGCTTTCGAGAAGATACCAGTAAGGCCATTTCAAGTGTGCATTTTTGCTAAAAATAGAAGGATGATAGGGGTCGTGAGGGCAGGCCAAATAAGGAATTTGCAACTTTTTTAAAAAACGAGACAAAACATAAACGCTAGGATGAAATACAGCGTTAAGAATTACCAAATCTGAGGGATATTGTTCGATGTAAAGCTTTAATTTATTTGACACAAAAAAAAGCTTGTCATTCTTTAATTTATTAGCAAAACATCGAATTTCAACTCCTTTATCGGTTTGACAATAACTATCTCGATCGCCTTCACAGAAAATAGTTACTTTAACCCCACATTCTTGTAAGCCATCAGCCAGACCATCTACAGCTTTACTTATGCCTCTATCTAAGGGTTTGCCATTTGGTGGGAATACTTTCACATAAAAATAAATACGCATCAATCATTGTTACTTTGAGGATTTTTCTTGGATTTCCTGATAAATATCAGCTAATAATTTCCCTTTAGATTCCCAATTATATAGCTCTTTAATTCTACTTTGAGCAGCTAATCCCATACGAAGTCGTAGTTCTGCTTCCTTAGATAAACAAGTCATAGCATCAGCTAATTTACTTACCGTATCAATTATTTCATTAGCAGCTACTTTGAAGCCAGTCTCTTCAGTCACCATAGTAGCTGGTCCTCCCAAGTCTAGACAAACCACTGGAAGACTGGATGCCATTGCCTCCAAGCAAACAAATCCTCCTGAATCGTGCAGACTGGGATGAACCAGCACGTGGCACTCTCCTAGCTTATTTAAAGTTTCCTGCCGTGGAAGCTTTCCCCAAAATGTGACTTGAGAGCTAATCCCTAATTTTTCTACCTGTTGTTCAAGTCGTTTTCGTTCGGGGCCATCACCGACAATCCAATATTCTGCTTCGTTTAGTTTGGCCGAAGCAAATGCCTCCAAACCAAGATTAAACCCCTTCCAGTGTAAAAGACGTCCAATACTTATGAACCTAATTGGAAAATCCGGCGCACTGGGTAAATTTCCAAGTTGCTCTATTTCTTGGTAATTTAGCCCGCATTGTCCAACAACCTCAACTTTTCTAACATTGAGAACCTGCAAGCGTGCTGCCGTTTCTTTAGTAGTAGCCAATGCTAAAACGCTGTGTTTGGCTGTTTGATGCACAAACCAGTCGCGTTCTGCCACCCAACGAGCTATGTCTCGCAGTGTTTCGTAAGTCTTTTGCCGAAGGGTAAAAGCTTGCCAGAAAGTCTGTGGTGTTGATTCTCCCCCTCCTACTGGTCCCCAAATAAAGGGAACAGGAAGTAAGGCAATGAAGCTTGGAGACCAATACTTAACGTAGGTTACATGGTGCATCAAGTCAAAGTTAATCTCGCGGTGCAGTTTTTTAACTACGAAGTAGATTCCTATTTGCCAGAGGTAGTAGTGTAGTTGCACCCCTCGCAGTTCTTTGTTCCACCATGTGGCCCAAGATGGAAAGTCATAATATACAAATTGGAGATTAGGATTGGGGTGTTTGGCTAGTTCTGCTTCAATACTGGGACGATTATCTTCTCTAGTTATGGCCCAAATCTGATGATATTTGGTCATTTGCTGGACTACGTTCCAGCCAACTCCAGGCTCAGACCCCTCGTTAGGCCGGCAAGCGTAGGTAGACAGAAGGACTCTCATAAGTAACTTACCTTTTTACAAAATAAAGAAGGTCTTTAAGAAATGGGGTTTACTTGGAAAAACTTATTGCATTGGTGCTAAATAAGCTAGGGTCTGTCATCAATTAGAGGTTAAACGCTTTGTCAGTCAAAGTTTTTAGCGTCTGAAGTATTTCTTGACCTAGCATCCCAAAACTCTTGCCATGTATATCTTTCAGATTTAATTGATGACACGCTCTAGCAACTATCGTATAAATTCCAAAATTAGCTCCTCCATCTACAAACACCTTTCCAGGTGAAAGAACTTGCTCCAAATAAGCTAACTCTGGTTCGTAGTCTTCTCGCAGAACAAAAACCCCTGTAGACCCTGCCGCTGTAAACTTGGGAGGTAAGAAAAAATTGCATCCCCACTTCTGTAATTTTATAGTTTTTGGAATTCCTAACTGACAATTTACTGCCCAATAGAACAGACGCCAAATTGTTTCTAATGGCGCTTTTTTAAATGCTGCATGACCTTTGAGATAATTCCATTTTGCTCTGAGGTACTTGAAGTCTAAGTTATCTATCATTGTTAAATATGAAAATCTAGAATGCAAAAGAGCTTTAACTCAAAAACAATAAATCTAGCATGAGACTTTGGAGGTTACAAATATTTTTTGCCAAAGAGTTGAATGCATGCCATGATTGTGCGGAAAACTAACTAGATAAAATCTAGTTTAAAAGTTGAGGCATTTTGGGAAGAGAATTTTCAGCAAAAGAGCAACCCAATCACTATTTATTCTCTCGTAGAAAGTTAGATGTCAATTCTATCATCCATCGAGCTATTTTCACCCCAAACAACAATGACCCTAAAACATTTCCATACTTTTCCGTATGGTAGAAGAACCTACTAGGCATGTAATATGGAGATTTTTTAGTCCAAAATAAGCTCTTGAATGCTGCTACAGGGGTAACATTCGGTTTTATATAGTTTTTAACTTTATGAACTTGACGAACAGGACCTACAAGATTAACCTTTACATCCCCTAAAATACAAGCTTTAAATCCAGAACGAGTTGCCTTTAAGGTATATGTATCATCTCCCGAATACTGTGGAAACCTCTTGGCATTTGGTGGTCCTATTTTGCTGAAAACTGACCTGGGAATTACCGTACACCAGCCACACATTCCCTCAACAAATATTTTTTCACCAGGACTAGCAGAATAAGTTTTTCTCCCCCTAAAACCATTATCTTCTATTTTTTTTTCGTCAAGGTTATAGCAGGTCGGACTTACAATTGTATCAGGATTTTTGCTGGCAAATTCTATTAAGAATGGTAAGGTATTTACCTCCGGCAAAGAATCATCATTTAGCCAAATAAAGTATTCTGCACCCTTTTCGTAAGCATATTCCATTCCTGTAGTGATCGCTCCTGTCCACCACAAATCTCCATCTCCGGGCAATACTATTACATCTGGATATTGAGCGTTAATCTCTTCGGTAGTTCCATCTGTGGAACCATCATCTATTACTACAATATGATATTTTTGGCGATCGCCTGTTTTTGTCAGATTTTCAAGACACCCAAGGGTCAGATGCTTGCGATTATGAACTGGTATGATGATATAAACCGATTCTTTTTCTTCAAAGTTTGACATACCTACCAATTTTTAACAACAATAATTAAGTAATCTGCACCCGATTGAGAATCAGTCTAGCCCAAATTTACTATATAAGAGACTGTCTCTAAAAGGAATATTAAATCCAGGCGTAGGGTTGATTAGGTGATAATAACTATGAATCGTAGCCAAAATTTAAGTTGACGCCATAATCCACCCAACATTAAGCACTTTAAAAGTCTTCATCTTTAGTTGACAAACACTCTCTAAGAGTTTCAGGATTTTAGGAAAGAAAACATTATAAACCTTTACTGACAAAGATTTTCGCCATTTTTATGTTTGATTCCCAACAACTCTAATGAATCAGACTTTCCCGATTAATTAGTTAAAAAATACGTTTTATTTCCTCCTATATTATCAGAATACCCATTGGCAACAAATTACAGAAAGATTTTTTTCGCTCAAACAAAAAGGTTAATTTTCTTGCAACTATGGCATCCCATTCCCTAACTAACTCTCCTCAAATATAAAGAGTTGCCTGCAAATTTAAAATTTTCATAGGTACAAATAGATTGACATTTTTCCTTCAAAATATTTGAATTTCTAGTCATAAAGTAAATTGGTATAGTAACATTAAATTTTGAGTTAAACTGCATAAAAAGCTCTAAGTAATATTGTTCGTTCCAAAACCTTTTTTCTTTCACATACCAACTAAGAGGATAATGGTATGGTGAAAAAATATCGTGTATGTGAATATTGACTCCTGGTTTAATTTGAGGATAAATTTCTTCAAATAAATATTCTACATCACTACCGAATTTATAAACATGACTACTATCTACAAACAAAAAATCGGATTCATCTAGAGATAAAAATGTTTCCTTAGAAACGTTTTGTAAGCTGTCGCGAATATTAACAAATTTAACTCCTTCAATTTCTTGAAATTCAAAACGATTGTAAGGATCGATTGAAATAAATTCTGTAATTAATTGGGTTTCTTGATAATTTTTAGAAATAGCTGAAACGAATACAGAGGTGGAAGAGCCTTGTCCAATTTCAATTATTCGTTTTGGTTTCCAATCTCGGATTAAACAATATAAAGCAATTGCATCAACCCCTGAAAAGTAATAATTCTTTTCTTTATAACCATATTTTGTGGATGTTTCGTAGAATTCATAACCCCATTTCTCAAGCATGGATACAATCTCTGCCTCTGCCTTGGGTAAAACTTTTTCTAAAAACGGTAAATTTCGAGGTTTATCGTGATATTTTTTATGTATTTCTTTAGTATTGGGAATTATCTCATAAAAGTGGTCTCCTACAACATGAAAACCTAGAGACTGAAATAAATTAAAGAGCTTTCTAGCTACATACCGTTGACCGCCATTTTTTTCATTAAGTAATTTATAAATTTTCTCTTTTGAAAGAAACGCCATAGATTTATCCTTATGTTTGATCAAATTACTGACTTACTTCATCAATCTTTATTGACAAAAAACTCGTTAGTCTAACAAGAACTTAAAAAATCCTCGTACAATTTTATATAAGCTTGGACTTAAACTTCGAGGGTAAATTCTTGTTCCACTTTTCCTCGCGATCGCCTGTTTTTGTGAGATTTTCAAGACACCCAAGGGTCAGATGCTTGCGATTATGAACTGGTATGATTATATAAACCGATTCTTTTTCTTCAAAGTTTGACACGCCCTACCAATTTTAACAAAAAAAATTAAGTAATTAGCACCCCATTGAGCATCAGTCTAACTCAAATTTACTATTTACCGCAACTATAGTTTTCTGGTGGAGAAGCAAATACCGATGTTTGTTCTTGACCAGTTAATTCTTGCCATTTCTTAAAATCTTCTCTATCTCTATTTCTTACACTAATCTGAAATACTTGCTAATTGTCTCGACTGTACCAAATATTACCATCTGATACTAAATTATTTACCAAGCCTTGTTCGTTAGGTTGAAGAAATAATTAACATCTGGTCAACTTTTTCCCCAACAATCATATTATTTCTTATTATTTCTTAAAACTCAATATCAGGAAGTAAATATATATATTTTTCTCCTGTTTCCCTTAAGGATAACAATCTTATAGAGATAAAAATGTCTCCTTAGAAACGTTTTGTAAGCTGTCGCGAATATTAACAAATTTCACTCCTTCAATTTCTTGAAATTCAAAACGATTGTAAGGATCGATGGAAATAAATTCTGTAATTAATTGGGTTTCTTGATAATTTTTAGAAATAGCTGAAACGAATACAGAGGTGGAAGAGCCTTGTCCAATTTCAATTATTCGTTTTGGTTTCTAATCTCGGATTAAACAATATAAAGCAATTGCATCAACCCCTGAAAAGTAGTAATTCTTTTCTTTATAACCATATTTTGTGGATGTTTCGTAGAATTCATAACCCCATTTCTCAAGGATAGATACAATCTCTGCCTCTCTCTGCCTTGGGTAAAACTTCTGCTAAAAACGGCAAATTTCGAGGTTCATCGTGATGTTTTTTATGTATTTCTTTAGTATTGGGAATTATCTCATAAAAGTGGTCTCCTACAACATGAAAACCTAGAGACTGAAATAGATTAAAGAGCTTTCTAGCTACATACCTTTGACCCGAATTTTTTTCATTAAGTAATTTATAAATTTTCTCTTTTGAAAGAAACGCCATAGATTTCTATTTGATAAAATTACTGAGTTAGTTAATCAATCTTTATTGATAAAGGATTATATACAAAAGGCTTTCTCATCTAGGGAGAATTGAAAATCTCTTCATACAATTTTTCTTGATGATAATAATAGTTAGTTTGCGTTAAACATATTTTTAGACAAAAAAGCCTTTTAGTCAATTTCATAATTTACCTTTAGTTTTCTGAATTATTTTCAAAGCCACAACTTATCAAAAACAACTCAAATACAATGGTAAGCATTCAGCCGTCAGCTAGTCGTTGCTTACATAATTTTATGCATCTGTTAACGAAGTTACGACCCAGGAGGCTAACTGACTGCTAATAACTGAATGCTTACATACAATCTAATTTACCTTGAGGTTTAGCAAATACAGATTCCTTGTCTAAACCAACTATTGATTGCCATTCCTGAAGGCTTTTAGCTTTTTCTCTGTTGTCTCTAATCTGAAATGAATTGGGAGTATCAGGATTGTACCAAGTATTATTTTTACTAATCCAACTACCTGTAAACGCTTGCCAACTTGGCTGCAAATAAATTAAAAGTTGACTAGCATTTTCACTAATTATTTTGTTATTTTTTAAAACCCAATTATCATTATTCAGGAAATATTTCTCTTCTGTATAACCATCTGTAATTTGACGTTTCTTATTTACATAAACTTTAATTTGGGAACGTTCATTTCCACATATTAAATTGTTTTCTAAAGTAACATGACTGGCATTGGAACCAATTATACCGGGATGATGAAATGCATCATTAGGGTCGGCACGGTTGCGACAAATCTTGCTATTAGTTACTAAAATATTATAGCTTGTTTCTATGTACAAACCTGTCTGAAAATTATTACATATCTGCGATCTATCAATCCAGACATTGATATTATCTGAATCCAACCAAAGTCCAGAGGCCATATTGCCTACTGCTTTGTATCTACGAAACGTTACATTTCGTAAGAAGAAAAACTTCTGACCTGCATCCCAACCATAAAAGCCACCCCAATTACCCCGCCAGTTATTATAAGAGCTTTCGACATCTTCATAAAGAGCATTTCTTAATTTATAACCGGCTATTCCCCTTTCACCATTGTAGTTGGCAGTGACTTTTCTAACTATAGCATTTTGGCAATCATAAAGATATAAACCTTGCCAATTATTCCATAAAAACTGACTATTTTCGACTAATATATTGTCACCAGAACTAATTAAAACTGCTGAATCTCTAAAAAAATTTGAAGTAGCGTGTTGAAAAGTGATGCCTCTAATAACCACATTACTAATTCCTTTGCTATAAAAAAGAGTGTTACGAGTGCCTACTTCAATAGTACTGTTTTCCATATCTGTTCCTGATTCAGGATAGATATAAATTTTTTCTGCCTCTTCAGATATGTAAAAATTCCCTTCTTTTAGTTTATTGAATGAAAGTTTTTGCTTTAACAATTTGCCGTTAACAAAAACTATTTCTTTTCGGCGCACAATTGGCTTTACCTCTATATCTTTTGCCCAAGGATTTTCGCCTACTTTCCATTTATAGGGCCAATTATGGGTATATATTTTTGAGTTTGGCTCTTGAGTCCAATTTTTCCAGATATCTGAACCAGAAATGATTACTTTTCCTGGTTCCTTAGCTTCAAATATTATGGGGGCGTTCTGTTTTTTATCTTCAATAAAAAAATTTACACTTTCTCGATAAATTCCAGGATAAATTATTACCTTTGTACCGAGATTATTTTGATAGTTTTGTTTAGCAATTTCAGTGGCTTTAGTTAAGGTTATTAGTGGTAATTCTTCTGTTCCTGGATTACTATCTGAAGCTTTAATATTCTGGGGATTAATATATATAATTTGACTGACTAATTCTTCATCTACTGGATTGTTATTTTCTGGTTCATATTTAACAAAGTCTTTAACAAATTCATAATTATTTAGGACAGTATCCGAACTTATTTGATTTTGATGATTAGTAAAAATATGATTTAATATTCCAGTAATAATTACTGTAGTTAATATGCTACAGACAATCAATAAAAAATATTTTTTTAAGTTTATCATCCAACTTTTTGTCACAGATATAAAGTATACATCAAGAGATAGTTTTAATTATCCATTATCCATCATTTGAAAGATGCACCCAAAATATTTTATTTATAGTAGATTACTGTTTAATACATAGATATATGTTTTCCGTTTCCATCAAGCCATACTTTTCAATTATATCACTGCCTAATTCTTTGACATATTCATCTACTTTGACTGTAAATCCTACTTCTTCGAGCCTATCTTTGTAGTCAAGCCCATACATTCTTACATGATCTTCTAGTCCATAGAAACGTAGTCTATCTTCAGGTGATTGTATATTTGGATCTTCAAGTGTTTCTTGACTATTAATATCTATTGGAACTTGCAAAATTGCCCAACCACCATGTTTTAAAACCCTCCATAATTCTGACATAGCTTTTCTGTCATCTGGTATGTGTTCTAAGACATGGCTGCATATAATTACATCAAACAAATTGTCTTCATAAAGAATATTTGTAATATCCATTTTTACCATTGCCCGTGGCGAATAAAGGTCTGCACTAATGTAATCCAAGTTTTTCTGATTAGCAAACCTTCGGTAAAAAGAGTATTCGGGAGCAAAGTGCAAGACTTTTAAATCTTCATCAAAAAAATTCGTTTTGTTTTTCAGATAAAGCCATAACAAGCGATGTCTTTTCATGGAACCACACCTGGGGCATTGTTCGTTAGGCTTGTTAATTGAGTGCGCCACTAAGAATTTTCTATAGTGTCCGTTACATACAGGGCAATAAACTTTATTACCAATGTGCAGCAATCCTCTTACCAAGTCACGCAAGTATCTATAAAAAAAGACATATTTTTCAGGTAAAAAATTTTTAATTTTTGACTTTAGATAGTTCATTACTATTGAGCTTTATTTTGAATTAAGTTTACAAGTAAAATCTAAGAATTACATATCATAATCTGTTGAAATAAAGTTTTTCAGCAGATACAAGAGACAAAAGCTAAGATTTTTTTGCTTAACCAAGTTAAACTTTGAAAGTATGAGTTAATTTGTTGAAGTGCCTACTGGATTTTATATCTTGAATCTTGAATTTTCAAGATATTTTGCAATTTAATTCTCACTCGTTTCCAGAATTTAGCTTTGTAATCATAGTATAAATCTTGACTAAAATCATCAGCTATCGCATCTCTAATCATAAAGTCTGGATGCTTAAGAGGGAAAGTCATCTCTTCGGCAGGAATACTACTATATGCATAAACTTTTTTAGTATGAGTTGCATCATCCCTACCTGCCCCAATATTTGTTATCAAGTTAACATTAGGAAGAACAGTAAGACCACTATTAATCCAACAAGAAAATGTCCATCTGTGATCCCAAGTATTGATTTTGCCATTATAAACAGAATCAAAAGCATAAGTCCAAACTTTGACAAAATGAGGGTCTGTTAATATGTCTTTAAGCCAGCCATCTTCCCGTAGTTTCGGCCAGAGTTTCATATCAAAATCATAATATTCCCAAGCTCTTTTCCAACTCGCCCATCCCCAGATGTGATTATAGCGAGAAAAGTAGTAACTATAATCACATCTTTTGCGGCCAAATTGAACATTTTGACCGGAAATTACCATAATTCTTTTGTCATCACGGTAGTATTCAAGTAGTTCTTCACAGTATCGAAAGAATGTAATGTGAGGAACACAATCATCTTCTAAAATAATTGCTTCTTCAGCATTGTCAAATGCCCAATCTAAACCACTAGCCACACGTTCCTGACAACCTAAATTTGTTTCAGAGTAATTGGTTAAGACTTGGCAATCCCAGTCTACGCGATCTATGACTGCTCTAGCAGCAGCACATTTTTCAATGTCTTCGGGTCTATCTACACGAGGACCATCTGCTACTACAAGAAGTTTAGGGGGTTTAGCTTGACGAATTACTTCAAAAACTTTTTCTGTTGTGTCTGGTCTATTGAATATTAGAAATACAACTGGAGTTTTTAATTGCCAATCCTTCATAAAAAATTCTTCTTTGTTCTAATTTTTGTTTGCTGTTTTCAGAAAAATATTCTCAATGAAAGTACCTTTATTTGAGAAATATTAATGATTTAGCTTGGAGTTTAAATATTTTTCTTGTTCTAGGATCGAATAAGTTTGCGAAAAAACCTGAAACTGCATAAGAAATAACAGTAGCGATCGCTGCCCCTAATCCCTGATATAGAGGAATCAAAAATATATTAAGCACGACATTAGAAAGCATTCCCACTAAAGTTCTTGCTAAATACAATTTAGTTAAACCTTCTGTAATATTCCAAGGGATTTGAACTACTCCCATAAATGCAAATAATGCTGCCCATATATGTACTGCTAAAATATTGCCAGAATCTAGATAATTTGGGCCGTACAAAAGTAATACTAAAGGAGTTGAGAAAAATGTCATGGGGATGGCGATCACATAACCTATTAATGCCATTAGGTTAAATAGCTGTTGTAATTTTTTGTAGTAGAGTTTTTCGTTAACTTCTTTGGCTTTAACAATAGAAGGAAATACTGAAGCTACTAGAGATGTAGCAATAAAATACCATGCTTCTGATATTTTTACAGCAGCAGAATAAACTCCTACTGAGTCGTCTCCTGTTATTTCCCAAAGCATGATTGTATCTACTCTCATGTAAATTGTAATAGCTAAACTCGTAAAAATCAAAGGCCAGCTTTCTTTTAAAAGGGCTATACCACGCTTAAAGTTCCAACGCCATGCTTTCAAGGAATGGCGAGTCTGAAACATAGATACCAGTCCTACTCCTATTAAAATTGCTTCTAATGTCCTTATCCCAGCAAATGGTAAAAGAGATGCTTCAAATTGAACCAGTAAAATTGTGATCAAGCTAGTGAGAATATATGCTCCTCTTTTAGCAATAACGGTATACTTTGATTCTACTTGGGACTCGAACCAGAATTCGATAACGTCAAACGCTAAAAAAATACTTCCTCCAGCAATTATCCCCGCTAACCAAAGAGTTAATCTATCTTGTGGACGCAGTAAAAAAACTACTCCCACTGTGAGGAATAAACTAATAAAACCACCAAAAACCTTGAGAATAAAAGTAGTACCGAGGATTTCATCTTTATTTTCTGGTTCTTTAACGATATCCCTTACTATTAACTGGTCTAATCCCAGTTTAGCAACGATGCCCACTAGAGAGGCAATAGCTAATGCAAAAGATAGGCTTCCTAGTTTTGTTGGCCCTAAATAGCGAGCTACCAAAATGCTGATTATAAGAGCCAAGCCTTTGCCAAAGATGCGGTCGAAATAAAGCCATGTGGTATTGGTTATTATTTTACGAGTTGCTGGGGTTAATTTTTCATAGAATCTATTGAACTTGTTGAACATTATTTTCTGGCTCTCTAGCAATATCTCTTACTATTAAGATAAGAGGTCTAATCTCCAAGCTATTTTGTGGCCAAATAATAGCTTGGATATTAAAACTCAAAGCATTAATAGGTAAAGGTTTTAGCCTTTTTTATCTTGAAAAAATACAATATTTTCCTTCTCAATAGCTGCATCAAGTTAGGATTTTGGGTTGACTATGGCATAAAAATCAAGGGATAATTCATCCTCGTGCTTCCTCACTCATTCCTCCTGAATCCTACCCTTACCCATAAGGCTTTTTCCGCAAACTCTAAGTAGGTATCCACAAAAAAGCTTAACTATATTTTGTCAACTAACTCCAAGCTCGAACCTAAAGTTGATTTTAGTGGAAATTTACATTTTGTTACATAGCGACAAATTTTAACGCCTATCTACTTATTATTTAAGACGTAATCTTATAGATAAAATGATATAATAAACCCAACCAAAATTGAAATTCAGAAGATTGCTATCAGTCATATTTATCATAATCAAAATAGTATAAAACAAAAAAGGAAAAAACGAACCTTCACCAGGCTTGACACGAGTCAAATATAAAGTAGCTTGAAAAGCTGTATTAATAAAAGAAATAACAAACAAAATTAATCCGACTAACCCTAGCTGCAAGATTAGGTCATACCACCCGTGATGACCGTGAGGAGGAATCCAACCCCAAACAGTTGCAATACCATGAGCAGGATTTTCTCCACCTCGCCAATGTTGCCAAAAACCATTTACTCCATAACCAAACCAGGGACGTAATTTCATTCGTTCTATCATCAGAGGCCAGAAGTCAGTTCGTCCACTCAACGTAGGCTCTTTGCCCATAGCAGTGTAAATAGCTGCTTCGTTGTATTTAAATACAAGGAAAAAACAAATTAGAACTATCATGGAAATAAATACAGAACTAAAAGCCAGTTTTGGGGGTAAGTGTTTGGTAAAACGAAGCATTACTACCATTCCCATACAGGTAACCCAACTGAGAAAGGCTCCAGAAGAGTCAGCCATTTGCATTGTTAACAATGAAAATACAATAATGACGAGGGATAACGGGCGTTGTTGAGGATTATAAATTGCATTAACAGTCCACATTGCTATGTTTAAAGCCATTAAATTTCCCAAATATATTGGATGACCTAGAACTCCTTTCCATCCTTTCTCATGTCTTCCACTAGAGGAACCAAGAGCATATAAAACGCTTGTTACCATAATTATGCTACAAGTTCGTCGAATTATCTTGGCAATCTCATCCATACTATATTTTCTGGCAATATGAGCAGAAACAACTCCTACACCTAAAAATGTTAATGACGTTCGGAAGGTGAGCAAAGGGGTTTCTGACCAAAACATCGACAGCATCAAATAAATGCAAAATAAGCCCAAAAAAGGATCTTTTGTAAGTAGAAGTAATAAGGAATTAGGAAATATTTTGCTAAACCAAGATTTTAAAACAACAATGACGCAAATATAAACTGTTAAGGCTAGTACCATCCTAGAAATCTCGCGATCGTAATCGCCAAAAGACCTGGGATTTACGAGAGCAAAAGGTGGAACTCCAACACCATTCATCATGTACAGATAGGTATGAAGAAATAAACCTTCGAGAATGGGAACTATTTTTTTGTTGGTAGCCATTTGAAAAGCTAGCAACAGACAAACTATTCCTAAAGGAAGTAAAACGCAAAGAACTATCGGTTCAAACAGTAACTCTTTCATAGTCCTTTTGACTGGAGAATGCTAGGATTGCCGATATGCCTACATATTGTGTATAAGTGTTAATATGATAGCTTAACTATTTTATTTTTGCTCATAGTCTTGGTTTTATGCCGAGACTACTGCTAGAAAATGATATAATTTATTATAAGTTTGACTAAAAGATTTTGAGTATACCCATAGTGGTTATAGTAAATATGGTCTATATCGGTTTAGTCAGAAAAATAGTTGACCCAGCTTTGAGCCTGAGTCTATTAGGTTTAGCATTGATTACTTGGCCATCTTCTAGTCGCGCTGAATTTCCTTCTGGGCAAGAGAAAGCTACAGATACTTTAGCTCTAACCTGTCCTCAATTGGAAGAAAAATATATTTTAGGGCCTGGCGATCGCATCAATGTTAAATTTTTAGAATTAGAAGAATTAAGCGCTCTGTATTTGATTCCGGCAGATGCTTCTATATCCATGCCTATGATTGGAAGTGTATCAGTAGGTGGTCTAACAATTCAACAATTTATTAAGGTCATTAGCACTGAGTACCTTCGGTTCTTTAAAGAAGTTCCCTTGCTATCTGTGAGTATTGTAGCTCCTCGCCCCGTAAACGTTTTAATATCTGGAGAAATAGCTAACCCTGGAGCATATACAGTTCCTTTAAACAGTGGTTCAGGAGATCCTAGACCAGGAATTCAAAATCCCAGTATAACAGAAGCAATCGACTTGGCTGGAGGAGCTACCCTAACTGCCGATCTTAGCCAAGTCAAGGTAAGTCGAGGCCAAACATCTAGGGGTAGACAAGAGTTCCAAATTAATCTGTGGCAACTAATAACAAATGGCGATGGTTGTCAAAACATTACACTGCGAGATGGGGATAGTATTTTTATTCCTACTGCCAATAACTCTAATTTGACACAAGTACGTCAGTTAGCATTGAGCAACTTGGCTACTGATATAGCGCAACCCCGTTCTGTTTTAGTAGTAGGTGAAGTTAAACGTCCAGGAAGCTATGTAGTCCAAGGTGGAAATACTACCATTGAAATCAGACTCGGAGGTCTGCCAACTGTTACTCGTTCCCTTCAACTTGCTGGAGGTGTAGAGTTATCAGCAGATATTCGTCAAATTCAACTAAAACGTTTGACTAGTATTGGTACAGAGCAAATTATTAACATAGATTTATGGAAACTCTTACAAGAAGGAGATATAAATCAAGATACTATAGTTCAAGATGGAGATACGCTTATTGTTCCTAAGACTACTAACATTACCCCAGGAGAGGTTAGTGAAGTGGCAAAAGCCAACTTTGTTCCTGCTACTATTCAAGTCAGTGTAGTAGGAGAAGTTGTTAGACCAGGATTAATAGAAATTCCCTCTGGTGCAACTTTAAATCAGGCTTTGAATGCAGCAGGAGGAGAGAACCCAAGAGCGAAGGGAGGTT